>NZ_CP021914.1 GCF_002814095.1 Sagittula sp. P11
TCGGCGCGGCCATGGGCCTCTTCGTGGTGCGTGTCGGGCTGTCGCATTTCATCGCGTCATTGGCTGCGATGGTGATCGTGCGGGGCCTGTGCCTTCTGATCACCAAGGGCACGCCGCTGTCGCTGTTCAGCCTGCCGCCCGAGTTCAAGTTCGTGGGGCAGGGCAGTCTTGGTGGCCTGCCGGTGGTGGTTCTGATCTTCATCGTGCTGGCGGTGGTCTTCGACTTCCTGCTGCGCCGTTCCGCGAAGTTCCGGACGATCTTCTATACCGGGTCGAACGAGAAGGCCGCCGAGTATTCCGGTATCCGTACCAAGCGCGTGATCTTCTGGGTGACGGTGCTGTGTTCCACCCTGACGGGCCTCGCGGGCGTGATCTTCATGGCGCGCTTCGGCTCGGCCACGCCGCAGTTCGGCGTCGGCATGGAGCTGAACGTGATCGCCGCGGCGGTGATCGGGGGCGCCTCGCTCAAGGGCGGGCAGGGCTCGATCTTCGGCGCGGTGCTTGGGGTGGCGCTTTTGTCGCTGGTGACCTCTTCTCTGATCCTGCTCGACGTGAGCGTCTACATGCAGGACATGATCAAGGGCTTCATCCTGCTTGCGGCGGTCAGCTTCGACCACCTGATGAACAAGCGCGGCAAGCGGAGCTGATCATGGACCAGCTTCAGGACATCGCGCAGGTGCGCCGGATCTACACCGCACTGACGCTGCATTACGTGGACGGGCTGACACAGGCCCAGGTGGCGGAACGGATGGGGCAGAGCCATTCCACCGTGAACCGGATGATCAAGGCCGGGCACGAGATGGGCATGGTCGAAATCTCGATCCGCTCGCCCTTCCAGGACCATCTGGCACTCGAACGCGAACTGGCCGAGATCTCGGGCCTGCGCGAGGTGGTGATCGAACCCACCGCCTCCGACAACCCCGAGGCGGTGCTGGCCCGGGTCGGCAGCACCGCCGCCGAGCTCTTGGTGTCGAAGCTGAAGCCCGGCATGACCGTCTGCCTGACGGGCGGCAAGGGCGTGAGCGCCTGCGTCGCCGGGCTGCGGCAGGTGGTGCCGCTGCGCGGCATGACGGCGGTGCCCGCGACCGGACTCGTGCAGGGCAAACACTATACGGATGTGAACCACGCGGCCGCCACGCTGGCCCGGGCCTTCGGCGGCGAGGCGGTGCAAATGCTCTCGCCCATGTTCGCCGAGACCGAGGAGCAGCACGCCATGATCACCGGCATGAAGACGGTCAGCCGCGTGATGGAGGCTGCCCGCGCCGCCGACGTGGCTCTGGTCGGGATCGGCGGGCTGCGCGAAAAGGCGACATCCTATTTCGACCTGCACCGTGACGTACCCGCCGAGGAAGAGGCGCTTTATGCCTCGGGTGCGGTGGCGGAACTGATGGCGCATGTGCTCGACGCGCGCGGCGAAGTCACCGACTACGTGCGCAACCGGCTGGTGGTGGCGATCTCTCCGGCGGATCTGGCCAAGGTGCCGCTCAG
The DNA here is from genome assembly GCF_002814095.1 of Sagittula sp. P11. Classification (NCBI taxonomy): domain Bacteria; kingdom Pseudomonadati; phylum Pseudomonadota; class Alphaproteobacteria; order Rhodobacterales; family Roseobacteraceae; genus Sagittula; species Sagittula sp. P11. The sequence continues at coordinate 1,489 of NZ_CP021914.1, forward strand.
CATCGGCGTCGCCGCCGGGCAGGAAAAGGCCGAGGCCATCTGCGCCGTGGTTCGCGGCGGCTACATCAACACGCTTGTGACCGACGAGGTCACCGCCCGCTCCGTGTTGGCGCGCCTGAAGGAGGCCGGATGACCCTTTCCATCGTTCCCCCCATGACCCGCGTCGCGCGGCTGGATGCCATGGACGGCGCCGCGCCGAAGGTGCTGGTGATCGGCGGCGGTATCAACGGTGCCTCCGTCTACCGCGAGCTGGCGCTGAACGGCGTGCCGGTGATGCTGGCCGAGAAGTCGGATTTCTGCGCGGGGGCGTCCTCGGCGCTCAGCCGCATGGTCCATGGCGGGTTGCGTTACCTCGAGAACGGCGAGTTCGATCTGGTGCGAGAGGCGCTCGACGAGCGTAACCGGCTGCTCAGGAACGCGCCGCATCTCGTCGGACCGCTGCGCACCATCGTGCCGATCGACAGCTGGATCTCGGGCGCGCTGAACGCGCCGCTCAGGTTCCTCGGTCTCAGCAAGGCACCGTCGCGGCGCGGCGCGCTGCCCGTCAAGCTGGGCTTGTCGTTCTACGATCTTTACACGCGCGGCAAGGGCGGTCTGCCGAAGCATGAGTTCTGGTCCTCGGGAAAGGCGAAAGCACGATTCCCCTTCCGCCCGGAGGTGCGCTGCGCGGCCACCTACTTCGACGGCCAGGTGAGTCATCCCGAACGCGTGGTCACCGAGATCTTCGAGGACGTGGCGCGGGCCGGCTGCGACGCGGTGGCGCTGAACCATCTCGAAGTCACCTCCATCGGCACCGAGGTAGCGCTGACCGACCGTATCGGCGGACGGAAGATCACCCTGCGCCCCGAGATCGTCGTCAACGCCACCGGAGCGTGGATCGATCGGACCAACGCTCGGGCCGGGGCGAGGGAAGACATGGTGCAGGGCACCAAGGGCGCGCATCTCGTGCTCGACCATCCGGACCTGCGCGAGATGCTCGGCGACGACATGGTGTATTATGAAAACATTGACGGCCGGATCTGCATCATGTTCTGCCTGCACGGGATGGTGCTGGTCGGGTCGACAGACATCAAGGTGCCTGACCCCGACGCCGTGCGCTGCGAGGCGGATGAGCAGGCTTATATCCTCGATGGCTTGTCCTGGGTCTTTCCGGGCGTGACCGTGAAGCCGGAACAGGTGCTGCACGTCTTTGCCGGGGTGCGTCCGCTGCCGGTCAGCGGGGCAGGGACCACCGGACAGATTCCGCGCGGACATTTCAACCGCTGGACCGAAGGCGACGTGCCGGTGCTCAGCATGATCGGCGGCAAGTGGACCACCTTCCGTGCGTTCGGCGAACTGGCGGCGGATCAGGTGATGACCCGCTTGGGCATTGCGCGCCGCACCGGAACCGAGGCGCTGCCCATCGGAGGCGGCGCAGACTACCCGGCCGACCGCGCCCTCTGGTGCGCGCAGGTGGCCGAACAATCCGGGCTTTCGTCTGACCGTGTCGCGACGCTGCTGGAACGGTACGGCACGCTGGCCGGGGCGCTGGGACATGCCTTTGCCTCCGAACGGATGTTGTCGGGCCTGCCGGGCTACAGCGATGCCGAGATCGACTACGTCATCGCCCATGAGCAGGTCGAACGGCTTGCCGATCTGGCACTGCGACGCACGACACTGGCGCTGGCGGGTGCTCTGGACGCTGCTGCGCTCGACGTGCTCGCCGACCGCCTCGCACAGGCAAAGGGCTGGAGCCCGGCACAGCGCGCGCAGGAACTCCACAACTTCCGCGTCACGCTGGCAGAGACACACGGGGCCGACCCGAACCGGATCGGCCTGCATCGCAAAGGGGAGGTTGCGGCGCAATGACGGGGTATCTGATCGGCGTGGACGCCGGAAACACCATGGTGAAGGCCGCGCTCTTCGACCGCACCGGGACGACGCTTGCCGTCGCCTCGCGCAGCTCGGAAACGTTGCAGCCTGCGCCCGGCTTTGTCGAACGCGCTCCCGAAGGGCTGTGGCAGGCGGCCAGCGGCGCGATCCGCGACTGTCTGCAGAAGGCAGGCGTCAGCGGGGCCGAGGTGCTTGCGGTGGGCGCAGCCGGTCATGGCAACGGGCTCTATCTGCTGGACGAAGAGGGCAGGGGGCTGATCGGAATCCAGTCGATGGACAACCGCGCCGAAGCACTCGCCACGCAGATCGCCGCAGCCAATGGTGACGAGATCATGACCCGCGCCCAATCGCGGCCCTGGCCTGCCATGACCCCTGTGCTGCTGCGCTGGATGGCCGAGAACAAGCCCGATCTGATGGCGCGGGCGCATCGCGCGCTGCTGTGCAAGGACGTGATCGTGTTTGGCCTGACCGGGCGCATGGGCTCTGACGTGTCGGACCTTGCGGGTGCGGGACTTCTGGCGCTTCCCGCACTGCAATACGACGACGCGCTGCTGCGCCTCTACGGTATCGAAGCGCTGCGCCCGATCCTGCCGGAGCCCGCGCAAAGCGATGAAGTCGTCGGCCACGTCACCGCCGAAGCAGCGACGGCCACCGGACTTGCAGAAGGCACCCCTGTGGTGGGTGGACTTTTCGACGTGCTGGCCTCGACACTCGGGGCGGGGACATCGCGCGCAGGCGAGGCGTCGATCGTGGCGGGAAGCTGGTCGATCAACCAGATCTTTGCGACCGCGCTGCCGGAGGAGCCACGCGCGCTGCTCGCCAGTGTCCTGGGGCGCGACACCTGGGTCAGCTGCGAATGCTCGCCAACGTCGGCGGCCAACCTCGAATGGTTCGTGCAGACCTTCCTTTCGGCCGAGGCGAAGGCCCTCGGGGAGGACCCGTTCGACCTGTGCAATCGTCTCGCCGCAGAGTCGGACCCGGCCAGAGATCTGCCGGTCTTCCATCCCTTCCTTTACGCAGGACCCGTACCCGGCGCACGTGGCGGCTTCAACGCGGTGGGCGCCTGGCACAGCCGCGCGGACATGGTGCGCGCGCTTTACGAAGGCGTGGCCTTTGGCCACCGCGCCCATTTCGAGATCCTCGATCCCGAGCGCCGCTTCCGCACGGCGACCCTTTCGGGCGGCGCGGCGAAATCGCGGTTCTGGGCGCAGATCTTTGCCGATGCGCTGGGGATGACCCTGCACCTTTCCGACTGCGTCGAAACCGGCGCGCGCGGAGCCGCCATCGCGGCGGCCATTGGCGCGGGGCTGTTCGACAGTTTCGACGAGGCGACGCGGACCATGGCCCGTCATGTCACCCACGTTGCCCCGGACCCCGCCGCGCAGGCGCAACTGGACACGAGATACCGGCGCTGGTGCGCCTATCGCGATGCACTGGGGGCGGCTTGGGCGGCACCTCAGGTGGACGCCTGCGAGCCACACAAGACACAAGCTGAAAGGACATCACATGGCTGACCTCGACGACATCATCGACGGCAAGGATTTCGGGCTGAACACACCCGCGAAGAATGAGCCGTTCTTCCTCAAGGGCGCGGGCGCCTATGACTGGGGCATGCAGAACCGGCTGGCGCGGATCTTCCGCCCCGACACCGGACGCACGGTCATGCTGGCCTTCGACCACGGCTATTTCCAAGGGCCGACCACCGGGCTGGAACGGGTCGACATCAACATCGCACCGCTGTTCGACCACGCCGACGTGCTGATGTGCACGCGCGGGATGTTGCGCACATCGGTGCCCGCATCCACCCGCAAGCCCATCGTCATGCGCGCCTCGGGTGGCAACTCGATCATGTCCGAACTGTCGAACGAAACCATTGCCGTCGACATGGAAGACGCGCTGCGGATGAACGTGGCGGCGATGGCGGCGCAGGTCTACATCGGCTCGGAGTTCGAGCACAAATCCATCACCAACATCATCAACCTGATCGACCGCGGCAACCGGGTTGGAATGCCGACCCTCGCCGTCACGGGCGTGGGCAAGGACATGGCCCGCGATGCTCGCTATTTTGGCCTGGCCACCCGCATTGCCGCCGAGATCGGCGCGCAATACGTCAAAAGCTACTACGTCGAGGAAGGCTTCGAGAAGGTCTGCGCCGGTTGCCCGGTGCCGATCGTCATCGCGGGCGGCAAGAAGATCCCCGAGGACGAGGCGCTGGAAGTTGCCTGGCAGGCCATCGACCAGGGCGCGGCAGGCGTCGACATGGGACGCAACATCTTCCGTGCGGGCGATCCGGTGGCGATGATCCAGGCGGTGAGCGCCGTGGTGCACGATCTGCTGCCGTCGAAGCAGGCGTTCGAGATGTACAAGGACATCAGCACCCGCAAGGCGGCGGCATGACGATGGGCGAGGCCGATACGCTGCTGGCCAGCCGTGTCGAAAGTTCCAGACAGCTCGGGGGCAACCCCGAGCTGGCGATGCATGGCGGTGGCAACACTTCGGTGAAGGTGGTGCGCGACGGGCGGCGGGTGTTGCACGTCAAGGGTTCTGGCTGGGATCTCGCCTTGATGGAGCCGCAGGGGATGCCCGCGCTCTGGCTCGATCCGCTGTTCGAGGTGCGGGACGGCCCCCGCCTCAGCGATACCGAGATGGTGCGCTTTCTGCGCGCTAACCTGCTGGACCAGACTGCGCCCAACCCGTCGGTCGAGACGCTGCTGCACGCCTATCTGCCTGCGCGTTTTGTCGACCACGGCCATGCCTCTGCGGTGCTGGCGCTGGCCAACCGTCCCGAAGCCGAGCAGCGTGAGACGGTGCGCACGCTTTTTGGCGGCGACATCACCTTCCTGCCTTACGTCTTTCCCGGCTTCGATCTGTCGATTGCAGGGGCCAAAGTTGCCAAAGCGGAGCCGCAAGCGACCGGCATGTGGCTGGCGCAGCACGGCCTTTTCACCTGGGGCGACAGCGCCGAGGAAAGCCTGTCACAGTTCCACGAGGTGGTCGCCGTCTGCGAACGCCACCTCGCAGCGCGCGGTGCTGCGCTGATGGCGCCGACCGGCCACGAGGGCAATACGGCCCTGAACGCGCTCCTGCCGCATCTGGCAGAGGCGCTGACGGGCGATGTCTTTGCCAGCCTTCACTGTGATGCGCGGGGGGATGACCGGCTGGTCGCGCTCTCCGGACAGGACGGGATGGCCGATGCTGTGAGTCGTGGCACGGTGACCCCTGACCACGTCATTCGCATTAAGCCTTGGCCGCTTGTTCTGGATGCCGGTGCCGGCCTTGGCGCGGTCCGCGATGCCGTCGCGAACTTCGGTTCAGCGTATGAACAGTACTTCCGCGATCATGAAACAGGCTCCGAAACCATGCTGGACGTTCTGCCGCGCGTCGTCTTCGTGCCGGGTGCGGGAGTGATTGGGCTGGGACGCACTGCCGCCGAAGCGCGGATCAACGCGGACCTCGCCGAGCAGAACCTGCGCGTCGCGGCTTCTGCCCAGGCGATGGGAGGCTATGAGCCACTGCCGCGCGCAGAGCAGTTCCGCATCGAATACTGGGAGCTGGAGCAGGCGAAACTCCGCAGCAAGAAGGTCTAAGGGACCCGGCCGCGATGATCGAACGCTCGCCGTGAACGCCCGCACCGTCTCAGGAGGGGCGGTCACGGTTGAGCGTCAACCAGCTTTATGGTCGGACGTCGAAGCGCAAAGCACGCCCGCCCGAGCCGATCGGCGATTTCTGTCAGCCTTCGTGACCGGTGGACTTGCCCGAGTCCGAGATGAACTTCGCCTTGCCGAAACACCAGATCACGGCCGGTTTGCGGTCCCGGCCAGTGCGGACAGTGCTTCGGCATGCAGTTGGGCGCTGGCGGCCGCGATGACTTTTCCCTCGGAGGCCAAGGTCAAAGGACGACCCTCCCAATCCGTGATGACCCCGCCAGCCCCTTCGATGACAGGCACAAGCGCCATGTAATCGTAAGGATGCAGGTTCATCTCGACCAGCAGATCGACATGGCCGGAGGCGAGCAGACCGTAGGCATAGCAATCGCCGCCGAACCGCCGCATCGCCACCTTCTTCGACAACGCTTCGAATCGCTCAAGCCCCGACGGATCGAAGCTGTCGGGACTGGTTGTGTAGAGGATCGCCTCGGACAGGTGCTGCCGCCCGCTGGTCTGGCACGGGCTGCCGTTGAACAAGGTGGGTTTGCCACTTTGGCCGGTCCAGCGCTCGCCCGTAGGCGGGATAGAGATCACCCCGATGTCGGGTACACCGGCGGACAGGCAGGCGATGAGCGTGCCGAAGCTGGGCATACCCGAAAGAAAGCTCTTGGTGCCGTCGATCGGGTCGATGACCCAGACCCGGTCGGCGTCCAGCCTGGCGTCTTCGTGCTCTTCTCCCAGGATGCCATGCGCGGGGAAGGCTTCGGCGATGTGACGCCGCATCGCGGTTTCGATGGCGCGGTCAGCCTGCGTGACGGGTGAAGCGTCTGCCTTTGACTCGATATCCAGAGGCTTGCGGAAATAGCGCATCGCCATGTCGTCGGTCGTGTCCGCCAAGGCCCCCGCGAACTCTGCCAGCCGGTCCGTCTCGGAGAGGTGGGGATGGGTCTGCATGAAAATTCCTCAGTTCCGGGGGCCGGCAGGCTGCGGGCGTCCGCTTTGAAATTTAAACGTAGACAAATGCCACAAAAACGCAAGACTACACATATTACCCCAAGCCCGGCATCGGGCGAGATAATCAGAACGGGTCTCGGAAAAGGCCCGCGGACGACCCGGGCGCAGGTCCGGACCTGGATGTGGACCAACAAGGAGATGATCATGAAGACCTGGATTCCGACCACCGCACTGTCGCTGGCAGCCCTCGGCCTCGCCGCGCCGGTGCTGGCTGACGAACTGACTGTCTACACCGCGCTCGAAGAAGAAGAGATCGCAGCCTATGTGGAGGCCGCTCAGGCTGCCATGCCCGACACCGAAATCAACGTGCTGCGCCTGTCCACCGGCAAGCTGGGCGCACGGCTGCTGGCCGAAGCGGGCAATCCGCAGGCCGACGTGATCTGGGGCTGGGCGGTCAGCGCCATGATGGATCCCCAGATCCTCGAGATGCTGGAACCCTACGCGGCCAAGGGGGCCGACGTGCTGCCCGAAACCTTCCGCGATGCGGACGGCAAGTGGTTTGCCCCCATCGGCTACATGGGTGCCTTCTGCGTGAACACTGCCCGGCTTGAGGAAAAGGGCCTGCCCATGCCGTCCAGCTGGGCGGACCTCGAGGATCCCGCCTTCAAGGGCGAGGTGCTGATGCCCGACCCGAACTCCTCCGGGACCGGCTACCTTCATGTGAACGCCGTGCTGCAGAGCATGGGCGAAGAGGCCGGCTGGGCGCAGCTGGAAGCCATCGACCCGAACATGGCGCAGTACACCTCCTCCGGTTCCAAGCCCTGCAAGTCGGCCCGCGTTGGTGAATACACTGTCGGTATCTCGCTGGCCTTCACCGCGATGCAGTCGATCGAGGAAGGCTACCCGCTGGCGATGGTCTTCCCCGAAGGCGGAGTCGGATACGAGCTGGAGGCCTCTGGCCTGATGGCAAGCACGGACAATCCGGAAGGGGCGAAAGCCTTCCTTGACTGGACCATGTCGGACGAGGCCATCGGGCTCTACCAGCAGTACAAGGCGCTGATCACCGTGCCGGGCGTCGATGCCTCTGCCGCAGCCGAGGCCGCCGGGCTTCCCGCCGATATCTCGACGATCCTCGCGGATATCGACTTCGTGAAGGCCGCGACCGACCAGACGGCAGTGAAGGAAGAATGGAAAGAGAAGTTCGGCCGCTAAGGCCTGGCATCGGGGCGGCATTGGTCGCCCCGACCCTTTGCAGGCGGTCGCGGGCCGCCTGTACGCCCAAGGAAAGCAAGACCCAATGTATCTGACCGTCCGCGACGCCACCAAGACCTATGGCACGTTCACCGCGCTCGACCGCGTTTCCATCGGGATCGACAAGGGTGAATTTGTCTGCCTGCTCGGGCCATCGGGCTGTGGAAAGACCACGCTGCTGCGGCTGATCGCCGGTCTGACGGATCTGGACGGCGGAGAGATCACCCTCGAAGACGCGAACCTGTCACAGCTGCCCGCCCGCAAGCGCGGCTTCGGCATCGTGTTCCAGTCCTATTCCCTGTTCCCCAACATGACCGTGGCCGAGAACATCGGCTACGGGCTAAAGATCCGGGGCGCTGCGCCCGGCGACATCGCTGCGCGCGTTTCCGAACTGCTGGACCTCGTGAAGCTTCCGCAGGTCGCAGGCAAGATGCCCGGTCAGCTATCGGGCGGGCAGCAGCAGCGCATCGCACTGGCCCGGGCGATTGCCGTCGACCCGCGCGTTCTGCTGCTGGACGAGCCGCTTTCCGCACTCGACGCCAAGGTCCGCGCCGAACTGCGCGACGAGATCCGGCAGGTGCAGCGCGCCCTTGGCATTCCGACCCTGATGGTGACCCACGATCAGGAAGAGGCTCTGGCCCTTGCGGACAAGATCATCTGCATGAACCACGGCATCGTCGTGCAGGCTGGCACGCCGGAGGATCTGTACCACCGGCCTGCCACGCGGTTCGTCGCGGAGTTCATGGGCATCAGCAATCTGCTCCCGCCCGACCATGTTGCGCAGCTGTTCCCGGACCTTATGCCAACCCGGCCAGCGACGGACGTGGCGCAGCTTGCCTGCATCCGTCCGGAACAGATCGACCTCGTGCCACTGGCGGACGGCGCGGCCACGGTGCGCAGCATCAGCTTTCTCGGCAACCTGCGGCGGCTTCAGGTCGATACCGCAGTTGGCTCGTTGACCGTGGAAACCCATGGCGCGAACCCCTGCCGCGCGGGCGACCGTGTCGCGCTGACCGTTGCGCCGGACGCCTGCACATGGGTGATCGACGATGCGACCCCGCGCAAGGCAGTGACGGCATGAGTGCGTCCGACACGATACGGGTGCAGGCCAGGCGCAAGCCCCTCGATGCCGACCGCCTGCTGACCGCCGCTTGCGTCGGTCTGCCGCTTCTGGGGCTGATCCTGTTCTTTGCCTACCCGATGCTGATCGTCTTCCTGCGTTCGATCACGGTCGGCGACAGCTACGGCCTCGGCAACTATGCCGAGGTGCTTGGGTCTTCCGGGTTCTGGCGCGCGACGCAACATTCGCTGGTCATGGGGGCGGCGACCACGCTGGTCAGTGTGCTTCTGGGCTTCGTCATCGCGCATGGCCTTTATCGCTGTGCCTTTCCGGGCAAATGGCTGATCCGGGCGGTCATTGTCCTGCCGCTGCTGGCACCGTCCTTGGTTCAGGCGCTCGGGCTGATTTTCCTGCTGGGCCGCAACGGTGTCGTCAGCCGCGCGCTCGGCATCGAGATCGAGATCTACGGCTTCTGGGGTCTGCTGATCGCCAACACGCTCTATGCCTTGCCGCAGGCGGTGATGATCATCGGTGCGGCGCTGGTGCTGCTGGATGCGCGCACCTACGAGGCAGCCGATGTGATGGGCGCCTCGCCCTGGCGGCAGTTTCGGGACCTGACGATCCCCTCGGCGCGCTTTGGTATCCTGAACGCAGGCTTCGTCTGCTTCACCATCACGATCACGGATTTCGGCAATGCGGCGGTGATCGGGGGGACTATTCGGTCTTGGCGACCGAGATCTACAGCCAGGTCATCGGCCAGCGAAATTTCAACATGGGGGCCGTGGTGGGGATCATGCTTCTGCTGCCCACGGTAATTTCCTACACCATCGAACGTCAGGCGATGAAGCGGCAGCAGGCCGGGCAGACCACCGGACAGATGCCCTATCGCCCCGTCTTTGCGCCGTTGCGGGACCTGTCCATGGCGGCTCTGTCGCTGCTGATCTGTGCCTGTATCGTCGCGGTGATCGGCATCGTGGTCTATGCCAGCTTCGTCACGCTCTGGCCCTACAACATGGCGCTGTCGTTCAAGCATTACGACATCACGCTGGCGGGCGGGTATTCGTCGCTCTGGATGACCATCGTCATTTCGTTTGGCGCGGCGGCGGGCGGGACCGTGGCGGTGTTCTTGCTCGGGCTCGGGTTGCGGCGACTGCCGCAGGCGCTGGCCCAGCCGGTCCAGATCCTGGCCGCCATGCCGGCCGCCGTTCCGGGAATGGTGCTGGGCTTGGCTTATATCCTGACCTTCAACTCCACGGCGACACCGCTTTACCTGCTGTACGGCACCGCCGCACTGATCGGCATCGTCAATTTCTACCACTACCACACACAGGGCTTCCTGACGGTGATGACCGGCTTTCGGCAGCTCCCCCCGGCGCTGGAGGAGGCCGCGGGCAGCCTTGGCGCCGGGCTGGGACGCACCGCCCGCGATGTCGTCGCACCCTTCATCGCGCCGATGCTGATCTCGGTGTTCTTCTTCCTCTTCATGCGGTCCATGGTCACCCTGTCTGCCGTGGTGTTCCTGACGACACCACAACTGAGCGTCGCCGCCGTGACGATCATGCGGCTGGACGATGCCGGGCTGACCTCGCAGGCTGCAGCCTTCTCGACCTGCGTGATGGCGGTTGTCTGCGGCGCGGTCCTGTCTATGAAAATGATCCTGGCGCTGATGCGGCGTCGCGGAGGCTGAGGCATGTGGGCAAAAGAGCGTCACCAGAGGATCTTGCTGATGCTGGGGGCCAACCAGCAGGTCAGCGCGAACGACTTGGCCGAAATGCTCGGCGTCTCGCGCGAAACCGTGCGCCGCGATCTGCTCGACCTGGAAGAGGTCGGTAAGGTGGCGCGGGTGCACGGCGGGGCCGTCCTGCCCGAGCCCCGGAGCGAAGACCCGTTTCGGCAACGCATGGCAACCCAGATCCGGGCAAAGACCGAGATCGCGAAGAAAGCGGTCGGCCTTGTTCAGCCCGGCCAGACGATCATGGTGGACGCAGGCTCGACCACGGCCGTCTTCGCCCGGGAGCTTGCCAAAGTTTCCGGCGTCTCGGTGATCACCAATTCGCTGGATGTGGCCACCACGCTTCAGGCCGGGGGTCTCGATGCCGTCTTGCTGGGCGGGCGAATTGCTGCGGATGTGCCCGCGACGGTGGGCGAACTCACCCTGTCCGAGATAAGGCGTTTCGAAGTCGACATATGTTTTTCGGCCCCGGTGGCCCTGCACCCCGCCAAAGGATCGTTCTTCTACGACCTGCAAGAAGCAGAGATATCGATCGCGATGGCTGCTCAGGCGACACAAACGGTGGTTCTCGCCCATCATACCAAGCTGGGAGCCACCAGCCGCGTCCGAGCGTGGGATGCGGACGGGATCGGAACACTGGTCACCAATCGCGCCGCTCCCGACGAGATGGTGGGCCAGTTTAGAGACGCTGGTATCGAAGTCATCTGACGTGCTTTGTCGGTCCGTCTCTGCTGTCCGCTGCGGCGGCCGGGCCAGTCCCTGAACGCGCAGAATGGCGAGAGTTTCAAACTGACGGCGGCTAGTGAGGCGTTGCGCTTTACAGGGCTTTCGCGGCGCGTTCCGGACCACACCCTATAGGATTTCCGGACACAGGATGCCCCGGACGTCTGCACGTTGAGTATCGCATCTCCGGGCCGCTTCTCCATGGCATGATATCCACGCGCAATCGCTGAAGGAAAAGGGCGGAAACGCTCGCCTCGCCGCGTCGGCCGGCCTGCACGATCCTGTTCTTATCCTCGGCGCGGCCAAGCTTGCGCGTTTTCCGCTGGATGCCCCTGACCAACTTTTCAGCGGGTTCCTTCGATGTTCCGCAGGTCTTGTCTGTCTTCGTTCCGGAATGGCTTCGATGAACCGGAAATCGTCCGTTGCTCAAGCTCCTAAATCTGTCTGGTGGGCACTGACGTCATACAACGATCGTACCGCTTCCGACCCAGGTGCCCGGCGCTCCCTTGTTGGCGGTTCATGCGGTCGGCCGGGTCAGCGACCTGCGACCTCTCCTGAACGCCGGCATAGAGCTGAGGACTGGACAGTTGGATCCGTACTGACCCGGGCCTGCCATCAACGGTTTTGCCCGGAGGGCGAACACTTTCCTGATTCAGATTGAGAGACGGAGGTCCGTGTCTACCCTGATTCCAAGTTCGGAGCGAGATGGGACTGGCGTCTGGACGTCATCGCCCCACGGCTTCCGGGCAACGCCGGTGATTTCCGGAGAAAAGGGAGGAAAGAATGTTCAATAATCGCAAAAGCGTGCGGAGTGCTGTCGGTCGTGGTCTGTTGGGCTGTGCGGCCGCGCTGGCGTTGTCATTCGTGACAGGACAGGCAGCTCAGGCGAAGGACTCGCTTCGTTTCACCACCAGCCTTCCGGCGCCATCTTTCATCTATGCCGATATCCTGTCGGTCTGGGCGCAGCGTGTCATCGACGATTCCAATGGTTCGCTGGACATCCAGATGTTCCCCGCGGGAACATTGGGCCGAGATCCTGCCGCGCATCTGGATATGGCGCGCGACGGCATCGCCGACATATCGTACATCGTACTCGGCTACACGCCCGGCGCGGTGAACGAGGCCACGATCATCGAGCTGCCCGGGTCCACGCCCAGTGCGACGGCCGGATCGCTTGCTGCGACGAAGATGGTCGAAGAGGGGTTTTGGCCGGGGCAGGGCATGGAAAACGTCAAGGTTCTCGGCGCATTCTCCACCGCTCCGGCGATCCTGACGACCGTCGACAAGGTCGACACGCTCGCGGGGGTCTCCGGCAAGAAACTGCGGGGCGCAGGTCCGACGCTGCTGGCAACCATCAACGCCATCGGCGCGACGCCTGTCGGTGGCATCACCTCGCCCCAGATCGCAGAAAGCCTGTCGCGCGGACTGATCGATGGCACGATCAACGAGTGGGTTGCGTTGACGATCTTCGGTGTGGCCGAAACGGCAAAGAACCATCTGGACATCAACCTCGGCGCGTCGCCGATCATGGTGGTCATGAACAAGGACAAGTACGACAGTCTGCCCGAAGACACCCGTGCGGCGATCGACAAGAATTCGGGTGAACCGTTCGCGCGCCTATGGGGCGAACAATTCGACGCTTCCATCGAAAAGTTCAGATCGGCTGCGATGAAAGATGACACGCGCAGCTTCTCGACTCTCTCGGACGAAGAACAGGCCCTTTGGGACGCAAAGCTCCAGACGGTCATCGACGCGTGGATCGCTGAAACGCCGAACGGCCAGGTCGTTTACGACGCGTTTACCGCGGCTGTGAGCGAGGCCGCCGAATAGCCGGGTCCTCCCGTCGGTGGCATGGTCCGTAAGCGGCACGCCATGACCACCGGACCCCGGGGCGGCAGAGCACATCTGCCGCCCCTTTTTCATGAAGTTCTGCCCGGCGACCGTACCAGATTGAACAGCGTGCTGCCGGATGTCAGAATGGACCGCGACCACGCATCACCCCAGAGCAGAGCCTTGAAAGCCAGCGAGATTTACGACCAACCCGGTTACCTGCTGCGCAGAACCCATCAGGTGGCGACGGCAGCGTTCAGTCAGGCGAATGCCGACGTCGATCTGACCGCCGTGCAGTTTGCAGCGCTTCTTCACATCCGGGATACACCCGGCATAGATGCCACGCGCCTTGCCGAGGCGATATGCTTCGACCGAACCACGATCGGCCACGTGATCGGCCGGTTGGAGGCCAAGGGCCTGATCATCCGAAGAGAAGGCTCTCTGGACAAGCGCACCAAACAGTTGCGTATCACGGCCAGGGGTTCGGACCTTCTGACCAAGGTAGAGCAGCGGGTGCCGGCGATTTCGGACACGATCCTGGCGCCCCTCAACGCCGCGGAACGGCAAGAGCTGCTCAGACTGCTCACGGTTCTCGAACGGCATTTTCCGGGGCAGGGGGGCGGAGGCACCACCAAGGGCGACTCATAGGAGTCTACTGGCGCTCAGACCGGGGCCGGCGGCGATTGGGTTTCGACATCGATAAAGTCGCGCGAGATCATAACCGCATCCTCGTCGCAATACGCCCAGTCCCCCGGCGCAATCCGCAACGCCCCGAACGCGATCTCTGTGCCGCGTTGTCCGTCCGTCGCAACCCATCCGCGCCGCGCCGTGGTGCCGAGCGCCTTCACACCGATGTCCACGGCATTGATCCCGACGCTGTCCCGGATCAGGCCATTTATGACGACGCCGACCCAGCCATTGTCAGCCGCAATCCCCGCAAGCCTGTCGCCCATGACTCCGACCCGCATCGAACCGCCGGCATCCACGACAAGGACCCGGCCGTTACCGGGGGTCGAGACCGCATTCAGGACCGGAGTGTGATCTTCGAAGGTCGTCAGGGTCTCGACCTGTCCCCAGAAGCTCGGGCGTTGCCCGAACGACCGGAATTGCAGCGTCGACACCTGAAGGCTTTCGGGATGCGCGTCGTAGAGGTCGGCCGTGCAGAACGGTTGTGAGCGGGGTCGGTTCATGAAAGCTCTTTCGTTTTGATCGTGGACTTTGCGGAAGGAGCCAGACGGCGGCCGCTGACAGTTGTCCAGACGTCCTCCGGGCGGTCTGGCAGGAGGTCGCCGCGCCAGCAGACGTGGCCGTCGGGGCGCACCAGCACGAAAGCGCATTCATACAGGCTACGCAGGTCTTTGTCGCGGTACTGGACCACCCGGACCGGGATTCCCAGTGCGTTGCCCGCTTGGGCGAATGCGTCGGCTCCCGTGCTGTCTTCGGTGACGACCAGTGTGAAGCCATGGCCGTAGTCGTCGAGGATCGAGCGGCCGTCTGCGAACTCGAAATGCGGGGCGCGCGATCCGGGGCGCGTGGTCGGGATATAGACCATGTGGTCATCCGGCCCTTCGAGACTGCCGTCCTCGACGACGATCGGCGATGCACGATAGCGGTGGCCAAGCTGGATGCCGGGAGTGACGAACTCACGCAGGCGCAGCGCGAACAGACGCTCGCGCATGGCGCTGCGGGCGGCGTCGCCGGCCTCGCTCTCCTCGTCGAGCATTGGATCAGGCTGCACCATATGGTCTAGCACGCGGTTGTTCGCCGCTTCGTTGGTGTTGCGGATGGCGATGGGGCGCCGTTCGGCCTCGTAGGTATCGAGAAGCGCCTCGGGCGCCCAGCCCTCGCTGACGGCTGCGACCTTCCACCCGAAATCGACCGCATCCCCAAACCCTGTGTTGGCGCCGAAGCCGCCCTTGGGCCAGCGCAGGTGTGCCGCGTCGCCCAGGATAAAGGCGCGGCCTTCGCGATAGCGTTCCGCCACGACGCGGTGCCCGGACCAGGGCTGCGCCTGGATCACCTCGAAGTCGAGGTCCTCGCCGATCACCGAGCGCACCACCTTTGCCGGGTCGAGCTGTTCGACCTCTTTGGCATAGACCGACAGCCGCCATTCACCGGCACCGTCGACCGAGGTCAGGTAAGCCCGCCTTTCATCCTTGAGCGTATGAACCTGCGCCATGCGGTGACCGAACATGGCGTCGATCCGGTCCGCCAGACCCGTGCAGCGGAAATAGGTGGCGAAGTTGTAGCCTTCGCCGAAGGTCCCGACAAAGCGGATGTCGAGCGCCTTGCGCACCGCGCTGCGGCCGCCGTCACAGGCCGCCAGCCACTTGCCGCGAACGACGTAGCACTGACCGTCCGGCCCGGTGACCGTGCAATCGACGTGGCCGTCCGCCTGCGTGAAGGAGTCCAGTTTCGTTTGATAGCGCAGGTCGCCGCCCCGGCGTTCGGCTGCAGCGCGCAGGGCCGGGTCGAAGGCCTTCTTGGGATAGAAAAAACCGCCCTCGGGCGAGTAGGGGTCTGCCTTCGGCGCACCAGAGTTGGATGTCCCGGTGAAAAGTGCCAGCGGTTTGCCCCAGATACTGGTGCAAAAGCCCATGTTCCGCGGCATGTCCTGGGGAAAGCCGTCGCCATAGCGCAGATCATCCGCGATACCCCACCTGCGCAGATGCTCCATCGTGCGCGAAAAGAAGTTCTCGCCCGCCGGGAACCAGACCTTCCCTTCACCCTGCTCGACAAGGATGTAGTCCACCCCGCGATAGCCAAGTTCGTTGGCGAGGAAGAGGCCGACCGGCCCCGCTCCGATGATGACAACGGTTGTTTCGTCGATCCTGGGCATTCCGGCTCTCCTCATCCGCGCCGCTCGCCAACGGCTTCGCGGTAGAAGCCGAAGGCCTGAAGGATGGGGCGGTCGCTGTAGGAGAAGAGAACGGCCTCTCCGTCGATGCTCCAGTGTTCGTGCTCCATCCACGACGGTATCACGAAGGTATCGCCCTCTTGCCAGAGGATTTCCCTATCGCCGATCAGCGACCCGCCGCCGCCTTCGGCCACATGGTAGATCGTGCTGGCGGTGTGGCGGTGCGACTTCGTGTGCTCGCCATTGCGCAGCAGCTGGAGGTAGGCCGAGATGGTCGGGAGGGTGGGGCCACCGTTATGCGGGTTCACATACTGCATGATGATGCCGTCATAGGGGCTGCCCTCGTCCTCGCGCAGAGCGTGCAGGTTGGCGCGGCTGTCGGTCCAGCGGTAGTTCAGGATCGGTGACTGGCGCGGTTCCTTCGGCTGTTCCCAAGCCGGTTTCATGCCGCGCCCCCATCTGTGAAGGCTGTCCTCGGTGTTGCGGAAAATCGGCTGGGTCTGCTTGTTGCCGTCCTCGTAATCCTCGAAGAAATTCGCATCGAGCAGGTTCACGAAGGGCAGATCCAGACCGTCGAGCCAGGCCATCGCACGGTCGGACTCGTTGCCGTGATCGTGCCATTTCCACGCGGGCGTGGTGACGAAATCGCCCTTCTTCATGATGGTACGTTCGCCGTCCACCGCCGTGTAGGCGCCTTCGCCCTCGATGATGAAGCGGTGCGCATTCGGCGAATGCTGGTGACTGTCCGCGATCTCTCCGGGCATCAGGAACTGGATGCCGCCGAAGATCATTCCGACGGTGCGAGCGCTCTTCTTGTCATAGCTCGGGTTGATCAGCATCAGCACCCGGCGCTCGGCCTCTTGCGGGGTGATCAGATCGCCGCCACGCAGAATCATCGGCTTGATTTCGTTCCAACGCCAGATATGCGGCACGGCGGCGACGTTTGGCTCTGTCTGGGCGGCGGCACCGAGGTTGAGCCACAGCGGGATGATGCTCATCTTGTCCAGTTCGTCGTGGAAGGTGTCGCGTTGCGCCTGAAGATCGTTCGGGCGGTCGGTCATGGTCGGCATGCTGTGGCTCCGTTGGTTGTTCGACTGGGTCGGAGAACACCCGTAATCCCCATGCCCCGGCCAAGGCGCTTTGGCGCCAACGGTCGTCAGCCGACTACGCTCTCTCCATTTTCTGACAGTGTGCTGTCAAATAATCGAACGTCAATTTCTTCGGTCGGTCTGTTCGGAGCGTGACCTGCCACTGAACTTTCATCCAGCCACGACCGGAGCCCGGTTAGTGTTTACGCCGGTTGGCGCAGGTTGAGCAATCGCCCGGCGCGCGGAGCTTTCATCTCGCGCAGCGGGGCGGGCGATTGCGGTGGTCAGGGTCCGCGCGTAGGCAGCCGGGGTCTGGTAATCCAAGGCCGAATGGGGGCGCTCGGTGTTGTAGTCCGTAGCCCAGGCTGCGATCACGATCCGCGCATGGGCCAGATTGCGGAACATGGTCTCGTTGAGCAGCTCGTCGCGCATCCGGCCGTTGAAGCTTTCGACGAAACCGTTCTGCATCGGCTTGCCCGGCGCGATGTAGTGCCATTCGACCCGGTGCTCGGAACACCACCGCAGGATCGCGTTACTGGTCAGCTCCGTCCCATTATCGCTGACAATCATGCCGGGCTTGCCGCGGCGCTCGATCAGGGCCGTCAGTTCACGCGCGACACGGCGCCCTGAGATCGAGGTGTCCGGGATCGCCGCCAGGCATTCCCGGGTGACGTCGTCGACCACGTTGAGCACGCGGAAGCGCTGGCCGTTGGCGAACTGGTCATGGACGAAATCCAATGACCAACGGGCGTTCGGTCGCGCCTCGACCAGGATCGGTGCCCGCGTTCCGACCGCCTTGCGCCGCGCCTTCCGCTTGCGCACCGTCAGCCCTTCTTCGCGGTAGAGCCGATAGATCCGATTGATCCCCGAGGGCTCGCCCTCGCGGCGCAGCAGCACGAACAGGCGCCGGTAGCCGAACCGCCGACGCTCGTTGGCCAGGTCCCGCAACCGGCCGCGCAGAACCGTGTCCGGCGCGCGCTGAGATCGATAGCGGATCATCGTGCGATCCGCGCCGACGATGTGGCAGGCCCGCCGTTCCGACAGGCCATGCTCAGCCTGAAGATAGGCGACGACTTCGCGCTTCACCGCGGGCCCTACCACTTTTTTGAAACCAGATCCTTCATCGCCGCCAGATCCAGCATCTGTTCGGCCAGAAGCTTCTTCAACTTGGCGTTCTCATCCTCAAGCGCCTTCAGCCGCTTGGCCTCTGATACCGTCATGCCACCGAACTTGGCCTTCCAGTTGTAGAAGGTGCCTTCCGACATGCCGTGCTTGCGGCATAGATCGGCGCACTTCGCGCCGGCCTCATGCTCGGCCAGGATGCCGATGATCTGCTCGTCCGTGAATCTCGTTCGCTTCATTGTCCGTCCTCAGGTTGGGCCGGACTCTAATCGACGGTGGAGGAAAAATCCCGTGGCAGGTCACGACCTCACGCCCCAGCGCGCAGACGATGGCCCAGCCTATGTCACCATCCTTGTGGTTGGCCACCTCATGGGTTTTGCATTGCCGGTCTTCTTCGAAAGCTTTCGGGACAATCCGCTTCTCGTGGCATGCCTGTTGTCAGCGGCTTCAATCGCTCTCGCGCTCCTGATGCTGCCGCCGGTCAAGGGCATGTTCGTGGCGTTTCAATGGGCCAAGGGGATGCACGGATTTGGCAGGACCGCTTCCGGTCCCGCCATCAGCCAAGAAACGCGCTGTGCTGGAGACTGTTGACCAGGAAATAGAGGTTCGCCCGCAAGGCTTCTCGCGACAGTGATCCGCCAAGGCACAGGCGCACTTCATCTCCCGGGGTTATTCCCACGCTGAACGCGTCTGACGGCATGATGCCGATCGGGCGCCCGGCCATCCGGGCGACGACGTCGGCCCTTCCGACGCCCTCCGGCAGGGACAGCCAGACGTTGAACGCATTCTCTGCCCCCCGAAAATCGAATCCTTCGAGGACTTCGCGCGCTATGGCCTGCCGGGCCGAGGTTTCTGACCGGATGAAGCGCCGGATCTGATCGGCGGTCCCGTCCTCGATCCATTGCGTTGCAAGCGCGGTGGTGATGGGCGACGGCATCACGGCCTGCACTTTGAGCGTCTGGCCGAGCGAATAGGCCTGCTTTCCGTTGGGCGCCACCGTGTAGGCCAGGCGCAGCCCGGCGCCGATGCATTTCGCCAGCCCTCCGATATGCCATGTCAGATCCGGCGCCGACACGGCAATCGGGGCAGGGGCCTTTGCCGGGATGAAGCCGTAGGCATCGTCCTCGATCAGCTGCAGCCCGTGTTTGTTCAGCACCTCCGAGATGGCCAGCCTCCGGTCCGTGGGGATCGTGAGCGTCGTCGGGTTCTGAAGCGTCGGGTTGAGATAAAGCGCCTTGGGCCCGTGCGTCCGGATCGCGTCCGCCAGGGCGTCGGGCAAGATACCATCCTTGTCCATCTCGATTCCGACAAGGTTCAGGCCCCGCCGCGATGCGATGTTGCGGAAGCCCGGATAGGTGATCTGTTCACACAGGATGGTGTCGCCGGGCTCTGTCAGGATCGTCAGGATGGCGCAGATCGTGCTGTGCGCGCCCGGTGAAATGACCAGACGTGCGCTGCTGGGGATCATGCCGCGAAGGCTAAGCCAAGTTGACGCCGCCGCCTTGTCCTTGTCGGAGCCGGTCGAGGATTGGTAGCGCAGCAGCTGCAGAAGATTGGCAGATACGTAATCCAGTCCGGCTCGCATGTTGGCGATCAGGCCGGGGTCGGTGGGCTCCGGTGGCAGGTTCATCGACAGGTCTTCATCGGCGAGGCGCAGCGGGTCGGGACCGTTGGGGGCCTCGGTCGGTTTGGAGATGAATGTGCCGCGTCCCACGTGGCTGGTGACAAGGCCGCGGGACTGCGCCTCGCTGTAGCCGCGCGACACGGTGGTGAAGTCGATGCCCAACTGTTTCGCAAGCATCCGCTGGGGCGGCAGCCTGGTGCCCGGGGACAGTCGCCCGTCGCGGACGTCTTTTTCTATCGCGTCGGCGATTGCGATGTAGCGTGGCTTGCCGCTCGTTTCGGCCCGTGGCGTCCAGTCAGTCATGTCGTTCTCCGTTCTGAGGCGTTGATAGCCAATGATTCGGGGGAATTGAAGCGCATTGTATGGATGCGACGGATTGCGGAAGGTGCGGCAGCAGCGACAGCGAGGAGCGGATTGATTTTCCGCGGATAATTTCACCGGAAATTGCGGGCTCTGCCTAATAACACGACCTTTGGCCGCTTTATTGTATGCAAAAATGTAGCATAAATGAATGTTGTATTGATAGATTTTTGGTAGCGAGATCAGTGTGAAGGCATCCAGTGAACAGGAGATATGGGATGCCCGAAGTTACCAAAGAAGCGCATAAGGACGGCGATTTCTTCGTAAACTACGAAGAAAAGGTCTTCGAAGACGTCAAGGCCGACGAAGGGGAGAAGGCACTTGTGACCTTCCATACGGTGGCCTTCGAAGGGTCCATCGGTTTGGTCAACATTCTGCAGGCAATTCGTCTGCAACGCAAAGGATTCGAGACCTCGATCCTGCTTTACGGCCCCGGCGTCACCCTCGGCATCCAGCGTGGTTTCCCGACACTTGGCGACGAAGCCTTCCCCGGCCACCAGAACTTTGCCGCCAATCTCAAGAAGTTCATGGCCGAGGGCGGCAAGATCTACGCCTGCCGCTTTGCCCTGCAGGCGCTCTACGGTCATGGCGAACCCTCGCTGCTGCCCGGGATCACTCCGATTGCGCCTCAGGACGTGCTCGATTGCATCCTTCTGCACCGCAAGGACAACGCCTTCATCCTCGACACCTGGACGGTGTGAGACATGCGGAGCCGTGCCGGTCAGCGGCGCGGCTCCGATCCTTTGCTCCACGATAAGGAAGGACCAGGGACCATGAGAACCGACACCATACGCGCCGCCGCGGTGCAGATCGCGCCGGACCTGACGGGCCGTGCGGGCACCATCGAGCGGGTGCTGAATGCCATCGCCGAAGCCGCCGAGAAAGGTGCGGAGTTCATCGTCTTTCCGGAAACCTTCGTGCCTTATTACCCCTATTTCTCTTTCGTGCTGCCCCCGTGCAACAGGGCGCGGCACATCTGGAGCTCTATGATCAGGCGGTGGTCGTGCCCTCGCCGGAAACCCAGGCCGTGGCCGAGGCTGCGCGCAAGCGCGGCGTTGTCGTCGTGCTGGGCGTGAACGAGCGCGACCATGGCTCCCTTTACAACACGCAGCTCATCTTCGATGCCGACGGCAGCCTTGCGCTGAAGCGCCGCAAGATCACGCCGACTTACCATGAGCGCATGGTCTGGGGGCAGGGCGACGGGGCCGGGCTGAAGGTCGTTGAGACCAAAGTCGGCCGCGTCGGCGCTCTGGCCTGTTGGGAGCATTACAACCCGCTCGCCCGTTACGCGCTGATGACCCAGCACGAGGAAATTCACGCGGCGCATTTCCCTGGCTCTCTGGTCGGTCCGATCTTTGGCGAACAGATCGAGGTCACGATGCGCCACCACGCGCTCGAGGCGGGATGCTTTGTGGTCAACGCCACCGGCTGGCTGACCGAAGAGCAGATCCAGTCGCTGCATCCCGATCCGAAACTGCAGAAAGCCATGCGCGACGGCTGCATGACCTGCATCATCTCGCCCGAAGGTCGCCACCTCGCCCCGCCGTTGACCGAGGGCGAAGGCATCCTGATCGCCGATCTGGACATGAAGCTGATCACCAAGCGCAAGCGCATGATGGACAGCGTCGGCCACTATGCCCGGCCAGAGCTGCTGCACCTCGTGCATGACAGGCGGCCCGCCGAAACACGCGTGGCCTTTGAGGCCGCCGCCGTGCCGCACCCTCCCGCCCAAGGCGATCTCGACGAAAAGGAACCGAGCCATGTCTGATGCCGACCTGATCAACGATCTGCAATCCCACGGCATGCGGCTGGTCGACCCGCGGGCTGGCCACGAGGCGCGGCGCGGCGGGGCAGGGCCCTCGGACCACAAGGCCATCACAATCGGCGAAACGACCGTGATGGTCCCGGTGCACACCGCGCCTGCCTTCGAGTCTCCGTTTCTGGTCGAGCCGCCGGATGCGGGCGGGGAGGCCCGTGTGACCCGTGACGGCATCGAGATCGCCAAGGTGCGCTTTCCCACGCGGCCGAGGTTCTACGACCTGAAGACCGCAGACGGCATTCCTTACAGCCAGATCGCCGTCCTGCATTCGCGTGACGTTCTGGCGACGACCGTGCTGCAGACCTGCATCCGTTACGAAAGCCGCAAGAAGACCTGCCAGTTCTGTGCCATCGGCCAGAGCCTCGCCGCCGGGCGCACCATCGCCCACAAGACGCCCGAACAGCTTGCCGAGGTCGCCAAGGCCGCCGTCGAGCTGGACGGCGTGAAGCACATGGTGCTGACCACCGGCACGCCGAGGGGCAAGGATCGCGGTGCGGCGGTCATGGTAGACAGCGCCCGCGCCATCAAGGCCGCCGTCGACCTGCCCTTGCAGGGCCAGTGCGAGCCGCCCGACGACGACATCTGGCACCAGCGGATGAAGGATGCCGGGATCGACGCGCTTGGCATGCATCTGGAGGCGGTCACGCAGGAGGTGCGCGAGCGGATCATGCCGGGTAAGGCCACCGTGCCGCTGGAGAAATACATGTCCAGCTTCGAGGCGGCGGTGAAGGTGTTTGGCCGCGCGCAGGTCTCCACCTACATCCTCGCCGGTCTCGGCGACACGCGAGAGGCGATCCTCGAGATGGGGCAGAAGCTGTGCGACATGGGCGTCTATCCCTTTGTCGTGCCGTTTGTGCCAATCTCGGGCACGCCGCTCGAAAGCCATCCGGCTCCGAAGCCCGAATTCATGGCCTCGATCCTGCGCCCGCTGGGCGAGATGATCGTACGCGCGGGCATCCGGTCCGAAGACATCAAGGCCGGGTGCGGCAAATGCGGCGCGTGTTCGGCCCTGTCGACCTATGAAAAGCTGAAGGTGCCGGCATGATCGAGCTTGAGCCGCACCTGTTCCAATGCCCCGGCTACTACATCCGCGCGGCGTCAAAACCCTTCGAGGCGCGCGGAGCCGAGGCATTGCGCCGAAAGGTCTTCGTCGAGGAACAGGCGATCTTCAAGGACCACGACCGCGACGAGATCGACCTGGTCGCCACGCATTTGGTGGCACTGTCCACCTATGCGCACGAGGCCGATGAGGTGGTCGGCACGGTGCGCATCCACGAGGACAGCCCGGGCCTCTGGTGGGGATCGCGGCTGGCGGTGGACTGCGATTTTCGGCAGGTCGGGCGGCTGGGGACCGAACTGATCCGCCTTGCGGTCTGCACGGCAAATGCGCGCGGCTGTCACACCTTTCTGGCGCATGTGCAGATACAGAACGTGCCGCTGTTCCGCCGGTTGAAATGGACCGTGCTGGAAGAGGTCGAACTGCACGGCGTGCCGCATGCACGCATGTCCGCCGACCTGGCGCATTATCCGCCCTGTGACGACCCGACGGCGGGCTGGTTCATGAAGCCGGGGCGGCGGGCATGACCGAAACGCTGGCTGATATGGCCGAGGCTCTGCGCGCGCACCCGGCGATCCGGTCCAAGCTGGGGATTGCTCAGGCCGCCGGGATGCTGGGGCTGACCGCCAGCGCGCCCGGCCGCCCGGGCGACGATGCGGCGATGATCGAAACGGTGGAGGGCTTTGACCTCTTCGCGGGGGAGGGCTTCATCCCCGCCTTCGTTCAGGCCGACCCGTGGTTCGCGGGCTGGTGCGGGGTCATGGTGAACCTGTCGGATATCGCCGCGATGGGCGGTCGGGCCACGGCGCTGATCGACCAGGTCTGGGCCCCGAATGCCGATCTTGCCGCGCCCTTGATGAAGGGGCTGCGTGATGCCGCCACGGCCTATGGCGTGCCTCTGGTAGGTGGCCATACCAACTTTGCGGCTGCCGAACTGAACCTCGCCGTGTCGGTGCTGGGCAAGGCCCGAGCACCTGTGACCAGCTTCGATGCCCTCCCCGGCGACGTGCTGCTGGCCGCCATCGACCACCGGGGCCGCTACGTGAACTTCGACAATTTCTGTGCCGCTCTCGACGCACCACACGACCGCCTGCGCGGTGATCTGGCGCTGTTGCCCTCGCTCGCCGAGGCAGGATTGCTGCGCGCTGGCAAAGACATCAGCCAGGGCGGCATCGCGGGGACTGCGCTCATGCTCTGCGAAAGCTCGGGTGTGGGTGCAGTGCTCGACCTCGACAGCATCCTGCCGCCCGCCGATGTGTCATTGCTGCGCTGGCTGCACAGCTTCCCCAGCTTCGGATTCCTGCTCTCTGTCGCGCCGGAGCACGCGGCCGAGGTCTGCCTTGCCTTCCGGGGGCGCGGCATCTGGGCCGACCCCATCGGCAGCATTACCGAAGGTTCCGACCTTCGCCTGCAACGCGACCATGAGACCGCATTGTTCTGGGACCATGCCCAGACACCATACTTGTCGCCGTCCCGAAAGGAGCGAGCCGATGCCTGAGATGCACTGGACCCTGCGCTGGCCCGATGGCAGCGAAGAGCGCTGCTATTCCCCGTCGAGCGTCATCACCGAATTGTTCACTCCGGGGCAAAGCTACCCGCTGCCGGACTTCTTGCTGCGAGCCCGGATCGCGATGGAGCGCGCCTCTAACCGGGTCGAACGCAAATACGGCTTCGCCTGCTCTTCCGCGATGGATCAGCTCGACCGGATCGAACGGCGGGTCGCCGATTTCGAAGGGCAGCCCGACGCGCAGGTCACCTGCCTGTCGATCGCATGAAAAGGACCGAGACCATGAAAAACGCAAACATCCCGCATGTCGCTGTCGCGATTGTCGGCGGCGGTCAGGCCGGCCTTTCCGTGGCCTGTCAGCTGCAAAAGAAGGGCATCGAAAGCGTCGTCTTCGAACGCCACGAGAAATTCCATTCCTGGCGTGTGAACCGGTGGGACAGCTTCTGCCTTGTCACGCCGAACTGGCAATGCCGTCTGCCCGGATTCCACTACGACAAGGAATTCGGCGGTACCGACCCTGACGGTTTCATGCTGCGCGAGGATATCACCACGTATCTCGACGCATTCGCCGCGACCTTCGAGCCGAACCTCTACGAACATGTCACGGTGACCCGCATCGCGCATCATCCGCAGGGCGGGTACGTGGTCGAGACGACCATCGGCACATGGACCTGTGATCAGGTGGTGATCGCCACGGGCGGCTATGACAAGCCCATCGAGCCCGCCTATGCCGAGGCGCTGGACCCGACCATCGTGCAGATGCACTCGGTCGATTACCGCAACCCGGCGCAACTCCCGGAAGGCGACGTGCTGATCGTGGGCACCGGTCAATCCGGCGTGCAGATCATGGAGGATTTCGTAAGGGCAGGGCGGGGCGTACACCTTGCCGTCGGCCCCGCGCCGCGCAGCCCGCGCAAGTATCGCGGCCGCGACGCGACCGACTGGCTGCACGACGCCGGGCATTACAGGGTCACCATCGACACCCATCCCGACCCGGTGAAGGCGATGACGCAGACCAACCACTACATGTCCGGCCGCGACGGCGGGAAGGAGATTGACCTGCGCAAGTGGCATGTGGATCACGGGGTCGAGCTGTATGGCTCTCTGGCGAACATGGACGGGCGCAGGCTGGAATTCCTGCCCGACCTCGCCAAGAACCTCGACGACGCCGACCGCAGCTACGTCGGCATCCGCGACCAGATCGACAGCTACATCGCCCGGACCGGCATCGACGCGCCCGAAGAGCCCCCTTTCGTCAAGGTCTGGGAGCCGGAATCCGAGCGCACGGAACTGGACATCAAGGAGGCCGGTATCGCGTCGGTCCTCTGGGCCATAGGGTTCCGTCCGGACTATTCCTGGATCGAAGTCGATGTCTTCGACGCGCGGGGCAAACCGAAGTTCCACCGCGGTGTCACGGATGTGCACGGTTTCCACTTCATCGGCCTGGGCTGGCTGAACACCTGGGGCTCGGGCCGGTTCCTGGGGATCGAGGAGGACAGCGCCTATCTTGCCAACCAGATCGCCGCGCAACTGAAGGATACCAGCAAGCGGGCGGTCGCCTGATGGCGGTCGTCGCCTTTGTGGCCCGCCCCGCGCCGGTCGAGATCTGCGCCGACCTACCGCTTGGCATGGCGCAGCTGTCGCCGGACGGGCTGTCCGAGCAATGGGTCCTGCGCTTTTGCGGCGATCAGCATTGGGCACTGATCGCCAAGGCGCTTGGCCAGCGCGAGGCGGTGTTCCACGCGGCAGACGGGCGGCCGGTCTACGCTGCGTTCTGCGCCACGTCGCTGAGTTTGCAGCCGTCCGCGTCGTTGCTGGGGCGCGATGTAAAGGTGGCATCCGTGCTGTTCGCAGTGACCGAGACGCGCACCGGGTCGCGGCACCGGCTGCTGGTCGACGGCGCGGTGATTGCCGAATTGTCCATGATCTCGACCTTTGTCAGCCATGACACGCAAGGCTGCAACACGCGGATCTATCGCAACTCTGTCCTGGGCCAGATGCACCTGCCCCCGGCCGACCCGGCCCTGCTGGCGCTGGATCGTCAGGCGCGGGAAACGGCCCGTAGCCTGCGGGGAACCGTCGTGGCGCGGGCAACCGAGATCCATGTTGAACGCCCGGTGCCCGCGCTGGATTTCAATACCGTGGGGCTGCTGTATTTCCCGGCCTTCTCGCGCATCGCCACGACAGCCGCCCATGCGCGGGCAGGGGGCACTGGTCCAGTCCGGAAACGCGACGTCGTCTACCTCGGCAACCTCAATCAGGGCGATACCGTCCATGTCTTCGGCCACGGCCAGAAGATGCTCATGACCCGCGGCGACGGCACGCCGATAGCCGTGATCCGGACCGAAGTGGCGGCAGAATGAAAGAAGGCAGCGCGCACCTCCGCGGTGCCGTGTCATGCCCAGGAAATTTACTGTAGCACGCCTGCCGCCGCAACTTCACCGCGCATGACTGATCGGCACGGTGGGATTCGCCGCCGCGGTCCGCAATTCTTTTGGCCAGCCCAATCCGCTGATCGGTAAATCCGTGCGATCCATCGATCACGACAGGCGCCCCGAACTGATGATCGAAGTGCCTCGCAACGCCGGATGGAACGGCTGCCGGAGGGAGGGTAAGCGCTTGCGTCCCGGGGCCTGCGTGAAGCGATCCTTCAAGCGACGGTGCCTTGCAGAGGTGTATTCACCTTCGGTGGCCAGCGTTCATACTGACATATATTGTATGCAGATGGATACACAGGTATCCATTACCGTAGCCAGAGACTCGGGAGGCCGGTTTGCGCATACATTTTCTGGATCACGTATTGCGTCGACGGGCGCTGACCCTCGTCCTTGCGTCGATTGGAACGGCCCTGTTCTGGCTGGGCGGCCTGCCTTTGCCGTTTCTCTTCGGCCCGATGGCCTTCTGCCTGGCTGGGGCACTGGCGCATCTGCCCCTGAAGGGGTTCGGGCAGGTGTCCGTGGCGGCCCGCACGATTCTCGGCGTTGCCGTCGGTGCCTCCATCACGCCGGACGTCATCGCCCAACTGCCCCGCATGGCTGTCTCCGTCGCGCTGATCCCGCTGTTCATTGCGGTGATCGCGCTGGTCGGTGTGCCGTTCTTCCGCAAGCTCTGGGGGTTCGACGGGCCCACCGCCTATTATGCCGCCATGCCGGGCGGCCTTCAGGACATGGTGATCTTTGGCACTGAGGCCGGGGCCAACCCGCGGGTGCTGTCACTTGTCCATGGCACGCGTGTGCTGATCATCGTGACGCTCGCCCCCTTCATCCTCGGTCACTTCTACGGCGTGGGTCTGACCAATCCCATCGGGGCGCCGGTCGCCGACCTGCCGGTGCATGAGCTGCTGATCATGGTCGCCGCCGCATGGATCGGCTGGAAGGGCGGGGAGCGCATCGGCCTGTTCGGCGCGTCGATCCTTGGCCCGATGATCGTCACCGCAATCCTGTCCCTGACAGACGTGATCCATGCCCGCCCCCCGGCCGAAGCGATCCTCCTTGCGCAGTTCTTCATCGGCTGCGGGATCGGGGTGCAGTTCCTCGGCGTCACATGGAAGGAACTGACCCGCGTGGTCGCAGCGGGCATCGCCTACGTTATGGTATTGGCCGTGCTCGCGGCGGCCTTTTCGGGTGTCGTCACTTGGCTGGGACTGGGAGAGCCGGTTGCCGCTTTCCTTGCCTTCGCGCCCGGCGGTCAGGCCGAGATGACGGTGCTGGCCATCGTGACGGGCGCAGACCTCGGGTTTGTCATAACGCACCACCTGACCCGCATCGTCATCGTGATCGTCGGCGCGCCGGTGCTGGCAGCGATCATCGCCCGAAGACGGAAGGATTGACCATGTGGATCGGCGCGCCCGCGGCGTAGGCGTTCACCTGATCGAAGATGTCGGCGAACTGCTTGTCGAACTCGTCCTCGGTGACAAAGCCGATATGCGGCGTGGCGATCAGGTTGGGATGCGACAGCAGCGGGTCATGCGCGTCGGTCAGCGGCTCGGTGTCGAAGACGTCGATGGCGGCCATGCCCGGGCGGCCCGCGTTCAACCCCGCAAGCAGGGCGCCCGGAGCGATCAACCCGGCGCGGGACGTGTTCACGAGGACGGAGCGCGGCGACATCTGCGACAGGTCCTCTGCGGTAACGATGCCCCGGGTCTCCGGGGTCAGGCGCAGGTGCAGGGAGACCACGTCGCTTTCGGCGAAGAAGGCGGCCCGGCTATCCGCAACATGCTCGCCCGCAGCGCGCGCCCGGGCGCGCCCCTCGTCGGAGGCCCACCAGACCACCTCCATGCCGAAAGCGCGGGCGTAGTCCGCCACGACGCGACCGATCCGGCCATAGCCGTACAGACCCAGCGTCCGGCCGCGCAGCGTGCGGCCCACGCCCATCTGCCACCGGCCCGCCTTGACGCTGGCCATCTGCTGCGGCAACTGGCGCATCGCAGACAGGATCAGGGCGAAGGTCAGTTCGGCAGCGGCATAATTCGCGCCATCCGCGCCCTTGTTGGAGCAGAGCAGCACACCCCGGTCGGTGCAGGCCTCCACATCTACATGTGGCCAGACCCCGCGTTGGGAGATCAGTCGCAGCTTCGGCAGGCGCTCCAGCAGGCCGCGCGTGACCCGCGTGCGTTCCCGGAACAGCACGACACACTCGGCCTCGGCCAGACGGGCGGCCAGGGCCGCCTCGTCGGGTTCATGGTCGGTCCAGACAGTGACGTCATGTCCGTCGAGCAGGCGGAAGCAGGGCAGCCCCCGCAACGTGTCGAACCAGTTGTCGAGAATGTGGACCTTCATGTGATGTGCCCTGTCAGCTTTGGGGAGAGAGCGCCTTGATCGCCCGGCTGACCCGTTCGTGCAAGATCAGAAGGTCGGACTGGCCGGGACCGTCTTTGGCGATCCGCTGTGATAGGTCGCTGCGGATCTCTTCCAGATCGCGGCGCACGCGGCTCAGTTTTTCGTAATCGCTCATTCGGGGCTCCTCAGTGCGACAGGAGTACGGGGATATCGATCTGCGCCAGGACCTCGGAGGTGACACCGCCAAGCAGGTCTTCACGGAACTTCGAATGCTCGAAGGCACCGAGCACAAGCAGGGAGGGCCGATGTTTCTGGCACCAGCCGAGAAGGGTAGGGGCCACGGGGTGCGACGTGGGCCATTCCTCGTGCACGGCCTCGACCCCGTGACGGGAGAGGTGGGTCATCAGGTCCTCGATCGGCCATGCGGTGCGCGGACCGACGGTCAGGACGCTGACACGTCCGTCGTCCTCGATCAGGCGCAGGCTGTCTGACAGGGCGCGCGCCGCGGCGCGGCCACCGTCCCATGCCAGCGCGGAGTGGCTGAGGCCGCCGCCGCCGTCATAGCCCGCGGGCACGACGACCACCGGGCGCCCGGACATCAGCGCGATGCGGTCCGGGTGCAGCGTCACATGCTCGTCGTCGGTGTCGGCATGGCTGCCCACGATCAGCATGTCGTAATGCCGTGCGGCCTCGGACAGGACGTTGTCGACGCGGCCGGTGACTTCCTTCAGCTGAAGCGCGTTGGCCAACCCGAGGGCCGTGCGTTCCGTTTCGAACTTCGCTTCGATCTCGCGTAGGATGTCCGAGTTGGCCGCGTCGAGCAGCGCCCGCGCCTCCTTCGGGATCCAGCGCGACCGCTTGTCGATCACCTCGTGCGAACTGTGCGCCAGCATGGCGGTGACATGCGCGCCCAGCCGGTCCGCCAGCGACGCCGCATAGCGCAGCGCGGCGACCGAGCCGTCAGAGCCGTTGAAAGCCACGAGCAGGTTCATCATCGGCATGTCAGCGCCCTTTCCAGATCGAAGCGGGCACGTAGATGTGCCCGTCCGCGAGCTTGCGAGCGGTGCGCAGCAGCCCGGCGGAGTTCAGCGTGAAGTGGTTGTTCATGTCGAAATCCACCAGCACCTCGATGGTGCCGGACGCATGTTCGAGAACGACGTTGGCCGGGCTCTCGGTGGGCCGCTCCAGCAGGCCGTCCGCGACGGTGCCGGGGGTCAGCGCGCAGGAGGCGAGGCACTGCGACCCGGTCACCGCCATCGACGGGTGCGTCGTCCAGGGCATGAAGTAGCGCGTGCAGATCGTGCCACCGTCGTTGGCGGGGGCCAACAGGCCGAACTTCGGCGTGACCGATTGCGCCACGTCGCCCATGCCCATGGCCGCGCCCGCCCGAAGGCGCACGGCCTCCATCCGGGCAAAGAAGTCCCTGTTCGCGTCCAGCGCCTCGGCGCTCTCGTATCCGGTCAGGCCGAAGTCCGCAGCGCGGCCGATCACCATGGGCATGGCCACGTCCATGCAGGTGACCTCGATACCGTCGAAAGTGTCGCGCAGGTTGCCCGTGGGCAGGAACGCCCCGGTCGAGGATCCCACCACGCCCATGAAGTTGAGCGCAATCGGTGCGGCCCCCCCGGGTACTCCGGCGATCTCCGTCTCGCCATCGTAGCGCAGTACGCCGCCGGGCGTCTGGACCCGGGCCAGCACCTTTGCCCCGGTGTTGACGGCGCGGATCCTGATCTCCGTCTCGTTCCCGGTGGCGGTGACGAGGCCCATCTCGATCGCCGCCGGGCCGACGCCCGACAGGATGTTGCCGCAGGTGGGTTTGAAGTCGACCAGCCGGTCCGCCACCGAAACCTGGGCAAAGAAGTAGTCCACGTCCGCCCAGTCGTCGTCCGACGGCGACAGCATGGCGACCTTCGTGGTCACCGCCACGCCGCCGCCGATGCCGTCGATGTTGATCGCGTGGCCCGCGCCGACGGCGGCCATCAGAACCTCGGCCAGCGTTTCGCGGTCCTCCGGCAGGTCGGCGCGGTTGAAATAGGGCCCGCGCGAGGTCCCGCCCCGCATGAAGACGTAGGGGATGCCTGTCTGTGTCATGTCATTGTCTCCCGGGGATCAGTTCAGCGGCCAGGGCAGGTCGGTGACGTCCTGCAGAAGGCCCGGAGGGAAATCGCGGTTGAGTGCACCGGCCATCACGCACATCAGCGCGATGCCGCAGGCGGTCAGGATCAGCGTTTTCGGCCAGGGTGCCTGTGCCCGGACCCGCAGGAAGGTCACGAGGAACCCGGCCAGCGCGAGGATGAAGCCCAGCACGTAGGTGGCCGCGATCAGCCCGGCGAACCACGCCAGCGTGCCCCAGAGGCCGTAGGGCGCATCCGCGTCCTCACCCGCCATTTCCTTGTCGGCGAAGATGGTGTCGCCCTCGGGCCGCATCAGCATCTGCGCCAAGAGGATCAGCAGGGCGACCAGCGTGATGCCCCCGATCACCAGCGGTACGATCTTGTCCGTCATGTTGTAGTCGGGGATCATGTTGGCGTTGATCAGCGCGGTCACGACGTAGGCCAGGATCACCAGAAGGAAGACGATCGGCGCGCGCTTCGATCCGGCCTTCACGTCGCCTTCGGCCATGATGGTCTTGGCTTGCCGAATACCCAGCACCACCGACACGACCGTGACGATCAGCAGCACGATGACGATGGGGGAGAAGATGTAGTCCATCCCTTCCTCGAACGACTTGCGGAAGCGGAACGACGCGATCTGGAAGGCCTGGTTCGAGAACTTCTCGACCGGGTTCGAGAGCACGAAGCCGATCAGGAAGGCCGGGCGCGACCAGTCGAACCGGCGCAGGAAGATGCCGATCAGGCCGATGGCGAAGAGCGCGAGGATGTCCTCGAAGTTCTGCCCGGACTGGAAGGCCGCGAAGGCGATCAGCATGAACAGGAACGGCGCAAGGTAGGTGAAACGAATGGTCGTCAGCTTGGCGATGCCGCCCGAGACGCCGATGCACAGCAGGGTGCCGACGACGTTGGCCAGAGCCAGCAACCACACGATGGAATAAGTGATGTCGAGGTTGTCGCGCAGCATCGCCGGGCCG
Source organism: Sagittula sp. P11 (assembly GCF_002814095.1). Lineage (NCBI taxonomy): Bacteria > Pseudomonadati > Pseudomonadota > Alphaproteobacteria > Rhodobacterales > Roseobacteraceae > Sagittula > Sagittula sp. P11. The sequence goes on from NZ_CP021914.1 coordinate 33,858, forward strand.
ACCTCGATGTCACCGGAGCCGAGCAGCGCAATGGCACCGATGAAGATCGCCATCGAGCCGGAGCCTGGGATGCCGAAGAGCAGGGTGGGGACGAGGCCGCCGCCCTCCTTGGCGTTGTTAGAGCTTTCCGGCCCGATCACGCCGCGGATCTCGCCCTTGCCGAAGTTCGACTTGTCCTTGGTGGTCTGCACCGCGTGGCCGTAGGCGATCCAGTCGACGACAGAGCCGCCGAGGCCGGGGATCACGCCGACCAGCACGCCGATCAGCGAGCAGCGCACCGACAGCCACTTGTTGGCGAACCAGTCGCGCACGCCGTCCATCCAGCCCGCGCCGAGCGACGCGTCCTTTGCGATGGACCGGTCTTGCCGCAGGAGCGAGACGATCTCGGGCACGGCAAAGATGCCGAGTCCCACGATCACCAGCTGCAGGCCGTCCGTGAGGTAGGGAAAGTCATAGCTCGCCATACGCAGCGAGCCGCCTGCGTCGGCGACACCGATGGTGCCGATCAGCATGCCGAGGCCAGCCGCCGCCAGCCCCTTGAGCGCGACGCGGCCCGCGAGAACTGCTACCATCGAGAGGCCGAGGATGGAGATCATCAGCATTTCCGGCAGGCCAAAGGCCAGCACAAGCGGCCGCGCCACGACGATGAAGAGCGTCAGGAACACTGCTCCGACAAGGCCGCCGAAGAGCGAGGCGGTGAAGGCCGCCGACAGCGCCCGCGCCGCCTGACCCTTGCGCGCCAGCGGGAAGCCGTCGAGCACCGTGGCCTGAGAGGCCGATGAGCCCGGGATGCCCATGAGCACCGATGAGAATGTGTCCGAGGTCGGGACCACGGCCACCATGCCGATCATCAGCGCGAGGCCGAGAACCGGTTCCATGCCGAACATGAAGGGCAGCAGCAGCGACAGCCCGGCGATGCCGCCGAGGCCGGGAAACACACCGACTGCAAGGCCCATGACCACGCCCAGGACAAGGTATCCCAGGACGACAGGTTGCAGAATGAGAGCCCATGCGTCGGCAAGCGCCGGCAGGGCGGTCGCGAAGAGATCCATCGCACCGTTCTTTCGGTTGAATTTTCAGGAGGTAGAAAGGCTGCGGGCCCCAGCCGCAGTGGCGGGGCCCGCGGGGACGCCGATTACTCGATCGTCACACCGTAGGAGTCCTTGAGCCAGTCGATGACGTACTCCTTGGCCTCGGGCGTCACGGTCGTGGCTTCCTTGGTGGCCTTGACGGCACCTTCACCCACGAACATCGGGTACTCGCCAACTTCGTTCGACGAGATCTCGGCAAAGTCGGGACGGGCGCGCACGGCTTCGAAAGCGGCGACATAGGTGTCGACCACGTCCTGCGGTGTGCCCTTGGGCAGGAAGGCGATCTTCTGCGACGGGTAGCCGGAGATGAAGAAAGCCTTCCATGCGTCCCAAGCCACGCCCTCGGTCTCGCAGCCCTCGGTTGCCGCGCAGACTTCCTTGAAGGACGGCATGTCCGGGAAGGTCGGATCGCGGACGATCTGGTTGTTCTCGTCCAGCGCGCCCCAGCTCATCATCGGCACGGCAGTTCCGGCAGCGACCAGATCCGCGGCGCCCGACAGGTAGCCGGAAGAGGTCTGGTAGTCGATGGTGGCTTCGCCACGCTCGAACATCAGGCGGCCGTCACCCCGGCCCTTGATGCCGAAGACGGGCTCGACGCTCATCCCCAGCATCTTCCAGGCCAGCAGCGGCACGAGGTCGAGACCGGTCGCGCCCTGCGAGCCGAAGATCAGGTCCACGTCCTTCAGCGCGTTGGCGGTGCCGTCGAACTTCGCGCCGTCCTCGGGGTTCAGGTAGGCCACGCCACCGGTGCCGGAGGCCATGACCGGGATCCAGTCGTTATACTCGTAGCGCACCCGCGGATCGTTGAGCAGGTAGGGGAACTGCGTCGACCCGGAGGTGCCGAACAGCAGCGTGCCGTCGTTGTGTTCCTGCTCCTGGAACCAGTTGGCGCCCTTGGTCGAGCCTGCGCCCGGCATGAACTTGACCACGACGGTCGGGTTGCCCGGCAGTTCCTGCGCCAGCAGCGGTGCAAAGAAGTTCGCCCACTTGGCCGAACCGCCGGTTTCCGAGAACGGGATGACCCATTCGATCGTCTTCCCGGAGAAGTCCACTTCGGCCAGGGCCGGTGCCGACATGAGGGCGAGTGCAGCAACAGAGGTTGCAAGGTTCTTGATGGTCATTGGTGTCCTCCCGTAGACCTTGACCGTGCCGGATGAACCTCCGGCACGTCAGATGTTATCTTTTCAAGGGAATGATTCCCTCCTCCAACGGCTGCACCATGCCGTTCCAACCTTGCGCGAAACTTGCGCAACATGACAAAGAAGTAACCATGCGGATCGCGGTCATAGAAGACAACGAGGCCCTGGCACACGGCATTGCATTCCGTCTGCGGGACCGGGGGCACTCGGTGGACCTCCTTTATGACGGCGCTGAAGCCGATGCTTTCCTTGCGCAGGAAGGCGCGGACCTCGTGGTTCTGGACCTGAACCTGCCGGGCATGGACGGTCTCTCGGTCCTGCGGGCCCTGCGGCGCCGCGGGGACGGGACGCCGGTCATCCTGTTGACCGCGCGGTCCGAGACGGCGGAGCGGGTGGCGGGGCTGGACGCCGGGGCGGACGACTACCTGACCAAGCCGTTCGAGATGGACGAACTGGAAGCCCGCCTGCGCGCCATGGCCCGGCGCAAGAACATCGAGTTCGCGGCACGTGACAAGCTTGGCCCGCTGGTCTTCGACCGCACCGGGCGCCAGCTTCTGCAGGACGAACAGCCGCTCTATATCCCGCGCAAGGAAATCGCCACGCTGGAGTGCCTGCTGGAACGGCGCGGGAGGCTCGTGTCGAAGGCGCAGTTGATCAGCCACGTCTACGGTATCGGGTCGGACGCCGAGGACAGTGCGATCGAGCCGCATGTCTCGCGTCTGCGGAAACGGCTCGAACCCTTCGGCATCCGCATCAAGACAGCCCGGGGCCTGGGCTACATGCTGGAAGTCGATGGTGCATAGTCCGCGCAGGCGGGTGACCCGCAAGGCGATGTCACTGCGGTTGCGGCTGTTCCTGGTGATCCTGCCGCCCCTGCTTGTGGTGTCCGTCCTGCTTGGCCTGTGGCGTTTCGAGGCGGCGCAGCGGACATCCGAAGAGTTGTTCGACCGCAGCCTGCTGGCGGCGGCGCTCGCGATTTCGCGGGACGTCGCGATCTCCGAAGGGGACGCCCTGTCTCCCAGCACACGCAGCTTTATCTCGGACGCGGGCGGCGGGGAGATCTTCTACCATGTCACCGGGCCGGGCGGCTATTACGTGACCGGCTATGCCTATCCGCCACGGGCCGCCGAGACGACGGACAGCGACTTGCCCAGCTACTACTTCGCCAATTACCGGGGCGAAGAGATGCGCGTCCTGCGCATGATCGAGAACCGCACAATCGGCAACCTGTCGGGCGAGACGGTCGTGACCGTCTGGCAGCGGGTCAGTGACCGTCAGGCTTTTGCACGCGAACTGGCGCTTCGGGCGATTGCCCTGATGGCGGGCCTGATGGCGGCGCTGGCACTGGTGGTCTGGTTCGGCGTCCAGATCGGCCTGCGTCCGCTCAACGACCTCCAGGAGGCGATCCGGCAACGGTCTCCGGATGACCTCGGTCGCATCCGCCGCCCCGTGCCCAAGGAGGTCGCGGGTGTGGTCTCGACCCTGAACCGCCTGCTTGGGCAGGTGCGGGACAGTATCGAGGTGCACCAGTCCTTCATTTCCGACGCCGCGCACCAGTTGCGGAACCCGGCTGCTGCGCTTCTGGCGCTGGCCGAGACGTTGCCCGATGTCCGCGACGAGAAGGAACGGGCTGCCCGACAGGCCGAACTCATCGCCGCCGCCCGTGTGTCCGCCCGGCTGGCGAACCAGTTGTTGTCGCTTGAGCGCCTCCGGTACGATGTCGCCGCGCCGGTCACGCGCTTCGACCTCAACGATGTGGTCGAAGACGTCTGCAGCAGCCTTGCTCCGGCGGTTCTGTCCCGCGAGATCGACTTTGCGCTGGAACGGTCGGAGGCCGCGCTGGATGTGGAAGGCGACCCCATTCTGTTGGGTGAGGCGCTTACCAATCTGGTGGAGAACGCCCTGCGCCATGGTGGCAACGGGATGACACGGATCAAGGTGGTCACCGCCCGCCGCGACGGGGAGGCGGTGATCACTGTGAAGGACGACGGGGTGGGCATCCCGCTCGATCAGGCGGAAATCGCATTCCGCCGCTTTTCGCAGCTTCAGAACGGCGAAGGAACGGGCCTCGGTCTGGCCATCGTGGAGCAGGTCATGCGCCGGCACCACGGCAGTGTGAAACTGGAAGAGGTCGAGTCAGGCACATGCGTCAGCCTTTGCGTGCCTTTGATCAAGAACAGTGACGCATGACGGAATACGGACCTGGAGGCGCTAGCGTGTAGATTGCTTCATCGGTTTGGTGGCCCGCTACGGAAAGGTGACCCACCGGAATGCGTTGTGCCGTGCCGCGGTTTAACTTGTTCTGAACGGCGTGCCCATTAGCTGGTCCGGACCGGCGCCACATGGTCGGCGCAGTCCGGGCAGCCAAGCGCGCTGAAAGGCGATCAACCCGCGACGCCAAGGGCAGTCCCTTGCCGCCCGTTGACACGACCCGCCGGATGGCCGAGCAATCACGGGCTTTTCCCTATACGGCAAGTTCTCAGATGTCCGACCCCGCACCAAAGAAGTCATGTTGCGCCGCGAGCGGAGGCGCAATCACGTCGCAGGACGTCTTGATGGAACGTGCATTGGGCGTCGCCCGCGCTCCGGCGGACGTGCAAGCGCGGCTGTGGGAAGCGCTGACGGAGATCCCGGGCGGCATCTTCGACATGGGCACGCGGAAGTCCCGCTTTCCCGACGACCTCGACAGCCCGCGGCGCAAGGTGAAGCTTTCGCCTTTCCGCATGTCTCCGGTCGCGGTCACCAACGCCGAATATGCCGCGTTCGTGCAGGACACCGGCTACCGGACTGTGGCGGAGCAGGAGGGTTGGAGCTTCGTCTTCCACCTCCTGCTCGAAGATGCCGCGAAATGGCAGGAACATCCGCCGGGCCTGCCGTGGTGGCGGCAGTTGCATGGCGCTTGCTGGTCGGCGCCGGAAGGGCCGGGAAGTGACGTCTCGGATCGGCCAGACCATCCGGTGACGCATATCGCGTGGTACGACGCGCTGGCCTATGTCAACTGGGCCGGCCTTCGTCTGCCGCGCGAGGCAGAGTGGGAGCGCGCGGCGCGCGGCGGGCTGGCGCACAAGAAATTTCCCTGGGGCAACCAGCTTACGCCGGGCGGCAGCTTTGCAATGAACACGTGGCAGGGCGCTTTTCCTGCGACCAACACGGCAGAGGATGGCTTTGTCGGGACCGCGCCTGTCAGGTCCTATGCGCCGAACGGCTACGGCATGTACAACATGACGGGCAACGTGTGGGAATGGGTATCGGACCGCTACGGTCCGCGTCCGGCCCCGGGCCGCCTGCCGGAGGTCGATCCGACCGGTCCCGAAGATGGCGTCGCGCGGATTCAGCGAGGCGGCTCATTCCTGTGCCACATCAGCTACTGCGACCGCTACCACGTGCATTCGCGTACCCGCAACGATCCCGACAGTTCGACCTCCAACGCGGGTTTCCGCGTCGCGGGCGGAATTCAACGCGGCGAGGGTGAAGCCTTCGGATAAGGTGATGCGGCCTTTATCTATGACCGGACGCGAACGCGTCTCCAGACCTCAAGCGCCCGCCGCCGCCTTTTTCCGGAACGTATGCGGCCCCGCCGGCTTTTCCACATTTGTCGGGCACGTCAGAGACCGGCGGTGCTCAACGATCCAGAGCATCCCGAAGCTGGTAGTAGCGAATGCCGAGGCTGCCATAAATCGGATGCAGCGCGTGGAAGGGCAGGGCGGGGATCGTCTCGCTCAGCGGGATGGGCAGCGGTGTGCCATGCGCGAGATGTTCCGCCATGGCCTTGCCCAGCGACACCGAGAGCGCGACACCCCGCCCGTTGAAACCTGTTGCGGCAAGCAGCCCCGGCGCCGGAGCGCAAAGCCGGAGGCGGTGGTCGGGGGTCATGCCCACCCGCCCGAACCAGCGGTGCGTGATCTCGAAACCCGTTCCGAAGAGCCGGGCCAGTTCCGCCTCGATGCGCGAGAACCCTTCGGCGCTATGCGGATCGGAAAAACTGCCGCGCCCGCCCAGCATCAGACGGTTCTCCGGGCCGATGCGGAAGTAGGTGCCGACTCGGCGCGCCTCCGATACGACCTCGCCCCCGGGCAGGATGCGGGCGCGCTGTGCGGCCGTCAGGGGCGCCGTGGCGACCTGAAAGCTGTTGGCGGGCACCGTGGCACGACGCAGCCGTGGCTCGAGCTTCGCCGGGGTGTAGACGTTTGTGGCAAGGATCACCTTCTCCGCCTCTACCGTGGCGCCGCCCTCCAGCCGCGCTTGCCAAGCTTTGCCATGGCGCGTGAGCGTCGCCACCGGGCTACGCCCATGTATCCGTGCGCCCGCAGCCTCAGCCGCGCGCGCCAGACCCTGCGCCAGCTTCAGCGGATGCACCCGGCCAGCGCGTGGATCGCGCCACCCACCGGTGAAACCGCGCGCGCCGGTCGCGCGCTCCATGGCGTCCGCGTCGAGCCAATCGGCCGAGACGCCCCGGGCTTGCCATTGCGCCATGCGCGCCCGCAGCCCGGCCAGATGCACTTGCTTGCTGCCCGCCTGAATCCAGCCGTCCTGCACGGCGTCGCAGTCGATGCCGAGCCGCGCCACCAGCGCAAAGAGCACGTCGGCCGTCCCGCCGGCAAATTCGGTCGCGGCCGGCCCCCATGTTCGGTCGAGGGTGTCGGGATCGTCCTTCAGGCCGGGGATCACCTGACCGCCATTGCGTCCCGATGCGCCGAAGCCCGGATCCTCGGCTTCGAGCAGCACGACGTCGGTGCCGGCCTCGGCAAGGTGCAGCGCCGCAGACAGCCCCTGAAAGCCGCCGCCGATCACCAGCACGTCGCAGCGCCGCGACTCGGTCAGCGGGGGCCAAAGGGGCGCGGCGGGGGCGGTCGCGCGCCAGAGGGAAGGAAAGTCCATGGCGAAGGCTCCGGTCAGGCGGGGTGGGTGACGCGGCGCAGGAACTCCTGCGTGCGGGGATTCTGCGGGCGACTCAGCACCTCCTCGGCGCTGCCCTTCTCGGCGATGCGCCCCTGGTCAAGGAAGATCACGCTGTCCGCGACCTCGCGGGCGAACTGGATTTCGTGTGTGACCACCAGCATGGTCATCTGCTCCTCGGCCAGATCGCGCAGCACAGAAAGCACTTCGCCCACCATTTCGGGGTCGAGCGCCGAGGTCGGTTCGTCCAGCAGGATCGCGTCGGGACGCATGGCCAGTGCGCGGGCGATGGCGACACGCTGCTGTTGTCCGCCGGACAATGCGGAAGGATAGAAGTCGATCTTGTCGCCCAGCCCGACGCGGCGGAGGTGGTCCTCGGCGCGGGCACGGACCTCGTCGCGACCCTCGCCCAGCACCTGCACCGGGCCTTCCATGACGTTCTGCAGCGCGGTCATGTGCGGAAACAGGTTGAAGCGCTGGAAGACCATGCCGACCCGGGTGCGGATCGCGTGGATCGATTTCGCATGGGCATCCACCGTTTCGCCTTCGACGCTGATGCGGCCGGACTGGTAGTCCTCCAGCCCGTTGACGCAACGCAGCAGCGTCGACTTGCCGGAGCCCGACGCCCCGATCAGGCACACGACCTGGCCCTTGTCGACCTCGGCGTCGATGCCCTTGAGCACTTCGTGGTGGCCAAAGGACTTGTGGACGTTCTCGAAACGGATCATGTCGCGGCTCCCATCTTCAGCTCCACCCGGCGCATCAGGAAGTTCAGCGGGATCGTGAGGCACAGGTAAAGCGCCGCGACCATGGTGAAGACGGTCATGTTGTCGAAGGTCGAGGAGGCCAGCATCTTGCCCTGCATGGTCAGTTCGGCAACCGAGATCACAGAGACCTGGCTGCTGTCCTTCAGAAGCATGACCATGTTGTTGCCGTAAGGCGGAAGCGAGATGCGGAAGGCCTGAGGCAGGACGATGCGGCGCATCATCTTGCCGTGCTTCATGCCGATGGATTTCGCCGCCTCGATCTGGCCGCGGTCCACCGCCTCGATGCCGCCGCGGAAGGTTTCGCCGATGTAGCAGGAGTAGGTCAGTGCCAGTCCCACGACCCCGGCCTGGAAGGCGGTGAGGTCGAGGCCAAGCTCGGGCATGACGAAATAGATGTAGAAGAGCACGACGAGGATCGGGATACCGCGCAGGAACTCGACGATGTAGCGCGCGGGCAGGCTGAGCCAGCGGGTGCCTGAACTGCGCATCATCGCCCAGACCAGCCCCAGCGCCGAAGCGAGGACAAGTGACAGAAGGGTCACGGCAATGGTCTTCCAAAGCCCGGTCACAAGCAGCGGCAGGTATTCCTGGATTCGCTCGGAAAGGGGTAGCATGCGGGTCTCCCGTCAGAAGGGCGCGGGCCCGGCGCAATGCCCGGGCCCTGTCAGACTTGCGATGGGTTTCAGAGCCCATATTTGCCGAAGATCTCGTCCAGCTCGCCGCTTTCTTGCATTTCGGCGATGGCAGCGTTGACCTGCTCCAGAAGCTCCGGCTTGTCCTTCGACACGGCCAGGGCGACGTCGCCGACCCCCATCGGCGTGTAGCCGTCCACCAGCCTGACCCCCAGCGCAGGGTTCTGGGCGATCTGGTAGGCGATGATCGGCTTGTCGCCGAAGCCCGCCTTGATCCGGCCCAGCTTCACGTCACGCATGATATCGACGAGGCTGTCGTAGAGCTTCACCTCGCTGAAGATCCCCTTGGCCTGTAGCTGGTCGGCGAAAGTGGTGCCGATCTGCGCGCCGACCACCTCTCCGGAAAAATCGTCGAGCTGGTAGCTGCCTTCGTCTTCGGCCGCGACGAAGGCGGCGTCGCCGTAGCTGTAGACCGGCGTCGAAAAGTCCACGACTTCCTTGCGCTTGTCGGTGGCGAACATCCCCGCCGAGATGATGTCGATCTTGTCGGTCTGCAGCGCCGGGATCAGCGCAGAGAACTGGTTTACGGCGAATTCGGGGGTCATGCCGATGTCTTCGGCGATGGCGGCGGCAAGGTCGACCATCGCGCCGGTCGGTTCCTGCGTGCCGGTATCGACGAAGGTGAACGGCACGCCGGTCGTGGTGACGCCGACGGTGAGATCCTCGGCGAAGGATTGGGTGGCGCAGAGCGCAAGCGCACCGGCCAGGGCAATTTTGCGGATGGTCATCTGTAGTTTCCCTGTTTTCTGGCGCCACAGCTTTGGACGGGGAATGTGACGCGGCTGGTTTGTGACCTTCACGATAATGAAGAAATGCCAAGACGCAACCGACTTGCGAGAAAATCTTCACGCTCCTGAAATTGGCCTGAGTTGTCGATTGTTTTTCTTCATTTTTCGTGCGGAAGCGTCTAAACAGGCGAAGGTCCGGTCGGCTAAGTGGCTGACAATGATTTCACCGGAGTGAAGATTCGCCGATGCCCCCAGTCGAAAATGAAGCAAAACTGCTCTCCGATCCGATGAGCGGAATGGATGACACCTCGCTCGGTGAGGCGGTGCGGCAGGCACGCAAGGGGCGCGGGCTGTCGCTTCAGACCGTGGCCGAGGGGGTGGGCATCTCGACGGGGCTTCTCAGCCAGATCGAACGCGGCATCTCCTCACCGTCGATCCGCAACCTTCGCGCCATCTGCGAGGTGATCGGCATTCCTTTCCTGTCCCTCTTCGCCGAGAGTGACGGCACAAGCCGCGAGGATGGCATCATCGTGCGCGAGGCGCGGCGGCGCACCGTCGATTTCGGCGACAAGGGGATGGTGAAGTCTTTCCTGACCGTCCACGATCAGGGCGCGCTGCAAGTGATGGAGATCGTGCTCGATCCGGGCGGCAGCTCGGGCGAGGAATCCTATGCGCATGAAGGCGAGGAATGCGGCGTGGTGCTCCGCGGCAAGCTGGAGCTCTGGGTGGACGACCACCGCTTTGTGCTGGCAGAGGGCGATGCTTTCCACTTCGAAAGCCGCCGTCCGCACCGTTTCCGCAACCTCTGCAACGAGCAGAGCCGGGTGATGTGGGTGACGACGCCTCCGGTCTGGTAGGTTCGGTGGCACATCGACTGCGAGCAGCTCGCGTGCCCGAGAACCTTGGCGAAGCGCAACTCATCCGCGGGAGTTTAAGAACAAATGCGAGGCAAGGGTGAGGCGCGCCGCGCTGTCCTGATGTAAAGACGTGCTCTTTACTGCTGCCCGCTTTCTCCGGACCGGGCGCGCACGGACCGAAAAAAGCGGCCCCGGTAAGTCACCGGAGCCGTTGAAGGGCAAGCCCTAAGGTGCGGATAGTTGGCCTCAGTCTTCGGGCAGGGCCCAGGCGATCACCTCGTCGCCCACGGGCGTCTCCATGAAGTGGTGGCCCATCGCCGTGACCATGACATACTGGCGGCCACCCGCTTCGTAGGTGATCGGGTTGGCCTGACCGCCTGCCGGCAACACGGTGGACCACAGGGTCTCGCCCGTCTCGATGTCGATGGCGCGGAACAGGTTGTCCGTCGCCGCGGCGATGAAGACCAGACCGCTTGCCGTCACCACCGAGCCGCCGTTGTTCGGCGTGCCGATGTCGAAGGGCAGGAAGGACGGGATGCCGAACGGGCCATTGCGCCGGGCCGTGCCAAGCGGGCGGTCCCAGAGCGTCTCTCCCGTCTCGAGGTCGATCGCGCGGATGCCGCCATAGGGCGGACGGGTGCAGGGCACGCCCGTCCCGGTGTTGCGCCAGCCGGCGTTGACCGAGATGCCGTAGGGCGAACCCTCCTGCGGATCGGCTGCGCCCTCGGCGCCGCCCCCGGCTTTCTCCTCGCCTGTCTGACGGTTGATCGCTTTCGACGTCACCTCGTCCCGCGGCACAAGACGGTTGTAGTTCGGCACGTCGTTGTAGTTCGCGACGATGATCCCGCGTTCGGTGTCCACCGCGACGGAGCCCCAGTCAGACCCGCCGTTGTAACCCGGATACTGGATCCACGGCCTGTCCGAAGACGGCGGGGTGAAGAAGCCCTGATAATTGGCACGGCGATACTGGATGCGGCACCAGAGCTGGTCGATGGGGGTGAAGCCCCACATGTCCTTCTCTTCCAGCGCAGGTTTGCGCAGCGTGTGCCATTCGCTGATCGGCTGGGTGTCCGAGATGTAGTCAGGCTCGATCTCGCCTTTCGGCAGGTCGGTCAGTTCGCCGACCGGGGTCAGCGGCTCGCCCGTCTCGCGGTCCAGGATGTAGATGTCGCCCTGTTTCGACGGCAGCAGCACGGCGGCCGTGCCTTGGTAGTCCAGCAGCGTCGCTTGGCTGCCGAGGTCGTAATCCCACACATCGTGCCGCACGGTCTGGAAGTGCCAGACCTCCTCGCCCGTGGTGGCGTCGAGCGCGACCAGAGACGTGGCGTACTCGTTTTCCACTTCGCTCCGGTTGGAGCCGTAGTAGTCGACCGAGGAATTGCCGAGCGGCAGATAGACATAGCCCAGCTCTTCGTCCGCGACCGCCGTAGTCCACATGTTGGGCGTGCCGCGCGTATAGACCTCGCCCTCGGGCGGACCGTTGCGGTTCTGCTCAGGCGCGGCAAGATCCCATGCCCAGGCCAGCTCGCCGGTCACGGCGTCATAGCCGCGTACGACGCCTGACGGCGCGTCTTCCGCCTGACCGTCCTTCACCTGAGCGCCGGTGACGATGATCCCGCGGACGATGGCCGGTGGCGCGGTCACGGCGTACCAGCCGGGCACACGTTCGCCGATGTCCTGCCACAGGTCGACGGTGCCGTTTTCGCCGAAGTCCTCGCAAGGCGTGCCGGTTTCCATGTCAACGGCGACCAGTTTCGCGTCGAGCGTCGCCTGGATCACGCGCGTCGCGCAGGCATCCCCCTCGGTCGTACTGGGATCGGTATAGGCAGAAACGCCCCGGCACGTGGCGCCGTAGGGGATGGCCTCGTTCGGGACGCCCGGATCGAAGCGCCAGTTCTCCTCTCCGGTCTCGGCATTCACGGAGATCAGGATATTCATGGCGGAGCACATCAGGAGGTCGTCGCCGATCTTGAGCGGCGTGACCTCGGGCGAGTACTTCCCTTCCGCCGTGCCCTCGGGCAGGTCGCCGGTGTGGAAGGTGAAGACTTCTTCGAGCTGACTGACGTTTTCGGGAGTGATCTGGTCCAGCGGCGAATACCGGGTGGCCTGCGCGTCACCGCCCCAGAAGGGCCAGTCCGCACCGACCTGCGGTTGGGGACGCGGCGCCGCGTCCTGCCCGGCGTCTGTCTGGCCCGTCCCTTCGGATGTCTCATCAGGCGAGGTGTTATGATCTGCCGTGTCATCGACGGGTTCGGGAGTCACCGTTTCCTGCTGCGGCGCAGGGGCCTGTTGTGCCTGGAGGGGAAAAGCGCCGGCCAGAAGCGCGGCTGTTACGATTGAAAAATGGCGTGTCATGAGGAACCTGCCGTTGTCAGAATTTCGAGGCGTGCCGAGACAGTGCGGGAATGCACAGCAGCAGGAGAACGAGGATCAGCGTGGGCGCAACGAGGCGAGGTACCTGGGCCCACCAGTCCGCGCCGACCTCCCACCATGCCCAGGCCACCGTACCGATCCAGACCGCAAGGTATGTCCAGGCCGCTTCCATCATGTACCGGTTGAGGAGAATGCCGGTCACCAGCAGGCCCAGCCCGGCGAGCCCGTAGTACCAGCTTCCGCCAAGCAGGATGAGCCAGACACCCCCGGCGAGAATGACGGCACCGAGCAGAACGCTGATCCAGCCCAGAAGCTTTACTCCCCATACGGTCTCGTGGCGTTCGGTGTGATCGGGCGGGGCAGTCAAATCGGACATGCGACCTCCTGTTGCTTGAGCGCGCGTTGAGGGCCAGTTGAACGAGGCCCTTTAGGGTTGAACGGCTCGCAGGCGTGTCCGTTCCGACAAACTGTGAGATTTCGTTCTTTTGCGGTGTGGGGGCGGTGCCGGCGACCGTGGGGGCAATCGCGGGCGCCAATTGCGGCGTCTTCAGCGACGGTGGCGCGAGATGGTTTTCACCTGCCCGCTCCCGGTTCCTCGCCCAACATATGAGACTGCAGTCTGGAGTTGGGTAGTCTTTTGCCGTCTGGCTGAGGTGCACTCGGTAACCTGGACCGGATGCTGCCTGGTCAGCTATTGAACTTCATTTAAGGTTGCTCGCTGACTGCGCCAGTCACTGTGGGCTGGGCGGGCGTTCCGCCTCTAGCAATTCCGCGATCAGCCCCAGCGGATGCGTCAGGTGCCGACCGGCCAGCCGCTTTGTCTGGCTGCGGCAGGAAAAGCCCGTGGCGGCCGTCGGAATGTCGTCGGCGACGTTGTCCTTCCACGAGGTGTCGAACAGGCGGGTCGAGACTTCTTGGTGGCGCTTCTGGTGGCCGAAAAGCCCCGCCATGCCGCAGCAACCGGTCTCCGGCACTTCGAGCGTCACGCCAAGTGCTGCGAACACACTGCGCCATGTGGCGCGGCTGCCGGGCGATGCGCTGGTTTCGGTGCAGTGGCCCAGCAGCCGTGCGCGCGGTGCAGCCGCCTTCGGGAAACTGCGCCCGGATGCGATTTCGGCGGAGAGGAACTCCTGCGGCATCTTCACGTCCGGCAGGACGATGCCGGCGCGCGCATAGTCCTGTCGCAGCATCATGGCAAAAGCCGGGTCCAGCGCTAGCAGCGGCGCGCCGGTTGCCGCGGCCTGTGTCAGCAGCGCGGCCTGCCGACTTGCCATATGGCGGAACCAGGACAAATCGCCGGCCGCCAGCGCCGCTTTGCCCGCCGGGCGCATAACAAGCATTCTTGGCACATACCCCAATGCCCGCAATCCCGCCACCGCCTGCCTCTGGGCCGCTTCGTCGAAGAGCGCGGTGAACCAGTCCTGCACGAGGATTACGGTGTCCTTCGGGAGCGGTGCTTCCAGTTCCCGGGCCGACAGATATGCCGCGTGGGGTAAAGGGCGCGCCAATCGCTCCGGCAGATCGACGAGGCCGGTAAGGCGTTGGACCAAGGGCCTCAGCGCGGGCCAGAGCGGGGCCGCCCCCGGCGCCAGCCGGACCGCCATCGGGCTCAGGCGCTCCGCCAGCAACGTCAGCCGCTCGGTCAGGCCGCGGGGGTGACGGGCGTGATAATCGGCGAGGAACTGCGACTTCATGTCGGGAATGTCGACCTGCACGGGACAGGTCGTGGCGCAGGCTTTGCAGCCGAGACAGGTGTCGAGCACGGCATAAAGGTCCGCCTCGCGCCGGGCAAGCGCATCCGGTCCCTCGTGCTGACGCGCCTCGTGCCAGGCGCGCAGCGCGTCGGCGCGGCCCTTGGGGCTGTGCCGCAGGTCTGCCGTGGCTTTGAACGACGGGCACATGGGCACGCTTGTGGCATAAGACAGGCATTGCGCATTGCCATTGCAACGGAACGCCCGCTCCAGCCCGTCGCCCTCGGGCGCGTTGAACGGGCGGAAAGGCGTGGTGGAGATGCCCATCAGTTGCTCTGGTGGGGCGACGAGCTTGCCCGGGTTCATGCGGCCTGCCGGGTCGAACGCCGCCTTGACCCCCTGAAGCGCGCCATAGGCCTCATCCCCGATCCAGTCGCGCAGGTATGCGCCCCGGACCCCCTTGCCGTGCTCGCCCCAGAAGATCCCGCCATGCTTGCGTGTCAGGGCAAAGACCGCGTCCGACACCTCTGCAAGTGCCTTGCGGTCGTTGATGCTGTCGATGTCCAGCGCCGGCCGGACGTGCAGGCAGCCGACATCCGCATGTCCGTAGATGCCGTAGGAGAGGCCGAAGCCGTCGAGCACGGCGAGGAAGTCTTCTAGGAAAGCAGCGAGGTTCTCCGGCGGTACCACGGCATCTTCGACAAAGGCCACCGGCCGGGCGCGGCCCTCTGTCCGGCCAAGCAGGCCCACCCCTGCGGAACGTACCGCCCAAAGCCTGCGGATCTCGTCGCGGTCCGCGGCAAGATGGGTGCCGCGCAGCCCGGGCAGGTTGTCCAGGATCCCAAGGATCGCCGCGACGCGCGCCTCGACCTCTGCCGCGTCGTCCCCGTTCACCTCGATGAAGACCGGCGCGATGCCCGGGGCGCTCAGCGCCGGGGGCAGGTCGCCCAGCAGGCCGGCCGTGGCGGCAAGGCCCTGAGTGCGCTCGTCCATCACCTCGACAGCGGTCGGGTCCCCCGCACCCAAGGGGACGGCAGCGGAAAGCGCGGCAGAGAAGCTGTCGAACCCGGCAAGGATCAGGCGCTTCTCCGCCTCGATCCGGCGCAGCCTCACGCGGATGCGGGAAATGGGCGCCAGAGTCCCCTCTGAGCCGGGAAACAGCCGCCACCATTCGAAACCCCCGCCTTCGGGGCAGGCGCGTTCCAGATCGTATCCGGTGAAGCGGCGGTTGAGGTCGGGCGTCGCTGCGACGAAGGCTGCGCGCCCGCTGCGCGCCGCCCGCTCTGCCCCGGCCAGCAGTGGCGCGGCCCAGTCGGGCGCCGGATCGCCACTGAACAGCAGGCCTTCGGGGCGCGCGATCTCCAGACCCAGCAGGTTGTCGGAGGTTTTGCCGTACACGCGCGAGCCCTTGCCCGAGGCATCGGTGCTGACCATGCCGCCGATGGTGCAGCGTGTAGAGGTCGAGGTCTCGGGCGCGAAGAACCAGCCGCTGTGCCTGATCTGAGCGTTCAGGTCGTCCAGCACCAGACCGGGTTCGACATCGGCCCATCCGTTATCCACGTTGAGATGCAGAAGCCGGTGCATGTGACGTCGGGTGTCCACCACGACACCGTTGTTCAGCGACTGCCCGTTGGTGCCCGTCCCGCCGCCGCGGGCCGTCATGGGCACGCGCTGGAACCTTGGCCTGTCCATGACCGCGACGAGTGTGGCCATGTCGGCGGCGTCGCGGGGCGCAGCCACGAGGTCGGGACGAATCCGATAGACGGAGTTGTCGGTGGACATCGCCTCGCGCAGGGCGCTGTCCGTCTCCAGCTCCCCACGAAAACCGGCCTCACGCAGGGCTTCTGTCAGCGCGCCCAATTCTTCGGCGCTTGCCTGCCAGTTCGTGGAGGTCTCGGTCATCAGGGCGGTCTCATCGTCGGAAATCGTTGCGTTGCATCGATTAGTATCATAAATTCCGAACAACATGGAAGTTGCATCAGTCAAAATGAACATCAACTTTCGACACCTGCGCGCCTTGCATGCGGTTGCGGCGCAGGGGTCCTTCAGCGCGGCCGCCGAGACACTGGGTGTCGTTCCTTCGGCCCTGTCGGAACTTGTCCGGCAGTTGGAGTCCGACATCGGTGCGCCGCTTTTCGACCGGCGTACCCGCCCGCCATCCATCACGCCGCTGGGTCAGGACTTCCTCGACGACACCGCGCCGCTGATTGCCGGGATGGAGCGCGCGGTTGACCGGCTGCGCGCCCGCGCCGGGCTGGAAAGCGGCACGCTGCATCTTGGTGCGTCGCCCTCTGCGATCTCGGAACTGCTGGCGCCGCTGCTGTCAGACTTCCTTGCCGGACGGGCAGGCATCCGCTGCATGCTGCATGACGACATCGCCGAGCGGCTGGCAATCATGGTGGCGGAAGGGCGGCTCGACATTGCCATCGCCGGGCGCGCGCAAAGATCTCCGGACCTGCGTCAGCGTGCCATCCTGCGTGATCAGGTCGGGCTGGCCTGCCCGTCGGACCATGGCTTTGCCGGGCGTGACAGCGTGGCGCTGGACGAGATCGACGCCGACAGCCTGATCGGGCTGGACGCGCAGACCGGTACACAGCAACTGCTGACCGACAGCCCCGCCATCCCGCGGGACTTCCTGTCACCTCGCCTGACTGCCCATTCGACCATCGCGCAACTGTGCCTCGTGCGGGCAGGTCTGGGCGTCGCCCTGCTGCCCAGGAACGCGGTCCTGCTGTTCCGCGACCCCGACATCCGCTTCGTGCCGATTGAGGGGCTCGACCTCTGGCGCAGCCTCTACCTTCTCGAACCCGCCCGCCGCCCGCTGACGGAGGCCGCCCGCGCCTTCGTCGAGGTGCTTGAGGCTGCGGTGCCGACCCTGACAACGCCTTGATCTCCGAGGAACAGACATGACCGATCCGACACCTTTGCCCTTCGTCTGCCGCAAGGCCCCGGCCAGCGGTTCCGCCGGGGTTGTCGTCACCAACCACCCGCTGGGCAGCGCCGCCGGTCACGAGATCATGGCCGCCGGGGGCAATGCGGTGGACGCCGCCGTGGCCGCGCTTCTGGCACTGACCGTGGTTGAGCCGATGATGGTCGGCATCGCGGGCGGTGGCGTGGCGCATCTGCGCACACCTGACGGGCGTCACGTGGTCTATGACTGCCTGTCGCACGCGGGCGCCTCGGCCCGGCCGGACATGTTCCGCCCGGTCTCGGACCGGCTGCCCGACTACATGGAGACGGAGGGCCGCCGCAACCTGGTGGGCCCGGCCTCCGTTGCGGTGCCGGGCAATCTGCGCGGATGGTGTGCGATGCAGGCGGCCCACGGCGCGTTGCCGTTCGAGGACGTCATCGCCCCGGCGATCCGGCTGGCAGAGGCCGGTTTCCGCGTCACCGCCTACCTGAACGGCACGATCCAGCGCCACGCGGAGGACCTCGCCCGCGATCCCGTGATCGCCGCGCAGTTTCTTCCGGACGGCACGCCCGCCGCACCGGGGCACCGGCTGGTGCGGGGCGACTATGCCGAAAGCCTGCGCCTGATCGCTCGCGAAGGCGACGCCGCGCTGCATGGCGGCGCGCTGGGGGCGGCGCTGGTCGAGAGGCTGGGCGACGAAGGCAGCGTTTCGCTGGAAGACCTGCGCACCTACGAGGCGCGGGAGCGAGACGCGATCTTTGGCACCTATCGCGGTTTCCAGATCGCCGGACCGCCGCCGCCTGCCTCGTCCGGGGTGCATGTCACACAGATGCTGAACATGCTGGAAGGCTACGACCTGGCCGCCATGGGTTTCGACAGTGCCGAACGGCTGCACCTGCTGGCAGAGGTGATCCGCGTGGGCTTCGAGGATCGCCGTGCGGCTTCGGGCGACCCGGACTTCGTCGATATCCCGGTCGAAAAGCTGACCTCGAAGGACTATGCCAGCGACTGCCGCGCCCGGCTGCGCGATGTGGGCGGGGCAGGGCAGGTGCCGCCGGGCTACGAGAGCCGGAACACCACCCATGTCACCGTGGCCGACCGCGACGGTTTCGTGGTCTCGGCCACGCACACGATCAACGGGCTGTTCGGGGCGCGGATCATGGTGCCGGGCACGGGGATCATCCCCAACAACTACATGTACAACTTCGACCCGCATCCCGGGAAGGCGCTGTCCATCGAACCGGGCAAGCGGGTGCCGACCTCCATGGCGCCGATGATGGTGCTGAAAGACGGTGCGCCGCGCTTTGCCCTGGGGCTGCCCGGCGCGCTGCGGATCTTTCCCTCGGCCATGCAGGCGATCGTCAACCTGATCGACTTCGGGATGAGCCCGCAGCAGGCGGTGGAGGCCCCCCGGATCTGGACCGAAGGTGCGCATGTCGAACTCGAACCCGACTACGCGCATCACCGCGCGGCGCTTGAGGCGAAGGGGCACGAGGTCCAGCTTGTTCCGCATATCGGCGGTGGCATGAACGCCATCGCCTTTGACCCGGACGGCGCGATGACCGGAGCCGCCTGCTGGCGCGCCGATGGCACCGTCTCCGCCATGGGGGGCGGGCTGGCGGATGCCGGTGTCTCTTTCCATATCTGACGCGACCTTATCCCTGAAAGGGACATGATGGCACAGAAGACGCTTTTGCTTACCGGGGCCAGCCGGGGTATCGGCCACGCCACCGTCAAGTTGTTCCAGGCTGCCGGCTGGCGGGTTCTGACGGTGTCCCGCACCGCCTTTGATGCGCGCTGCCCATGGCACGCGGGCACGTCCGATCACTTCCAGGGAGACCTGGCCGATCCCGCCGCCCGTGCCGACCTCGTGGCGCGGCTGCGCGAAACCCTGGTCGAGACCGGGCTCAACGCCATCGTGAACAATGCCGGGATCTCGCCCAAGGGGCCGGAGGGCCAGCGTCTGGGTGTGGCCTCCAGCAGCGACGAGATCTGGCACCACGTCATGAACGTGAACCTGATCGGACCGGCGGCGCTGATGCGCGACCTGCTGCCGGAGCTGGAGCGCGCGCAGGGTGCGGTGGTCAACGTCGGCTCCATCGTCGGCACGCGCGTTCATCCTTTTGCGGGCACCGCCTATGCCTGTTCCAAGGCCGCCCTTGCGACGCTGACCCGGGAGGCGGCGGCAGAGCTGGGGCCGCGCGGCGTCCGGGTGAACATGGTCACCCCGGGCGAGATCGAGACAGAAATCCTGTCACCCGGAACCGAGGACATGGCCCGCCTGATCCCGATGCGGCGGCTGGGCCAGCCGGACGAGGTCGCCCGCGTGGTGCTGTTCCTATGCTCGGGGGAGGCGTCTTACGTCAACGGGAGCTCCATCGACGTGAACGGGGGGCAGCATGTCTGATGCCACCCCTCGGCAAAGGCATCGGTCAGTAGCCGCGCGCCGCGTCGGCCACGTCGTTGCAGGTGCCGGTCTTCGCAAACTCCAGCAGGTTGGCGGCAATGAGGCGCCCGCCGGTGCCCGCGTCAATCTGGGAGGCGACGTGGGGCGTGACGGTGATCTTGCGGTGGTTCCAGAAGGGATGGTCCGCGGGCAGCGGTTCCTGGTGGAAGACGTCGAGCGTCGCCTGTTTAACTTGCCCGCCGTCCAGCGCCGCAAGCAGGTCCTCGTCGACCAGATGCGGGCCGCGGGCACAGTTGATGACGCAGGCCTCTTTCGGCAGCTTGGCAAAGAGGCTGGCAGAGAGGATGCCGCGCGTCTCGTCAGTCAGCGGCAGGAGGTTCACGAGGATCTCGCACCCGTCGAGGAAGGCGTCGAGCCCCTCGGACCCGGCAAAGCAGGTCACGCCGTCGATCTCCTTCTGCGACTTCGACCAGCCGCGGGTGTCAAAGCCCAGCCCGGCCAGCGTCTGCGCCGCCGCGGCGCCGAGGTTGCCCAGACCCATCACACCCACCGTCCGGTTCGGCGCCACCGGCACGACGATGGCATGCCAGTCGGCCTCTGCCTGGGCCTGCAACTGGCGCGGCATGTCGCGGTGGTGGCGCAGGACGTGCAGGGCGACGTATTCACGCATCCGCTGTGTCAGGTCCGTGCCCACGGTGCGGATGATCGGCACACCGGCTGGCAGCTCTTTGTCGGCGAGCACGTGGTCGATCCCCGCGCCGATCGAGACGATGGCCCTGAGGTTCGGGAACTGCGCCAGATCGCCGGTGCGCGGGCGCCAGACCACGGCGAAATCGACACCGGCGGGATCGCCCGGATCGTCCATCGAGGCGACCTCCCAACCCGGCAGGAGGCTTTGCAACATCTCGACCCACCACTGGGTCTTGTCCTCGACGGGCAGGTAGACGACGGCTTTCATGGGACTGTCCTTCTTCGATCGCATCATGGGGTAGGGGGATGAATTTCAAGCAGCTGGAAGCCTTCTATTGGCTCAGCCAGATCCAGAACTATCGCCAGACCGCGCAGAGGCTGGGCCTGACGCAACCGGCGGTCTCGGCGCGGATCCAGTCGCTGGAAAACGACCTGGGCAAGACCCTGATCGACCGGACCGCGCCCAGCTTCCGGCTGACCGATCAGGGGATCGAGGTGGCCGATTTCGCGCTGCAGTTCCTGAATCTGCGCGAGACCATGAACACGCGGCTGCTCGACAAGCACAAGCAGCGGCTGGCCATCGGGCTGGCCGGCATGGCGGCGCTGACCTGGGGTCCGGTGCTGTTGCAGCGGGTGCGCGACGACCATCCGGAACTGACGCTGGACGTCTATTCCAGCTCTGACCTGCAACTGGCGCGTTTCATCGACGCGGGCACGCTGGACCTGGCCTTCACCGCCAGCGGCGACCGCGTGCCCGAGGCGGAATTCACAACCCGGTTCGCGGTCGGATGGGTGGCGCGGCCCGACCTCGTGGAGGGCGTGCCGCAGCCGATGACGCCCGAGGCGCTGCGCAACCTGCCGCTGGTGCTTTATCCCAAGACCTCTCCGATGTGGAACCCGGTGGCCGAGATCATCGAGGAGATGCGCTCGCAACGCGGGGCGCGGCACTACGGCAACTCGCTGGCGACGATGTACGAAATGCTGCGGCTGGGGTACGGCGCCTCGGCGCTGGCCCTCATCGGGGTCGAGGACGAGCTGGCGGATGGCCGGCTGGTGCAGCTGAGCGTGACCGACGAGATCCCGCCGCTCGACCTTGCCTGCACCTATGCCAACCGGGCACGGCGCAAGCAGGTTCGCCTGGTGCTCGACCTTGCGCGCGAATGCGCGGAGGAGTGGTGTCGGAATCATCCGCGCCATGCCACGTTCATCGAGGGGGTCTGAGGCTCACTGCCTCAGTTTCCCCTCGACCATCTTCGTGGCACCGGAGAGCTGACCCAGATGTGTGCCTTCGGTCACCTTTGCCTCGTTGACGCGACCGCGCTCTGTCTTCAGTTCACCTTCTTCCAGCACGGCGTCGAGGTCCTCGGGCGCGATGAACAGCACGCCGCTGTCGTCGGCCAGCACCGCGTAACCGGGCAGAACGGCGGCCCCGCCGATCGAGACCGGGACGTTGAAGCCGCCGCCGGAGTTGTAGAGCCGAGTGGTCACCGGCGAGGGTCCGCGCGACCACATGGCAAAATCCTGTTCCGCGATCTCGGCGGTGTCGGTGTGCGGACCGTCGACGCAACCGCCCTCAAGCCCGATCATCGCTGCCATGCGGGTGACGCCACCACCCCAGCAGGCGTATTTCGTGTCGCCCAGCCGGTCGACCGCGAGGAAGTAGCCCGGTCCGCACTGGCTGAGGCAATGGTGCAGCAGCGTGGAATCGTGACCCGGGATCGCCAGCGTGGCCACCGTCGCCGCCACCACCTTGCCCGGCAGCACCGACTGGATGGCGGGCGCGGCAAAACCGAAGTGGTAGAAATGCCCGATGGTGGCGGTTTCCAGTTTCGCCAGCCGGTCCAGCTTGTCCTGCGGGATCGCGGCGGGCATCGGGTTCATCTTGTAGGTCAGGTTGGTCATGGTCAGTCCTTATTGCTTGCCCAAGACGAGGTCGGGCAGGAAGGTCACGATCTGCGGCACGTAGGTCAGCAGGATCAGCACGGCGAAGAGCGGAAGAAGCATGGGCAGCACCGCCATCGTCACCTTTTCGAAGCGGACGCGGCCGACCTCCGAGACGATGTAGAGGCCGATACCCATGGGCGGGGTGGCGATACCGATCAGCAGACCGAGCTGGATGATTATGCCGAAGTGCACACGGTCGATGCCGTAGGCGTCGATCAGCGGCAGCAGCGTCGGCACGAGGATCAGCTTGGCCGGTACGCCTTCGACGACGCAGCCGACGAGGATGATGAAGACAAGCAGAAGCGCGAGGAACACGTTGCGGTTCTCGGTCAGCGAGAAGGTCCAGTCGGCCAGTTTCTGCGGCGTCTGGTCGATGGCCAGAAGCCAGCCCATCGCGATGGAAAACGCGATGATGATCATGATGACAGAGGTCATCATGGCCGTGTCGGACAGCGCCTGCTTGAACTTGGCCAGCGTCAGCTCGCGATACCAGATGCCCAGGAAGATGCAGTAGACGCAGGCCAGCACACCGGCCTCGGTCGCGGTGACAAACCCGAAGAGGATGCTTCCGAGGATGATCGCCGGGGCCACCAGCGCGGCAAAGCCGTGGCGCGCTGTGCCGACCACCTCCCGCGGCGTGGCGCGTGGCTGGGTCGGGAATTCCTCGAAACCGGCGCGCAGCCGGACATAAAGCATTAGCGCCAGTCCGACGGTGATGCCCGGCACAAGGCCGGCCAAGAACATCCGTTCGATGCTCTGCTGGGCGAGGAAGGCATAGATCACCAGCCCGATGGACGGCGGGATGAGCGGTCCGATGACCGAAGAGGCCACGGTGATCGCGGCGGCGAAATCGGACTTGTAGCCACGTTCGCGCATCGCCTTGATCTCGATGGCGCCAAGGCCCGCGCAATCGGCGACGGCGGCGCCCGAGATACCGGCGAAGATCATAGACGACAGGATGTTGACCTGCGCCAGCCCGGCCTTGAGGTGGCCGACCAGTGCGTTGGCAAAGGCAAAGATGCGTTCGGTCACGCCGGTCGCATTCATCAGGTTCCCGGCCATGATGAAGAAGGGCACGGCGGTCAGCGAGGCCTTGTTCACCCCCTCCAGCATCTGCTGCGGGATGATCTGCATGGCCGAGGAGAAGTCGGATGTCGCGAAGGTCAGCACCGTCGCCGCGCCGATGGCGATCGACACGGGCACCCGCACGAGGATCAGCGCAATGAAGGTTCCGATCAGGATCCAGGCCATGTGTCAGCTCTCCGGGTGGTGGTCGGCGACGTTCTCGGGCATCCCCGAGGCCATCTTGGCGAGGTCGATCAGCGCGGTGATCGCCACCAGCGCCGCCGAGATGAAGAGCGGGATCGACAGGGCCAGCCGCGGCAGCTCGAAACCGGCGGGCAGGATCGCGCCGTCATAAACCCCGCGCGAAGTGGCGATGACCTGCGGCAATTGCCAGAGCAACACGCCCGTGACCGTCAGGGTGGCGGCGTCCGACAACACCCGTGTGACCGCCATGCCGATGGGGCCGAACAGTCCGGCGATGAAGTCGACGCGCACGTCCTTCAGCCGGGCGTACATGGCAAAGAAACCGAAGAAGCTGAGCCAGATGAAGAAAACCATCGTCCACGGCCACATCCAGTAGGCCGCGAGGCTGAGCGGCCGCAGGATGATGGTCGCCACGGTCAGCCCCAGCATGACCAGCAGGCAAGCGTTGGACAGCCACAGGAAGATGCCGCCCAGATCCCAGTTCAGCCGGTCGATCCGGTTGAGGGCCCGCTGCAGCGGGCCCTCCGGCATGTAGTCGTAGGGGGTCACTGGCTGGGTGTCCGGCTGGCCTCGACCGCGTCCATGAAGCCCTCGGGCAGTTCGCCGCTTTCGGCCATGGCGGCGTAGAAGCTCTGCATCTTCTCGACCAGAGGTGCGGTGTCGAGCACGGTGAAGGTGGCCCCGGCCTCTTCCATGCGCTTGATGCTTTCATCGGCGACGCCGAACATCACTTCCTGCGAGTAGTCGCCGGTTTCCTCGTAGGCCTTCATCAGACCTGCGCGGGTTTCCTCGTCCAGCGCCGCAAGCGCGTCCTCGTTCACCATGAAGCCGATCGACTGCCAGTATTCGTCGTGACGGGTGATGTAGGGGGCGACCTCGTTGAAGCGCATGGATTCCACCAGCGCGATGGGGGAGTTCACCGCCTCCACGATGCTCTTGGAGATCCCCTGGTAAACCTCGGTCCAGGGCAGGGTGATGACCTCGGCGCCAAGGTGGTCCCATGTCTCGATGGCGACCTTGTTCTCGTGCATCCGGAGCTTGATGCCTTCGATGTCGGCGGCGCTTTCGATGGGCACGTTCGAGACCATCACGCGGTAGGGTCCGCGCAGCACGCGCGTCGGGTCGCCCAGAGGCCGCACGCCGGATTGCTCGGCGGCATTGTCGAACCAGGCCGTCACGGTGTCCGACGTCATGAAGCGCTGCCAGTGGTCGAAATCGTCGAAGGCGAATGCGGCGGCGACCCAGGCCAGCGCCGGCTCCCACTTCTTCAGGTAGCCGAAGCCTTCGGCGTAGATCTGGACGATGTTGGCCTGAAGCTGCTCAAGAACGGCGTCTTCCTTGCCGAGCTGCTCGTTCGGGAAAACGTCGATCTTCAGCTCGCCGCCGGTGTATTCCTCGGTCAGTTCTGCGAACTTGGCAAAGACCTGCCCCTCGGGGCTGTCCACCGGCATCTTGGTCGCCATGCGCCAGGTCGTTTCGGCCAGTGCGGGGCCGGCAAGCGCGAGCGCCATAGCTGTCGTCAGGGTCAGTCGCAGTGTTTTGGTCATCTTCGTCTCTCCATGTTGGGGGGCTGACCGACCGGTTTGCCCGGTTCGTGATGGTCCGTGGATGACGTCAGCCCTTTGGGGGTGCGGTTACGGTGTCGACCGGTCCGCGGGTGAAACTCAGTCGTGCAGGCCCGGGGCTACGTGATCGCGCACAAGCGTCGCGCCGATGGCGGCAAGCCGGGCCACCAGCTTTTCGCCGGTCTCGGCCGAGCACAGGGTCGGATCGCAGCCGAAGGCCCCGGTTTCCGTCGCTTCGAGCGCCTCGATCGGCACCTGGATCTTTGCGCCGTCGATCGACACGCTGTTGAAACCGGAAATCGCCATGCCCTTGATCGTGGCGCCTTCGGGCGCCTTGCGGATCAGGTCCGCGCGCAGGATGTCGGGGTAGAAGTGCAGGCCGACCGAGGTCAGCGGATCGCCGCCGTGGCCGGAGGATTTCGCCGCCTGCTCCTTGCCGATCAGACCCGGCAGCTCGCCGTAGGCCACCTGCCAGAGGTACATCGACGGAACGAACATCCCGGCCTTCTGGCGCCAGCGCAGCGTGACCTCGGTGATCGCGGGCACGTTGCCGCCGTGCCCGTTGACGATCATCACCTTGCGGATGCCGTGGCGGTTCAGGCAGGCGAACATGTCGTCGAGGATGCCGCACAGCGTGGCGTGGCTGATCGAGATGCCGCCATGGCTGCTGTCGAAATAGTCGCGCCCGCCGAAAGGTATGACCGGGGCGACGAAGGTCGCGACACCATCGGCGCGGGCGGCCTTGGCAATCTCGACCGCCATGAGGTCGGCGGCGAGGTAGTCGCCCATCGGCGCATGGATGCCCTGATCCTCGAGAGACCCCATCGGAAGCAGGACGACAGCCTCGGCGGTCAGGTGCTGACGCGCCTCTTCCGAGGTCAGTTCGGCCATGCGGATCTTTTCGATCATGAATGCGCTCCTGCGTTTTTCGTATCGCTCTTTGGCTTCAGTGAAGCCGGGTGACGGTCTGCCGTCCAATTCAAAGGGATTGTCCGGCGATAAAGAAAATTTTCGTCTTGGCGTCAGGGAGTTGGCGGCTGTGCGATGGCACCCTGCCGCGCCGTTGCCGTCCGTCCGCCGCCGAAACGATCCAGCCGGAAGGGCGCGGGATCGACCAGCGTCGTGCGTCCGGTGGCCAGTTCCCCCGCAAGCTGACCGGCGCCCGGACCAAGGCCGAATCCATGTCCGGAAAAACCGGTGGCGATCACCAGTCCGGGCAGGCCGGGCGCGTGGTCGATCACCGGTACACCGTCTGGCGTGACGTCGATGATGCCGCCCCAGCGCTCCAGTACCTGCACCCCGTCCAGCGCCGGAAAGGCTTGCGCGACGTCGCGCAGGGCCCTCGCCAGAATGGCGCCCTGCGGTTCCGGGTCGAGGACGCGGCATGCTTCGAACGGCGTGATTGCGTCGCCCTGCCATGTGCGCGGGGTGCGCAGGTCCTCGATCAGGCTGCCGTCCAGCGTCAGGGCAATCTCGCGCCGGTTCTTCAGCAGCCCGCGGGCAAATCGCGGCGCCTGACGCAGCACGTCCGGCGTCAACTGCACGGGCGTGCGCCCGCGGCGTGCCACGGTATAGCCGCCGTCCAGACGCGGACGGATGCCGAAGCGCCCGTTTCCGAGCGCCAGTTCCGGCCCGCCCTTCACTGGCGCAGTCCGTAGGACCGAACTTCTGATACGCACCTGCGGCAGGTCGATCCCGAGGTTGCCGCAGAACAGCCGCGACCACGCCCCGGCGGCCAGGATCACGGCCCGGCACCGGATCACGCCGCGCTCCGTCACCACGGCAGAGACCTGTCCGGCCTCCGTTTCCAGCGTCCGTACGGCGCACCCGGTCAGCAGCACCGCGCCCTTGTCGCGGGCACCCTCCGCGAGCGCAGGGGCCGCCAGCGCCGGTTCGGCACGACCGTCGTCGGCGGTCATCAGACCTTCGGTATCGGACAGCCGCGCCCCGGGGAAGGTTGCCGCCAGCGCGGCCTTGTCCATCCTCGCGACCGCAAGGCCGAAGCGCGCGGCCTCTGCCTCGACACCGGCCAGCCATGCGCGTTCGCGATCCGTCCGGGCGGCGTAGACGATGCCCCCGCGGCGAAAGCCGGTGTCGCGCGCCGTTCGTTCATTAAGCCCCTGCCAGAGCTTCAGGCTTTCGATGCCCAGAGGGTATTCGGCAGCGGCACGGCCCATGCGCCGGACCCAGCCCCAGTTGCGGCCCGACTGCTCTCCGGCGATGCGGCCCTTTTCGACAAGCGCCACGCGCAGCCCCTGCTCGGCGGCCCAGAACGCGGCAGAGCAGCCGATGATGCCACCGCCGATCACCACGAGGTCGACCGCGTTGGGCAGGCGGGAGTCGCCCCGCACTTCGGTCACGACCGGGCGCATTACAGTCCCGGCTCGTAGCGCCAGTTCACCGCCAGTTCGGAGACGCTGGCGCTGTTGGGCAGGGTGACGATCTCGGCCACCAGGCGCCCGAGGTCTTCGGGCTGGGTGATCTCTTCGCGCGGCAGGTCGTGGCGCAGCGTCATGTCCGTGGCGGTGAAACCGGGGCAGATGGCGCAGGCACGCACGCCCTTGTCCCATCCGGCGCGGCGGGCTGCATGGGACAGCGCGACGGCGGCGTGCTTGGTCATCTGGTAGCCGGCATTCAGGCCCAGCACACGTTTGCCGGACAGCGAGGCGAGCACGATCACCCGGCCCCGTCCGGACCTGCAGAGCGCGGGCAGGGCGGCGCGGGTAAGCCGGAAGGGCGCCTTGACGTTGATGTTCAGCAGATGGTCGAGCACCTCTTCCATCTCGTCGTCGGGATGCGGCGTCTCGGGCATCAGTTCCAGCGGTCCGCCGGTGCCCGCGTTGTTGATCAGCGCGTCGATGCGGCCAAAGCGGTCCTCGACGGCGGTCACGAAGGCGCGCGCGGCCCCTGTGTCCGCCGCATCGTAGGGCACCACCAGCGGGTCGAGCGCGGCAAGCTCCGGCGGCAGGCTGTCCGGACGGCGCAGCCCCAGCGCCACCCGGTAGCCATGCGCGTGCAGCGCCTGCGCAATCGCCGCGCCGATCCCGCGATTGCCGCCGGAGATCATCGCAACCGGCGCGCTCATGAAAGGACCTCGGGCGCGGCCTTGATGCAGGACGCCGTCCAGCCCGGTCCCATGGCGCGCGCGGCGGGTACCGCTTCGGCACAGGCGTCTTCGGCCAGTGGGCATCGGGTGCGGAAGGGGCAGCCCGACGGCGGGTTGGCGGGGCTTGGCAGTTCCCCCGGCAGGATACGGGGCGCGCCGCCCTGCGTGCGGGGTTTCATGCTGGGCGTCGCGGTCAGCAGCGCGCGGGTGTACGGATGTGCCGGGCTGGCAAACACCTGATCGGCGGGGCCTTCCTCGACGATGCGGCCAAGGTACATGACCACGATCCGCGTGCAGAGATGGCGCACCACGTGCAGGTCATGGCTGATGAACAGCATCGCCAGGTCCAGTTCGTCACGCAGGTCCATCAGCAGGTTGACCACCTGCGCCTGGATCGACACGTCGAGGGCGGAGACGGGTTCATCCGCGACGATGAAATCCGGCCGGGTCGACAGCGCACGCGCCACGGCAATCCGCTGGCGCTGGCCGCCGGAAAAGGCATGCGGGCGGCGGGCGGCGGCCTCCTGCGGGAGACCGACGAGATCGAGCAGCCGGTGCAATTCCGCCTCGACCTCGCCCGAGGGTACGAGGCGGTGGATGCGCAGCCCGTCGGTGATCTGTGCGCCGATGGTGCGGCGCGGATCAAGCGAACCGAAGGGGTCCTGGAACACCATCTGCATGCGCCGCGAGAGCCGCCTCTTCTCTGCTGCCGAGAGGCCGGACAGGTCGCGCCCGTCGAAGGAGACGCTGCCCTCCGTCGGGCGATCCAGTCCCATCATCATGCGGCCCAGCGTGGACTTGCCGCAGCCGCTTTCGCCCACAACGCCCACCGTTTCGCCGGGCGCCAGTGTCAATGACACGTCACGCACCGCCCAGACATCGCGGCTCCGGCCGAGGATACCCTGCCGGCTGGGGAAGTTCCGGGAGAGCCCATTTGCCTCTACCAGAGGGGCGGGTTTGGCTGCCGTGTCGAACATCAGCAGACCTCCTTCCAGCGGATGCAGCGCGTGATGCGACCGTCGTCGATGCGGCTGGCCTCCGGCGCGCGGCCCTTGCACTGCGGGGCGGCATGGTCGCAGCGCGGTGCAAAGCGGCAGCCTTCCGGCATGGCGAAGGGCGGCGGGACGCTGCCGGGAATGGCGCGCAGCCGCTCCGCCCCGCCCTCGGGGACAGAGGCGATCAGCGCGGCGGTGTAGGGGTGCTTGGGATCGGCGAAGACTTCGGCCACCGGGCCGGTTTCGACCACTTCGCCCGCGTACATCACGACCACCCGGTCGGCCAGTTCCGAGACCACGGCAAGGTCGTGGGTCACGAAGATCAGGCCCATCTCCGGCGTATCGGCCTTGAGCGTGCGGAACAGGTCGAGGATCTGCGCCTGGATCGTAGGGTCGAGCGCGGTTGTCGGTTCGTCCGCCACCAGAAGGCGCGGGGTGTTCGCCACGGCCAGTGCGATCATGGCGCGCTGCCGCTGGCCGCCGGACAGTTCGTGCGGATAGGCGCGGCGGCGGCGTTCGGGATCGGGAATGCCGACATGGCGCAACAGCTCGACCACGCGGGTCTGAACCTTGGCTTCGTCCGTGATGCCCCCGGCGCGCAGCGCCTCCGCCAGTTGGTCGCCGACCCGGTGCACCGGGTTCAGCGCGGCAGAGGCATCCTGGAAGACCATCGACACCTCGGGGCCGCGCAGGTTGCGGAAGCCTTCTTCGTCGAGGTCTGCGAGGTTCACCACCTCTCCATCGCGGGTCCGGTAGAGCATCTCGCCCGCCGTCACGCGCAGCTGGTCGGGCAGCAAACCCAGCAGCGCCAGACTGGTAAGCGTCTTGCCAGAGCCGCTTTCGCCGACCAGTGCCACCGTCTCGCCCGGCATCACGGTCAGGCCTGCGCGGCGCACGAGGTCGACCTTCGGATTGTGGCCAACCGAAATCGCCAGATCGCGGATCTCGACCAGCGGGCCGCTCTCGGCCTGCGCCACGGGTTTAACAGCGCGTCGCCGTGCCCTGGCGCGCATCCACAGCGCTCCACCACGGGTGACCTCGCGCGGGTCCAGCGCCTCCTGCAGGCGGTCGCAGAGCAGGTTGAAGGTCAGGATCGTGCCCGCCAATGCAAGCGACGGCCAGACCAGCAGCATCGGGGCCTGTTCCATCGCGCCGCGCGCGGAGCGGATCATCAGACCCCAGGACGGCGTCGGCGGCACGACGCCGAGGCCGAGGAAACTGAGCCCGCTTTCGATCACCATGGCCGAGGCCACCACCAGCGACATCTGCACAAGGAGCGGCGGCATGACGTTTGGCAGGATGGTCCGGCCGAGGATGGTCAGCGGATAGGCCCCCATCGACCGTTGCGCGGTGACGTAATCCAGCCCGCGCACCTGCAGCGTGGCGGCATAGACGACGCGGGCATAGTTCGGTGTATAGAGCAGCGTCAGGGCAAGGATCAGCGGCCATGTCCCGGCGCCGAGAATGGTGACGACCAGCAGCGCGAGCAGGAGCGGCGGCAGGCACAGCAGGATCTCTGCGGCGCGGACGGTCAGCACTTCGACGAAACCGCGGAAGTAGCCGCCGAGCAGGCCCAGCACCGTGCCGATGATCGCCGCTGCCAGCGCAGAACCCACGGCAATGAAGAGCGAGGCGCGCCCGCCCCAGATCAGCCGCGCCAGCACGTCTCGACCGAAGTCGTCCTGTCCCAGCCAGTGCGCGGCGGAAGGACCGGCAAAGCGGTTGGGGATGTCCATGGCGCGCACGTCCTGTAACGGCAGGACCGGCGCCAGCAGCAGCACGGCCACCAGTACGGCGATGATGCCGCCCGGCAGCAGCAGCTTGCGGGTTGCGCGGTTCATGACGTCACCAGCGAGATGCGCGGGTCGAGCATGGCGTTCACCACGTCCACCACGAGATTGAGAAAGACGAAGAGCACCGAGATGGTCATGACGATGCCCACAACCTCCGGGTAGTCGCGCGCGTCTACCGCGGCGACGAGGTAGCCCGACAGCCCGGGCCAGTTGAACACGAATTCCACAAGGACTGTGCCGCCGATCAGCGTGCCCATCTCCAGCCCCAGGACCGTGAGCACCGGGATCAGCGCGTTGCGCACCACATGGCGGCGCAGGATCGTGTTGCGGGCCAGCCCCTTGGCGCGGGCGGTGCGGACGTGGTCGCGTTCCAGCACCTCAATCACCGAGGCGCGAGTCATGCGGGTGATCACGGCCCAGAGGCTCAGCGCCACGGTGCCGGCGGGGAGGATCAACAGCTTGAGGTGCTGCACGGGATCTTCCGAGAAGGGCACGAAGCCGCCCGCCGGCAGCCATTTCAGTTCCTGCGCGAAGATCAGGATGACGACCGAACCGACGACGAAAACCGGCGTCGACAGCGCCGCCGAAGACAGGAGAGAGACGAACCCGTCCACCTTGCCGCCGGACCGGATCGCCGCCCAGGTGCCAAGCGGCACCCCGGCAAGACTGGCCAGAAGGGCTGCCGTCGCGATCACCTCCAGCGTGCGGGGCAGGCGGGTGGCGATCTGCTCCATCACCGGCGCGCCGTCGCGGAACGACGCGCCGAGATCGCCGGACAGGACGCCCCCGAGATGGTCCAGATACTGCTGCCACAGCGGGGCGTTCAGCCCCATCTTCTCGCGCAGGGCGGCCACCGCCTGTGGGTCGGCGGCCATGCTGCCCTGGCTCAGAAGCAATTCCGCCGGATCGCCGGGGATCAGGTGCAGCAAGAGGAAGACCAGCGTCACCACCACCCAGACGAGGAAGATGGCGACAAGGCTGCGGTATGCGATGTATCGGACCATTGGGGTACGTTCAGCCCAGCATCGTTTCTTCCAGCGTGATGCCGGAATAGAAGGTCAGCTGTCCCGGCAGGTTGGAGAAGCCGGTGACGTTTTCCTTCATGCCGTAGCCCTGCGCGCGCCATGCGAGACCCACCAGTGGAACCGTGTCGATGGCCACCTGCTCCAGCTCGCGGTAGATCGCCTTGCGCTCGTCGGTGTCGAAGGTCGCGCGGCCCTTGGCGAACAGATCGGTGATCTCGGGCGTCGGCATGTCGTAGCTGCGCACGAAGGACGGGGGCAGGGAGCCGTCGAGCACGTTGACCAGACCGTCGGGATCGTTGTTGTCGGCGGTGGTGCCCATGACGGCGAGGTCATACTGACCCTCGTTGCCCTTCTTCACCCGGCTGGTCCATTCCGGCAGGTCGAGCTGTACGTTGATGCCCACCATCGACAGGTAGGCCTGGCAGACCTCGGCGGTCGACTGGTGCATGCCGTATTGCGCTGTCGAGAGCATGGTGCAGGTGAAGCCGTCCGGGTAGCCCGCCTCGGCGAGCAGAGCCTTCGCCTTTTCCGGGTCATAGGACCAGGCGTCGGCCAGGTCTGGGTTGAAAAACTCCGATCCTTCGGCGATCGGCAAGTGGTTCAGCGCGCCGCCGCGGTTGTAGAAGGCCGCCGCCACGATGTCTTCGCGCTTGATGGCATGGGCCACGGCCTGCCGGACCTTGGGATTGTCGAAGGGCGCCTTGCCGCCGTTGAAGGTCAGGTACATGAAGGGGCCGTCGGTCACGTCGAGCTTCAGCGCCTCGTTCTCCTCGACCTGCGCCATGGCCTGCCAGGGGACATATTCGGCTAGATCGACATCGCCCGCCTCGAGCGCTGCGACGCGCAGGTTCTCGTCGGCGTAGACGATGGCCTCTACCCCGGCGAGCTTGGGCAGACCTTCCTTGTAGTAGCCGTCGAAGGCCTTGAGGCTCAGCGACACGCCACGTTCGACGCTGTCGAGCGTGAAGGGGCCGGCGCCGATCTCGGTCTCCGGGCTTTCGCCTGCCTTTATGATCGGCATGTGGTAATGCGCGAACCAGCCGGGCAGGACTGCCAGCGGTTCGGAGGTGTGCATCTTCACCGTGCGCGCATCGGGCGTCTCGACCTTGGTGATGAGCGCCATCTGGCCCTGACGGAAGGCAGCGCTGTCGGGCTTTGCCACCTCGGCGACTGTGTAGGCGACGTCCTCGGAGGTCACCGGAGAGCCGTCATGCCACTGCGCCTCGCGCAGGGTGAAGGTCCAGACACCGGCGTCGTCCACTGACCAGTCTTCTGCCAACTCGCCGCGCAGCATCCCGTCGGGGCCGTAGCTGAGCAGCCCGCGGTGCATCATCAGCTTGATGGTGCCCGCTGCCGTTCCGGCGGACGTCCAGGCCGCAAGGCTGGGCGGGAAGGTCGACAGGGCAAAGCGCAGCGTGCCGCCCTCCTGCGCCATCAGAGCCCGGGGGCCGAGAAAGCCGAGTGCACCGGCACCAGCGAGGGTCGTGGCGAGAAAGCCGCGGCGGTTCAGATCGTTGGTCATCTAAGTCTCCTTGTCGGTTGAGGCAGGCTCTTGACGGCCTTTCGGTTTTGTCTTCGGAAAGATGGGTTCACTCGGCCGCGACGCGGCGTTCCTCCGGGCGGCCGTAACCGCCGCCCCCGGGGGTGACGACCTCCAGCCATTCGCCCTTGCGCAGGGTGCCCTGGCCACGGTCGAAGGGCGCGGTGCCCGGGCCGGTGGCATAGCTGCCGTGGCCGCCTTCGCCGCCGCCGTCCAGCCCCCACGAGCGTGAGAGGTTGCGCGAGATGTCGACCCGGACGAGGCAGTCCTCGGTGGCGCGGTAGACCCGCCGCAGCCCCATGCCGCCGCGCTGCCGCCCGGCGCCTTCGGAGCCGTCGACCAGTTCGTAGCGTTCCAGGATCAGCGGGTATTCCACTTCCAGCGCCTCGACCGGCAGGTTCGACGTGTTGGTGGCGTGTACGTGAATGCCGTCCAGCCCGTCGGCATCCGGGCGTGCGCCGCCGCCGCCGCCGATGGTTTCGAGGTAAACCCAGTAGGTGCCTTGTTCCGGCCCGCTCTGGCGCGTTCCGGAGAACAGCGCCACTGTGCAGGTCGAGTTGGTGCAGGCCGACACTCGCGCCGGGGCCGCCTGCGCCAGTGCGCCGAGGATCAGGTCGGCGACGCGCTGGCAGGTCTGCACCCGCCCGTTGACCGCCGCGGGATGCGCGCAGTTGAGGATCGAGCCCTCCGGCGCCGTCACCGATATCGGTCGCGCCAGCCCGGCGTTGGGCAGGACCGAGGGGTCGACCACCGATTTGACGATGTAATAGACCGTGGCCAGAAGCGCGGTGCGGGTCATGTTGATGCCCGCGCGCACCTGCGGCGGCGCCTCGAAGGAAAGGCTGATGTCCTCGCCCGCTATCGTCACCGTCACCGCCAGCGGGATCGGGTCGTCGAAATCTAGGTTGTCGAAAACGTCCTCGAACCGCCAGCTTCCGTCCGGCAGCGCGGCGATGCCCGCGCGCATCTTGCGCTCCGCGTAGTCCAGCAGCGCCTGACCCGAGCCCAGCACCGTGTCGGCACCGTACCGGTCGCAAAGTTCCTGAAACCGCTGCACGCCGACCCGGTTCGCGGCCATCTGGGCGCGCAGGTCCGACAGGCGTTCCCGCGGCACCTGGCAGTTCAGAAGGATCAGGTTCTGCACGTCTTCCTGCAGCACGCCCTCGCGGTAGAGCCGGATCGGCGGAATCCGCAGCCCTTCCTGATAGATGTGGGCGTGCGCGCGATCGACGAAATCAGAATGATGCGCGAGGTTGACGGTCCAGGCCACCAGCGTCCCGCCGTGGAAGATCGGCTCCGCCAGCACGATGTCGGGCAGGTGCGTGCCGCCGCCCTGATAGGCGTCGTTGCCGACGAACACGTCTCCGGGGCGGATGTCCTTCGCATCGTGCAGCTTCAGCACCATCGGGATGAAGTCCAGGAAACTGCCCAGATGCACCGGGATATGTTCGGCCTGGCAGAGCGTTCGGCCCTCGACATCGAAAAGCGCGGTGGAGCAGTCCCGCCGCTCCTTGATGTTGGTCGAATAGGAGGCGCGGACCAGCGCCTCGCCGGTTTCCTCCACGATGGAGGAGAGGGCGGCGCCGATGACCTCGACGGTGATCGGGTCGAGAGCCGGGGTCTGTGTCATTGGCCAAGCTCCAGGATCAGGTTTTCGGTTGCATCGACATGGGCCGAAACGCCGGGGGGGATCAGCGTCGTGGTGTCCATCTGCTCGACAATGGCGGGACCGTCGAAGCGCATCCCCGGACGCAACCGTTCGCGGGCGTATAGCGTCGTTTCGGTAAAGCAGCCGGTCTCGGGATACCATGTCTGGCGCGCACCGATGATCGCGTGCCGGGCATCTTCCGGTCCGGGGGTGCTGCTGGCCAGCGTGGCCTTTTCCACCTGTCCCACGGCCTCGGCGCGGAAGGTGACGCAGAAGATGCGTTCATCCTCGACCGCGAAGCCGTAAAGCCGCTTGTGCGCCTCGGTGAAGCCCGCGCGAAGAGCCTTCAGCGTTTCTTCGGTGACCGGCCCTTCGGGCAGTTCGACGGACAGTTCGTAGTTCTGGCCTTCGTAGCGCATGTCGACACGGCGTGTGAGGCCGCGCTTGTCGGCTTCGATCTCTTCTGATCGGAACCAGTCTTCCGCCTCGGCGGTGACCTGCGCGACCGCATCGCCGATCTCTACCAGCATCGCCGAGTCGAGCGGCATCAGCCGGGTCAGCGGGAATTCGGCGCGCAGATCGGTCAGAAGCAGCCCCATGGCGCAGAGGGTGCCGGGCGTACGGGGGATGATGACTCGCGGCATCCCCAGCTCCTGCGCCAGTCGCACCGCGTGCAGCGGCCCCGCGCCGCCGAAAGCCATCAGCGCATAGGCGCGGGGGTCGTGCCCGCGCTGCACGGAAATTACCCGGATCGCCTTGGCCATGTTCGCCGTCACGACCGAGATGATGCCCTGCGCCGTTGCCATGGTGTCCATGCCCAGCCGTTCGGCCATGCGGTCGATGGCGGCCAGGGCGAGGTCGCGTCGCACCTCCATCCGGCCGCCCAGCAGATGCGTCGGGTTCAGCACCTGCAGCACGATGTTGGCATCGGTGACGGTGGGATCCTCGCCGCCGCGCCCGTAGCAGACCGGCCCGGGATCGGCGCCCGCGCTTTCCGGGCCGACCTTCAGGAGCCCGCCGGAGTCGATCCGTGCGATGGAACCGCCGCCGGCGCCGACGGTGTGGATGTCCAGCATCGGCGCCTTGATCGGGTAGCCGTGCACCTGCGCCTCGTTGGTGCGCGCGCATTGTCCGCCTGCCATCAGCGCCACGTCAGAGGACGTCCCGCCCATGTCGAAGGTGATGATGTCGGCCTCGCCCGCAGCCTGGCCGATCACCTGTGCCGCCACCACGCCGGTGGAGGGGCCGGAGAGGACCGCGCGCACCGGTGTCTCGGCCGCGACCTCGAAGCGAACCACCCCGCCGTTCGACTGCGTCAGATGTGGCGGGACCGGCAGGCCGAGGTTCTCCAGCCGCGGGGTCAGGCGGTGGATGTAGCGCTGCATGATCGGGCCGAGATAGGCGTTGACCGTGGCGGTGGACAGCCGCTCGAACTCGCGGAATTCCGGGGCGATCTCGTGGCTGGCACACAGAAAGACGTCCGGCAGCTCCTTTTCGAGGATCTCACGGGCGCGCTTTTCATGCGCGGGGTTCACGAAGGCGTAGAGGAAACAGATGGCCACTGCCTCCACCCCGGCCGCGCGCAGACCTTGGGCGGCGGTGCGTACTGCGTCTTCGTCCAGCGCCATGTCGACCGTACCGTCGTGCAACAGCCGTTCCGGGACCTCGAAGCGCAGCGCGCGGGGCACCAGGGTCTGCGGCTTTTCCGCGAAGATGTCATAGAGGTCGGGGCGCTTCTGGCGTCCGATTTCCAGTAGGTCGCGGAAGCCTGCGGTGGTCAGCAGTCCGACGCGCGCGCCGCGATGGGTGATCAGCGCGTTGGTGGCAACGGTGGTGCCGTGACCCAGGTAGGCGACGGCCGCGGCAGGATCATCGGTGGCCCCGGCGCATTCGCGCATGCCTTCCTCGACGCCCTGTGCAATGCCGCGCGAGGGATCGTCCGGCGTGGACGAGACCTTCCAGACTTCCATCCGTCCCGAGGTCTCGTCGAAGAGGCAGACATCGGTGAAGGTCCCGCCGGAGTCGACCCCGACGCGCCAGCGGGCCTGTCCGGGTTCTGTGTTCGTGAGGTCCTTCATCGCTCGGCTTTTCCTGTTGTTCCCGTGCGGCGGCGGTCCCTTGGGACGTGACCGCGCTTTCGGTCATCGGACACGCAGGTTCCGGGTCACGTCCAATCCAAAACTTTTTTGACAGCCAAGAATTTTTCTATCGGCCGATGCGGGCGGGCATCTCATCGCCGCTTCAAGTTGCTGAAACATATGACAAATGACAATCATGCATCTCGGTTCGCCGGACCAGCCTATGGCGCTTGCCGTCACAATCCCGTCTGACGCCAAGATGTAAATACGTGCGTGTCGGGCGGGCTTTCCAATTGTGGACCGCGAGCCAAAAGGCGCGGAATCGAGGGATGGAGGGGTGCGTGTGCCCGCTGGCGGACAGCGACGACCGCAGCAAAATCCAAGATCGTCGAGGGTTGGGTTGCGCGCGTTTCCGAGACTGGCATCGCAGTTCCGGATGGGCCGAGGAAAGCGATCCGTGTCGCCGTCCCGGCACTGGTCCCATGCGTCCCAGGCCGTTGCGTCCAAATCCTGAACGTCGCCTGCAACACTTCTATGTCAGCGTAGGCTCTGTGCGACAGCGCACTTGTCGTGGTGAACCGATCAGTTTACTTGCGACGCACATTCGAACCGCGAAAGAGTTAGCATGTCACATCGATGCACCCTCGCCATCCGTCTCTTGCTGGTGTGCCTCCTGGCCATACCCTCCGCCGTCTTGGCCCAAGAGGATGAAGGGACGGCCCGGCAGGGTGCGCCGCGTCCCGTCAAGCTGATGACGATCGAGGCAGGCGCCGCGCCCATCGCACGGCAATTCTTCGGACGGGTGCGTGCCCGGTCGACGGTCGACCTCGCGTTTCAGGTGCCCGGCCAGATCGTCTCGTTCCCGGTGACGGAGGGGACGCCCGTCAAGGAGGGCGCGCTGGTCGCGCAGCTCGACCTTGAGCCCTTCGAGCGTGAACTGGAGCGCGCTAGGGTCAATCTCGCCAAGGCCGAACGAGACGCCGAGCGGCTCAGCAGCCTGCAGGGCAATGCCGTCGCCGAGGTGCAGGTGCGCGATGCCCGGACACAGCTCGACCTGGCGCGGATCGCCGCGCAGGAG
Source organism: Sagittula sp. P11 (assembly GCF_002814095.1). Taxonomy (NCBI): domain Bacteria; kingdom Pseudomonadati; phylum Pseudomonadota; class Alphaproteobacteria; order Rhodobacterales; family Roseobacteraceae; genus Sagittula; species Sagittula sp. P11. The sequence continues at coordinate 72,141 of NZ_CP021914.1, forward strand.
GCCGAGAGCCGGCTGGAAGATGCGAGCCTCCACGCCAAGTTCGACGCGCTTGTGGCGCGCCGCGAAGTGCCGGTCTACACCACGGTGAGTGCCGGCCAGCCGGTCGTCCGGCTGCACGACATGTCCGAGCTGCGCGTCGAGATCGAGGTGCCCGAGGTTCTGTTCCGCCGCTCCGCCGATTACGCGGCCAGCAGCGTGACCTTCACCGCCAGCTTTCCGGGACAAGACCGCGAATACGCGCTGGCCCTGCGGGAATTCGAGGCAGAGACCGCCCAGGTGGCGCAGACCTTCACCCTGACGCTGGCCTTTGTCGAAGAGGTGCCGGGCTGGGTGCTGCCCGGCGCTTCCGTCACCGTCAAGTCGCGGGCCGACCTTGAGGACGAAGGCATGGCCATCCTGCTTCCGGAAACCGCGCTTGTGTTCACGCCCGACCGCTCGGTCGCAGTCATGGTGTTCGAACCGGGCGAGCAGGAGGGCAGGGGCACCGTCCGGCAGGTGCCGGTCGAGATCGAGATGCGCGAGGATGCGCGCGTGGCGCTGATCGAGGGGCCCGACACGGGCACGGAAATCGTGGCGACGGGTGCCTCGCAGCTTGTCGATGGGCAGGCGGTGCGCCGCTACACCGGCTTGGGGAACTGAGCCCGTGGCTATCGCGCGTTCCGCAATCGACCGTTCGCTCCTGACATGGCTCCTGATGCTGGGCTGTCTCCTCGGGGGGATCTGGGGCTTTGCCACCATCGGCCGGCTGGAAGACCCGGCCTTCACCATCAAGAACGCCGTGGTGCTGACCGAGTATCCCGGCGCCTCGGCAGCGGAGGTCGCCCGCGAGGTCTCTGAACAGATCGAGAGCGCGATCCAGCAGATGGGCGAGGTCAAGACGATCACCTCGTCGAACAAGCCGGGGCTCAGCCGGATCAACGTCGAGATCGAGTCGACCTACTCCGGTGAGGAGCTGCCGCAGATCTGGGACAAGCTGCGCGCCAAGGTGGCCAGCGCCCGCGGCTCCCTGCCCGAGGGCGCGCGCGAACCCTTTGTCAACGACGGCTTCGGTGATGTCTTCGGGATCTTCTACGCCGTCACGGCACCCAGTTTCACCGACAAGGAAGTGCACGACATTGCAGATTTCCTGCGGCGTGAACTGCTGGCGGTCGAGGGTGTCGCCGACGTCACCCTTTCCGGCCTGCCGGAGGAGGCGGTGTTCGTCGAGGTGCAGCCCGCCATCGTCACCAACCTCGGCATCGCGCCCGCCGCCATCGCGCAGGCCATCGCCAACGCCCAGACCGTCACGCCCGCCGGCAGCGTCGAAAGCGGCGACCTGTCCCTTCGGATCGAGACGCCGGAAGGGTCGGACAGCGTCGAGGCGATCCAGAACCTCACCATTGGCGTCAACGGCGAGATCGTCGACCTGACCGACTTCGCCATCGTCAGCCGGGAGCGGGTCGACGATCCGTCGATGATCATCCGGCACAACGGACAGGAAGCCTTTACCATCGGTATCGCGGGCAAGGAGGGGCTGAACATCGTCGACGTGGGCGCGCGGGTCGATGCGCGGCTGGATGAGCTGCGCGCGGACATCCCGCTGGGGGTCGAACTCAACCCGATCTACAAGCAGCACGACGTCGTCGACGAGGCATCGAACGCCTTCCTTCTGAACCTCGCCATGTCGGTCGCGATCGTTGTGATCGTTCTGGCCCTCGCCATGGGCTGGCGCGCGGCGCTGGTGGTCGGGGCGACGCTTCTGCTGACGGTGGTGGGCACGATCTTCTTCATGGCGGTCTTCGGGATCGAGATGGAGCGGATCTCGCTCGGGGCGCTCATCATCGCCATGGGGATGCTGGTCGACAACGCCATCGTCGTCGCCGAGGGGATGCAGGGCGACATGCAGCAAGGGAAAAGCTCGCGCGATGCGGCTGAGGACGTCGCATCGAAGACGCAGATCCCGCTTCTTGGGGCGACCGTGATCGGCATCATGGCCTTTGCCGGAATCGGGCTCAGCCCCGATGCGACCGGCGAATTCCTGTTCTCGCTCTTCGCGGTGATCGGCATTTCGCTTCTGCTGTCCTGGGTGCTCGCGATCACGGCGACGCCTCTTCTGGCGCACTACATCTTCAAGCGCGGCGATGGCGAAGGGGGAGGCGCCTACGACGGCCCGGTCTTTCGGGCATATGCTGCCGTCTTGCGCGGCGCGATCCGGGCGCGCTGGCTGGTGGTGGTTACATTGCTGGTTCTGACGGCCGGCTGCTACTGGGGGTTCGGACAGGTCAAGCAGCAGTTCTTCCCCGACAGCAACACGCCGCTGTTCTACGTGCACTACAAGTTGCCGCAGGGCACCGACATCTCCGCCACGTCGCGCGACATGGCGTTGGTCGAGGATTGGCTGTTGCAACGCGACGAAGTCGTCTCGGTCTCGACATTCGTGGGCGGCGGTGCCTCGCGCTTCATGCTGACCTATGCGCCGGAAGAGCAGTTGCCGACCTATGGCCACCTGATCATCCGGACCGCCACGCTCGAAGAGATACCGCCGTTGAGGGACGCGCTGGAGACGTTCGGGCGCGAAACCCTGTCCGGGGGCGAGTTCCGCACCGAGCGGCTGGCCTTTGGTCCCGGTGGCGGCGCGCCCGTCGCGGTGCGGTTCTCCGGCCCCGATCCCGACGTGCTGCGGGCCCTTGCGGTGGAGGCCGAGACAGTCATGCGCGAGGCCAGCGACCAGACCCAAGACCTGCGCACCGACTGGCGGGAGCGCGAGCTTGTCATCGCGCCGCGCTACAGCGAAGGCCGGGCCCAGACTGCCGGGGTCACGCGCGAGGACGTGGCCGCCACGATGAAGCTGGCGACGGAGGGAGACCGCGCAGGCACCTTCCGCGAAGGCAGCCGTCTGATCCCGATCATTGTGCGTCAGCTGGGGGCCGGTGCCGAAGGTGGCGAACATCTTGTGGATCAGCCGGTCTACAGCTCTGCTGCGCAGCAGTTCATTCCGCTCGAACAGCTGATCGACGGTCTTGACTACGAGGTGCACGACACGCTCATCCACCGCCGAGACCGGCTGCCCACGATCACCGTCATGGCGGGGGTGCCCGCGGGCGTGAACGCCGACAAGGTGTTCCGGCAGGTGCGCGGTCCCATCGAGGCAATCCCCTTGCCCGAAGGCTACTCGCGCGAGTGGGGTGGCGAATACGAAAGCTCGACCGAGGCGCAGGAAAGTCTCGGCCGCCAGCTTCCGGTGTCGCTTCTGATCATGGTGCTGATCTCGATCCTGCTGTTCGGCGCCGTGCGTCAGCCGCTGATCGTCTGGCTGCTCGTGCCGATGTCGGTGAACGGCGTGGCACTGGGGCTGCTGGGGACGGGGCTGCCGTTCTCGTTCACCGCGCTTCTGGGCCTGCTGAGCCTGTCGGGCATGCTCATCAAGAACGGCATCGTGCTGGTGGAGGAGATCGACCTGACCCGCGCAGAGGGCGTGCCGTTCGAGCGCGCGATCGTGGAGGCCTCAACCTCGCGTCTGCGCCCCGTCGTTCTTGCGGCGGCGACCACGATCTTGGGGATGCTGCCGCTGCTCTGGGACGCGTTCTTCGCGTCGATGGCGGTGACGATCATGGCGGGGCTCGGCTTTGCGTCGGTACTGACACTCATCGCGGCGCCGGTGTTCTACTACCTTTTCTTCCCCGGGGAGCACGCGTCTTCAAAGGAAGGGGAGGATGCGCGGCCCGCCTGAGGTGCGGGGGTGTTTGTCTGGTCATGACGGCGCGGTTCCATCGTCCCCGTCCTGGACCTTGGGACCGCGCTTTCGTAACTGATCAGAAGTTGCCCGATTGCGCTTTGTATTAACCCAATCCCCGCATGGACGGTCGATTTGCGCCATGGCCAGCAAACAGCAACGCATGGTTCCCGTCCATTGCCCGCGCCAAGCTTAGATCCGCGAAAGCCTGTCCTCGTCGTCCACGACCTTCAGCGCACAATCTGGGCCGGTCCAGCGCCATAGCACGATGTTGAAGTCGGTTGCAGCAGCGCCCTTCGCGAAGCTTCGGATCAGGAGCCCCGCAAATCCGTCGTCGATCAGGTGGCGGGCAAAATCCTGGGTCGGGACATCCTGTCCTTCGATCATCCGGATGCGCCAGCCGGGATCGGCGAGGTCGCTCTCCGTCACGCCGCGCCGGGCAAGGGCGGCTCCGTCGCGGGTGTCGAAGACCGGACCGAGGTCCGCTTCGTAGGACACCAGGATTGTGGGTTGCAGGCTGCCGACCTGATTGGCTTCCCGGAGGGCGGTGGTGGGTTCGAGTGTGGTATAGAGCGCTGGTGTGCCCTTCGCGTTGAAACGTCCGCCGTAAAGCTCCGCGCCACGGCCCGACAGCGGTTCGCGCGCGTAAACGGGGTTCAGGGCGCGGTAGAGCGGTCCGGTGTAATGCACGGCTGTCAGTGGGTCAGGCGAAGACGCCGGCGTCGACCGCGTCGATGTAATCGAGGACCTGCTGCGCCTTGCCGTCCCGCACGAGTTGCATCGCGGTGCGGCCATCGAAGCCGGGCAGGGGCTCCGAACGGTACCAGGCATAGGCCATAAGTTCCGAACCGAAGCGCGGTTCGACCTTGTTCAGCACCTCCACGAGTTCACGCAGGCGCCGCTGGGTCTTGTCCGAGTTGATGCGGGTGCGCCGTTGCAGCGCATCCTTGCCAAGACCCACCGTCACGGCGATCTCTTCGGCAGAGGTCCGCAACGCCGCCGCAATCTTGCGGGGCTCGAACTGTCCTCCTTCGGCGAAGTTGGCGAGGTGCATGGTCAGGCCTCCATCGGTGATAATAACAGGATATAGCGTCAATATGGCCGAAGCGCAAGCGTCAGGGCCGTCTTACGCATTCTTCAAACCCTTGCGCTCGGAAAGAGGCGCTCTTGCCTTCGCCTCCTCAAGAGCTTTCGAATGATGGTGTCCGGTTTCGCCGCTTTTACCCGCGTTGGTCGCATTTGACCGGCGTGCTCCGTTGCTGTCGCCCAGCCGGGCCATCATCCGAGCGAAGAAGCCTTTCACACTCCATCGCTTTCAGCAGCCGTTCAGCGCATTGTGCGGGCCATATGCAGCAGGCGCGTGGCATCAGCGAAGGCCATTGCGATTGATGAAGATTATTCCGCTCAGCACGCGCGTCCGCTCGGCGCCCGCGGTGCGACTTCGGCCCAAACACGGGTAAACGTGCCACCTTCATGTCGGTGAGCCAAAAGAGATCGCGTCTGTCACAGCTCCGTTTTCGGAGCCGTGACCTAAAAAGTGCGATTGAAATCAATGCACGTCACCCCAGCGGAAAGCAACGCTTCGCGGGACAAGCACGACAAGATCTCTGCGCCTTTACCGGTATCAGAAACGATCATATCTCTCTGCAGGTTGGGGGGCTTGGAGATCATGGCAGCCGCACGAGCTTCGTTGCAGCATCTTTAGCGCCGTAAGCAAGGCGAGTTCCGAAGCGACGCGCGACAGGTTTGGCAGGACGTCCGCTTGCAGCAATGTGCCGCGATCTCTGTCCATGTAGTCGTTGAAGCCTGCTGTGACGAAAGCGAGGGGTACAAAACACGCGCCGATTTCGCGGCTCAGCGTGGCCTCGGGCGCAAGCGAATGGTTGATGAGATCCGCCCCCATTGACCGGAAGGCAATCGCTTCGGCCGGCGTTGTCAGGCGCGGCCCGTAGCAGTGTGCCGCGACCAAACCCTGTTCGATGCCGTGAACGCGACAATGCTTCGGCCAGACCTCGCGGGCCGTCTCTGCCAGCAATCCGGCGCATTCGGCGCAGATGATCGCCTTTCCGGACGCATCAAAACGCTGGCGTCCGGGAAGCAGGGAATAGGGGGTCTGCGTCAGCTCGATGATATCAGCTGCAATCGCGAGATCGCCGGGCTGAATGGCTTTGTTGACGGCACCCATGGTCGAGCTCGCGAGCACCTGTCTGACACCTGCCTCCTGAAGGACCCAGAACGCCCTTCGGTGGCACGCGTGATCGATCTCGTTCCGCGGGTTACCATGGGAATACATGCAGAGTGCGCGATGGGGTGTCCCGTCTGGCGTCACGTCGCCGGAAAACTCGAGCAGTTTCCAGTTTTCGGAAGGTCCCCAAGGGGTGTCAAAGCCCAAATCGCGCGCAACGACACGGACGCCGTCCATGCCGGTATCCTCGGGGAACGCCAGCCCCCAGTTCGCAGAGCCGGTGATGAGAGCGAGGCGCACCTGAGGTATGCCAACCGCCATGTGGCTGCCGGCGCTCGGGGATTCATCGTTCATCTGAGGGAAACTCCTGTCTTCAGGTGGCGCGGCGCGCGTTGACGAGCAACACAACGGCGATCACCAGTACGGTCCAGAGGGTGGAAATGGCGGCAATGGTCGGATCGATCTGATCGCGCAGCGACAGAAACATCAGCTTGGGCAGCGTGGCGCTGTCGCCTGCGGCAACGAAAATCGAGATCACCGCCTCATCGAGCGAGGTGAGAAAGGCCATGAGTGCAGCGGTCAGCAGGGTGAAGTTGAGCTGCGGAACCAGGATCCCGGCAATGGCGCGCGCCCATCCGGCCCCGAGGCTTCGCGCGGCGTCCACTTGCCCCCAGTCAAACCGCGACACGGCCGGGAACATCACGATCGTGGTGACCGGGATCGCGAGGACGACGTGACCAACAAGAACACCGGTCAGCGTGCCGATCAGTTTCAGCTTTGCCAGGACAAAGAACAGCCCGATGGCCAGAAGGATGCCGGGTATCACCGAAGGCGAGAGCACATAGGTGTACAAGACGCGGGACCTGAACCCGCCAAGACGATTCATCGCGATGCAGGCCGCAAGACTGACGGGGACCGCAACCAAGGCGGTCAGGGTGCCGAGGATCAGCGAGGTCTTGAGCGCCAGCATCCATGTCGCCGAGCCGAAGAAGCTCTGGTACCAGCGCAACGAAAGCGTGCGCGGCGGAAACTCCAGCAAGTCTGATCCGGAGAACGACAGCGGCACCACGATCAGGGTGGGAAGGATCAGGAATCCAAGGATCAGCGCGGCAACGACCCACATGACGGTCTTGAACCCACGGTTGTCAAAGGACTCAAGCATGGCGACGCTCCTTGCGGGACAGCAGATGACGCAGGCACAAGAGCATCGCGGCAGTGAGGGCAACGAGAAGCAACAGCAGGATGCCAAGCGCTGACGCGGCGCCCCAGTTCTGGAAGGTGGAGAGCGTGCGCTCGATCCGGATCGCGATCGGGTTCACCTGCCCACCGCCAAGGATGGCCGGCGTGATGAAGAACCCGAGCGTGTAGATGAAGACGATTGTCGCCCCGGACCGGATTCCGCCCGCCGCCAGTGGCAGCACGACGCTGACCAGCGTGCGCGGCAGCGAGGCCCCCATGCTGGCGCTGGCCCGGATCGTGTTATGGTCGATGTCCCGCAAGGTGGCATAGGTCGGCAGGACAAAGAGCGGCAGCATGAAATGGACCATGCCGATCAGCGTGCCGGTGAAATTGTAGACCAGCGCCAGCGGCTCGTCGGTCAGGCCGATCCCTTGCAGGCCCTGATTGACGAGCCCATCCCGCCGCAGCAGAACCAGCCAGCCGTAGGTGCGCACAAGGATCGACGTCCAGAGCGGCAGCATGAGCAGGATCAGCAGGCGATTGGCCAGCTTTTGCGGCGCCGAGGCCAGCGCCAGCGCCAGCGGCAGGCCCAGGATGAAGCACAGCGCAAGGGTGCCTGCAGAGAGTTCTACCGTGCTCCAGATCGCACGCCAGGTCAGATCGCTGGTGAGCAGGTTTTCCCAGTTCGCAAGCGTGTAGCTGCCACGCAGGGAAAGAAAGCTTTGCCGCAAGATCCAGAGGATCGGCAGCATCGCGCAAAGGCCGACCAGCACCAGCGCGGGCAGCGAAAGGGACAGGAAAAAGGCGTTCTCGCGCCGGATATCGCGGCGCAGCCCGGCCGCGACGGTGTCGACGCCGGGAGGAGCAAAATCAGCGTGGGTCATGCCGCCTCCCGGGCCATTTCGTGGACATGGCGCGCATCGGCATAGGCGGTGACCTCATCTCCGGGCTTGAGGTTGTCGCAACCCTCCGATCGGCTTGATGGAATTGACAGCATCACCTCCTGGCCCGACGCCAGCGTCAGCTGGATCAGCCAGTTCTCGCCGCGGAAGGCGATGGCGGCGATCTTGCCGGACAGGCTCAGTCCCTCCGCACCGCAGGCGGCGCGATCCAGATGGAAGGTCTCGGCCCGCACCATCAATTTACGAGAGGGTTGCAACGCCTGCCCGTCGAGCCCCCGGCAATGGGCGCCGTCGAGAACATTGGCCTCACCCATGAACTCGGCGACAAAGGCAGAGCGCGGATGGTGGTAGATCTCTTTCGGCGCGTCAATTTGCTGGATCTTCCCGGCGCTCATGACGGCGATCCGGTCCGACATCGTCAGGGCCTCGCGCTGGTCGTGGGTGACATAGACCGTGGTGATGCCCAGATCGTCATGCAGGCGCCTGATCTCGAATTGCATATGCTCGCGCAGGTTCTTGTCCAGGGCCGACAGCGGTTCGTCCATCAGCATGATCCGCGGTTCGTAGACAATGGCCCGGGCCAGCGCCACGCGCTGGCGCTGGCCGCCGGACAGGGCGGCAATGTCGCGGTCCGCAAATGCTCCGAGCTTCACGCGTTCGAGTGCCGCCATGGCCCGGTCCCTGACGTCACCGCTGGACAGCTTGCGCAGTTTCAGCGGGTATTCGACGTTTTCCCGCACGGACATATGCGGAAACAGGGCGTAGTTCTGGAACACGATGCCGATGTTGCGCTTGTTGGGGGCCAGCCGGGTCACGTCGCGATCTCCGATCACGATCCGGCCCGTTTCCGGGCGCGTGAAGCCGGCGATGGCCATCAGCAATGTGGTCTTGCCTGAGCCCGAAGGCCCCAGCAGGGTCAGGAACTCGCCCGGCAGGATGCGGAGCGACACGTCGTCGAGCGCAACGAAGTCGCCAAAAGTCTTGCGCAATTTTTCGATCGTGATGGGAAGAGGTGTCATAGGTGCGTCCTGCCGGGCGAGTGAGGGTGGCGAGCGATCAGCGATTGATCATCTCGTCGAATGCGATCTGAGCCGCTTCGCCGTTTTCTACCCACCAGGAGGGGTCTGAATAGACCGAAGTCCCGGCGTTCTCCGGCGCGGTGGCCAGCAGCGGCAAGCGGTCTTCGGGGATCAGGCCGGTTTCATAGGCGCCTTCGTTCATCGGGCCGTAGAGGATGTAGTCCGTCAGCTTGGCTTCGCGTTCGGCCGTGGTCATGCCCGCGATCAGTCGCATCGCATCTTCGACGTTTTCGGAGCCGGCCGGAACTGCCAGGCAGTCCGTGCCGACGATCGAGCCCTTGAACGTATAGTCGGCAGGACCCTGTTCCTTTGCCGCTGCGGCCCGACCGTTCCACGCTACGACCAGATCGACTTCGCCGTCGGCAAGGATCTGTGTCGATTGGGCGCCGGAGGTCCACCAGATCGCCACATCCGGCTTCAGCTCTGCGAGGCGGGCGATGGCACGGTCAAGACCGCCTTCGGAGGACAGAACGTCATAGACTTCATCCGGTGCGACACCATCGGACAGCAGCGCGATCTCCAGCGAGTCCTGGGCATTTGCCCGCAGCGCACGGCGCCCCGGAAAGGCTTCGGTGTCCCAGAATTCGGCCCAGGTCTTCGGAGCGTTTTCGCCAAAGGTCTCCGTGTTCCAGGCCATCACCGTACCGTAGCTGTCGAAGGGAAAGCAGTAATCGTTGCGCGCACCCTCGGGCAGCGACTACATGTCCACGATGGAGGTATCGAGCGGTTCAAGGAGGTCGAGCGCGGCAGCCTGGGCCGCCTCTGCCGATCCCAGATGAATGACATCCGTCGTGACGGTTCCCGACATCACCTGCATCCGCAGCGCGGCGAGGCTGTCACTTTGGCTTTCCTCGCGGATCTCAAAGCCAAGTTCGTCGGCGGCTGGACCCCACATCGCCTCTTTCAGGGCCGTGCCGTAGTCGCCGCCCGCAGCGGTGATGGTCAATGTCTGCGCCGTTACAAGCGTCGGCAACGAGACGCCGGCAATGAGTGCCAGCGAGAGGGTCGAAGTCAGGGGTTTGCGAAACATTTGGTCCTCTGTCGGTTGGGGGTGCGAAAGCCGTTCTGAGCGGCGTTTTAGGAATTCGTAACGTTACGAATTGCAGATTCGATGATTCTTTGGAAGACATTTTGTTTGTGTACTGACATATCTTTCCGAACATGCCCGTCTTGTGAGCATCGACCGCGGACAGATTGCATACCTGACGGCAACACGTGTTAAGTCCTGCAAAACCAGATCGTAGACGCACAGAGTTGGCCTGAACACGCATGAGAAAATCTCCATCTCGCCCCAATCTTCGACAGCTTGCGTCCACGTTGGGGCTTTCGGTAACCACCGTTTCGCGGGCGCTCAAGAATGGTCCCGAAGTGAATTCCAAGACCGTCAAGCGAGTTCAGGAAGCGGCGAAGACTATGGGGTATGTTCCCAACCGGACCGGCCAGGCGCTTCGGACCGGTCGGACGAACGTGCTGGCTGCGATCTTGCCGCTCGAAACCCAGGCCTATCTTTCCGATGTTGCGCGGCTGCCCTTGATCGAAGGCATGACCGTCGCGGCGCAAGCCAGGGGATACACCCTGTCGATACACTCGGCGTTGCCCGATGCGGATCCGCTCGAGGTCGTACAAAAAACGGTCGGGCTCGGTGCCTGCGACGGCTTGATAATCACCCGGATGGAGCGGAACGACACGCGGATTGCGTGGCTGGACGAGCAAGGCATCCCTTTCGTGACGTTCGGGCGGAGCGACAGCGCCCGGCAGCACGCCTATGTGGATATCGACAATGCGAAGATTGCACAGATCGCGACAGCGCAGCTCCTGTCCGAGGGCCACCGCCGCATTGCTCTGCAGGTTCTCGGAGGCCGCGATATGGCGAGCGCCGAACGCATTTCCGGCTTTTTTCTATCGCACAAAGAGGCCGGGATTCATGCTGATCCGGCCTTGGTGGGCACGGACCATTTCGACATGGAAACGTCAAGCAACGCACTGGATCACCTGCTGCTCTTGCCGGATCCGCCGACTGCAATGATCTGCGTGTCGGAACTCGGCCTTCTAGGGGCGATTGCCGCTCTGCGGCGGCATGGCATTTCGGCTCCGAGCGATTTCGCGCTGATCACGAGGGACAACACCCGTATGTGCGATTTTCTGGGGCTCCCCGGAATTCGTTATCATTCCGTGGATATGGCACGTGTCGGCCAAAGCCTTGTCGAAGGGCTTCTGGGACGCATCGACCACCCGGACGACGGCCCGTTTCAGAAAGTGTTCGCGCCCGGTCCCCTGTTCGGAGATCCGCCGCATGCGGGCCGAGACAGCCGCGCGGGGAAGAAGCCTTAAGGTGAAAGCCTGTCGTCGCTCATGACCAAAAGCATGTCCGGCACTTGGCATGCCGGACCGATCCGAGCCGTGGACCTAGCAAGGGTCCTCAGGGGTATCTTTCCCCTGAAACCCATCGGAGTTCGAATAGCCGATCCATGCAGTAGAGGGAAATTGGAAGACCTTGCCGGCAGCCACGGCCTGAATGTTCGATCCGGGCACGACGATGGTTGAATAATGGGGCGCCTTCGGTTGGCGTGGTGCTGCAGAGACAGCCAAAAGAGTCTGAACGCGCAGCCATCCGCAAGGGGTCCGGCCGCGCGTTCAGGGTATGTCGGTGACGAGAGGTCCTAGCCGAGCGGAACTCCGAGAGGGTCATGGGCGTAAACCCAGGCCGGATCTTCCGGCTCTTTCAGCCAGGTGTTGGCGTTGGAAATGGTCTGCACCTTGGTGGCGCGGTCACGCCGGGTGGCTTCGTACAGCGAAAAGGCCGAGGCGTAATCCGTTGTCCCGGTTTCCTCAAGGCAGCGGGTCAGCACGGCAGCATCCTCGATCGCCATGCAGGCGCCCTGCGCCATGTGCGGGCGCATCGGGTGGCAGGCATCGCCAAGCAGGCAGAGGCGGCCCTGGCTCCACAGGTTCAGCGGGTCGCGGTTCCAGAACGGCCACTTGGTGATCTCTTCGGTGGCGTCGATGAGCGCGTTCACAACCGGATGCGAGCCGCCAAAGATCGCCTCCATCTCTTCGCGCGAGCTATCGACAAAGCCGGTCTCATGCTCCCAGCCATCCACCGGCACGCCGGTGACATAGTAATATTCGGAGCCGTCGCCCTTGGTGGCATAGGCCATGATGTGGCGCGACTGTTCCCACCACCACTTGACGCAGGGCTCGAAATCGACGCCCGAGGCGCGCAGCTTGTCCATGTTGACCAGCGCGCGGTGCCCGACCCAGCCCGAGAAGCGGGGTTTTTCGACGCCCAGCAGTTTCTCGCGGATCATCGAGTTGATGCCATCGGCGCCGATCACCAGCTTGGCGGCCACCTGGCGGCCATTGGCAAAGGTCAGCAGCACGTCATTGTCCCGCTCGGCGATGTCGGTCAGGCGGTGATCGAAATGCAGACGGTCCTGCGGCAGGGCCTCGATCTGCTCGGCGTGCAGGTCGCCACGGTGGATGGTGATATAAGGTGCGCCGTATTCCGACTTGGCATAGTCGCCCAGTTCGATCCGGGACAGGTATTCGCCGGTCATCCCGTCGCGGGAGAACCAGAAATCCGGATGCGAACCGATGGCGGCCAGACGATCCTCAAGCCCGATGCGGCGGAACACCTTCATCACATTGGGGCCGATATGGATGCCCGCGCCGAGCCGGGTAAAGACCGGCGCCTGTTCAAAGCAATGCACGGAGAAGCCCGCGTCGTCGAGCAGCGCCATCGCCGCTGCGCCACCCAGCCCCGCGCCGATAACGGCTATGTCCACCTGATCGATCGAGTCCATGTCAGTTCCTCTTTGTCTGCGCGTTCATATTGTTCGTATACTAACGAATAATCAGTGCCCGGTCCAGTTCAACGGCATATGAAGCATGTATCTTTTCCAGGCATCCGGCGCGGTTTGAGTGGAATCGCGCCGGATTTTCCACCTCTGGTTTTCATTTTTATGCAAACGAAAAAGCAGGCGGGCGGATCAGGGCCATGGCGGTAGGTCCGGCGCATACCGGGCACGCAGGTAGCCGCTGAGTGATTCGATCTGCGTCTCGCTCAGTTCGCCGCCAAAGGCGGGCATGTCGCGCAGGTCGATGCTCAGCGGGGCTACAAGCCCGTCGCGGATCACAGTGGCCAGCGCCTCTGGCCCGGGGGCGCGAATGGCCATCGACTGTCCCAGCGGTACATGTGCGGCGGTCACGGTGCCCGCAATCGCAGGCTCGTGGCAGGTGGCGCAGGCGCTTTCGAACAGGCGATGGGTCGCGTCGGGCTGGGCGGGCAGCCGGGGGGCGGGGGTCTCCACCGGTTCGCCCTCGGTCAGCGACGCGAGATAGGTGGCCATTGCGCGTATGTCGGCGTCGGGCAGGGGTGCAAGGCTGTCGACCACGTCCGCCATCGGGCCGGAGGCCGCCGCCAGCCCCGGTGCGACGCCGGAGCGCAGATAGGAGAACAGGCTCTCTTCGTCCCAGCCGCGTTCGCCCGCCGGGCGACCGGCCAGCGCCGGTGCAAACCAGTTCTTGACCATCGCGCCGGACAGCGCGTCGGTGCCGCCCTGTTCCGCCCCAAGCGCAGAACGCGGGCTGTGGCAGGCGCTGCAATGTCCCGCACCCTCGACGAGGTAACGGCCGCGGTTCCAGGCCTCGGATTGCGCCGGATCGGCGGTCAGCTCGCCGGGACGGTGATAAAGCATGTTCCAGACCGCATTGGTTGGTCGGAGATTGGTCGGAAAGACCATCTGTGCCTGCGGCGCCTCGGCCCGGACCGGCGGCAAAGTCTGCAGGTAGCCGTAGAGCGCATACATGTCCTCGCCGCTCATCTTTGCAAAGGATGTGTAGGGGAAGGCCGGATACAGGTTGTGGCCGTCGCGGCTGATCCCCTGCCGCATGGCGCGGTCAAAGGCGGTGAAACTCCAGTCGCCAAGGCCGGTCTCGGGATCGGGTGTGATGTTCGTCGTGTAGATGGTGCCAAAGGGGGTCTCGACCGCGCGCCCGCCCGCATTGGGGCTGCCGCCCTCTGCGGTGTGGCAGGTGGCGCAATTGCCAAGCGCAAAGACCTCGGACCCGCGTTGAAGCAAGGCCTCCGAGAAACTGCCCGCGCCGGGCGCCGGGCTGGCGGGGATCGCGCGCGCCATCGGCATGGCCACGGCCCCGGCGGTCAGCGCCCCGCCCAGGGCCGCAGCCATCGCCAGGACACGCGGCTTGCGGCGCTTTTTCACCGGGGTCAGGCCGGGCAGGGCAGGGGGGGTGACCTCTTGCGGGGCAATGCCCAGAGCGGCGCGCATCTTTTCCGGCGTAAAGGGCGCCTCGCGCATGCGCACGCCGGTCGCATCGAAGATCGCGCCTGCAATGGCGGCGGCGGCGGGAACCGCGGCGCTTTCGCCGACGCCCAAGGCGGGTTCCTCCGGGCGCGCGATCAGCAGGGTCTCGATCTGCGGCGTCTCCGGAAAGGTCAGGATCGGGTAATTGGCCCAGCTTTGCGGGGTGACGGTGATCTCGTCGAAGCTCACCTCCTCCTTCAGAACCCGGCTGGCGGTCTGGTGCACATTGCCGTGGATCTGCTGGCGTACGCCGTCGGGGTTGATGACCAGCCCCTGATCCTGGCCGACAAAGACGCGGGTCAAGGTGACCTCACCGCTTTCCATGTCCACCGCGACGTCGCAGACCCAGGCCGCGGCGGCCGCAGCGGTTCCCGGGAAAGTGCCGTGCACATAGGTGGCGTAGGCAAAGCCGCTGCCATAGGCCATGCGGCCTTCGCGGCGCATCCGGGGGCGCGTCCGGGTGTCCCAGCCCGCGGCTTCGGCGGTGCGACGGATCAGGTCTGTGGCGCGGGGATCGTCGATATGGGCGAGGCGGAACTCGATAGGGTCCGTGCCGGCCTCATGTGCCATCTCGTCGATGAAGCTTTCATGTGCAAAGGTATTCGGCAGGGCGGACACCCCGCGCATCCAGGCCGCGCGCACGATGGGGGCCATGTCATGCACGGTGATCCGCTTGTGCGGGATGCGGTAGGGCGGCACGGTGGTGCGGTCGCCCATGTCAGAGGGGCGCGGCTCGGGCGAGACGGCACCGGTGAGCAGAAGCGCGAGGTTTGGCGCGCGGTTCGAGGGATACCAGGTGTCTAGACTGTAGGCGTGCAGCGCCCCGTCCTTGAGTCCCCCGGCAATGTCCATCAGCTGAGCGGCGCCTTTCGGCTCCCACAGATGTTCTTGCGCGCGGGTAAGCTGCACCCGCACCGGACGCCCCACCGCTTGCGCCAGCAGAAGTGCATCGCCACAGACGTCATCGGCACAGTTTCGGCCATAGCAGCCGGCGGCCTGATAGCGGCGGATCTCGATCGCCTCGGAGGGCAGGCCGGTCAGGGTGGCAAGGTCGCCGCGCAGCATATGCGGGTTCTGGCTGCCGGACCAGACGACGGGCCTGCCGTTGTTCCAGTCGGCCACCGCGCAGGACGGCCCTATCGAGCCGTGCAGGTGATAGGGCCAGACGTAACTACGCGACAGGGTAGTGTCGGCCTCGGCCATTTCTTTTTCGAAATCGCCGCTGCGATCGAGCGCACGGGGGGTGGCGGGCTGGTTGCGGATCGCATGGCGCAGGTCGCGGAGGTCAGGTGCGGACGGCGGCGTGCGCCACCGGACTGGCAGCGCCTCGGCGATGGCCTGTGCCTGGTCGGCGCGATCCGCGACCACGCCGAGGAAATCGCCCTTCCGGACCACGGCAATGAAGCCAGGCATGTCGCGTACGGCGTCTTCGTTCCAGCCAAGCAGGCTGGTGCCGATGAAGGGTCCGCTGTCGCGCCCTGCATAGGGCGGGCGCAGCACATGCCCGTGCACCATGCCCGCGACATCGACGTCATGGATGAACGTATGCTGGCCGATGACCTTGGCCGGCAAGTCCTGGCGCGGGGTCTTGTGGCCCACGATCGTGTAATCCGCCGGGGATTTCAGCGGTGTGGCAGGATCGAGCCGCAGCATCTCCTCACGCCCCTCCAGGAGCGCCTCGAAGGCGACCGATGTGTCCTTCCAGTGGACCATCCCGTCGCGGAGGGTGACGCCGTCTTCGGGAGCATTGAGCCGGCGGGCGCCCCGGGCGGCCAACTCACCGCGCAGCTGCGCGGCGGCCAGGCGCAGCGGTACGGCGGCGACCTGGATCGTTTCCGAGGCGATCGTCGGCCCCTGATCCGGTGTGCATGCGGTATCGCCCAGAATCACCTGCACGCGGGACAGCGGCAGTTCAGCCTCTTCTGCCACGATCTGCGCCAGCGCGGTCTGGATGCCGGTGCCCAGATCCACATGGCCGTTGAAGGCCGTGAGCACCCCGGTGCTGTCAAAGGTGACAAATATCTCGCGGCCTTTGTCGGTGTCGCGATGAACGGACAGGCTGCCAAAGGGATGGTCGGTCATGCGGTGGTGACCTTTGCTGAAGCGGCCTGACGGTCCGGGCTGGCGGCGAGACGTTCGGCGGCGCGCTGCACCGAGGCGACGATTTCGGTATGGGTGCCACAGCGGCAGAGGTTATGGGCGAGGGCGGCGCGGATGCGGGCCTCGCTCGGGCTGGGATCCTGCCGCAGAAGTGCCACGGCGCTCATGATCATGCCGTTGAGGCAGTAGCCGCATTGCGCGCCTTCCTCGGCTATGAAACCGGATTGCACGGGATGCAGTGCGCCGGTGTCCGGGTCCGCCAGCCCCTCGAGCGTGGTCACCGCGCGGCCGGCAAGTTTGCCCACCCTGAGCACACATGCGCGCGCCGGGGCGCCGTCTATCAGCACGGTGCAGGCGCCGCATTGGGCCATGCCGCAGCCGTATTTCGGCCCCTTCAAGCCGAGCTCGGCGCGCAAGACGTCCAAGAGGGTCCTGTGAGGGTCGAGTTCGAGGTTATGGGCGGTGCCATTGACAGCTAGATGCAGTGCACGTGTTGCGCCAGACATGATGCAGAGCTCCCTTGCTGGCGTTCAGGAATCCAGAGGCATTCCTGAACGCCAAATGTATCTTTGCATGTACACGAACAAATTTTCACGTCCGGCGCAATGGTGTTCCGAAGGGCTTTTGTCTGTCGAGCCCTGTGCGCTGCCGGACTGCCCAAAATGTACGCACACATACAAGTTCCGCCGGGCGAAATGCATACAGGCGCCGGACGCTGGCCGGCTGCTGACTTGCCTCCACTGGCGAGCCATGTAAACGGTGAGAGCAAAGAGCTACAGCGGAAAGAGCAGGTCATGGCGCCCCGCCCCCCCGAACACACAGCGGAACAGGACAAGGCCGCCGACCCACAGTATGTGCTGGACGAGCAGGTCGGCTTTCTGTTGCGCAAGGCGTACCAGCGACACCAGACCATCTTTTCCGAGCGGATGATCGGGGGGCTGACAGCAACTCAGTTCTCGATGCTGTTTCGGCTCTACCAGACGCCCGGGCCTATCTCCCAGAACGCTTTGGGGCGGCTGGTGGCGATGGATGCGGCCACCACCAAGGGGGTGGTGTCGCGGCTTCAGATGCAGGAACTGATCACCGCCGAGCGCGACACCGAGGACAAGCGGCGCTACATGCTGCGCTCGACCGCCAAGGGCCGGGCCCTGATCCAGGAGGCGCTGCCGGTGGTCATCGGCATCACCGAGGCTACGCTGGCACCGCTGACCAAACGCGAGAGCGAGACCTTCCTGCGTTTGCTCGCCAAGCTCTGCTGAGTCCCGGGTGAGCGCGGCCAAACCCGCCCGACGCAAGCCGGGACGCCCGAAGGACACCGACAGCGCGGACCTGCGCGACCGCATCCTGGACGCGGCAGAGCTGGAATTCGCCGCGCACGGATATAATGGTGCGCGGTTGCGGCAGATTGCGGCCCGCGCCGGTGTGAACCCGGCGCTGATCGCCTACTACAACGGCTCCAAGGCGGCGTTGTTCGAAGAGGTGATCCGCCGCAAGGGGGCCCTGATCGCAGCGGCGCGCCAGGCCAATCTTGATGCGCTTCTGGCCCGTACGTCTGCGCCGCGCGTGCGCGAGATCGTGCGCGCCTACCTGGAACCGCAATGGGACATGAAGGCCAGCGGTCCGGGCGGAGCGGCATTCGTGCGGATTCAGGCGCGGCTGCATGCAGAGCCGGAAGCCCGCGCGCTCAACCTGCGGCGCGAGATCTACGACCCAACGGCCAAGCGGTACATCACTGTTCTGGCCGAGGCGCTGCCGCATCTGACCATCGAGGAAGTGAGCCTGAGGATGGCCTTCCTGGTGGGGACGTACCTGTTCATGCTGAACGACCTTGGACGAGTCGGCGATCTCAGTGACGGGCGCGTGCCAGCGATGGAAAAAGAGGACCTGCTCGACCATTTGCAGCGCTTTCTGGCCGCCGGACTGCGCGCCGATTGATCTCAAGCCTTTAAAATTAAACGAGTTTACAAAAAGTATATAATTTAAACTTGTTTCGGTACGAACAAAAAATTAAACATATGAGTAATTCGTATACAAACAGGTGCAGGACATGAAATCCTATCGGATCGGCCAGATCGTCCCCAGTTCCAACATCACGATGGAAACCGAGATCCCGGCGCTTCTGCGTGCCCGCGAAGCCATCGCGCCCGAGCGGTTCACCTTCCATTCGTCGCGGATGCGGATGAAGCACGTGACGAAGGAAGAGCTGGCGAAGATGGACGGCGACAGCGACCGCTGCGCGCTGGAGCTGTCGGATGCGCAGGTCGACGTGATGGGGTATGCTTGTCTCGTGGCGATCATGTCGATGGGCCACGGCTATCACCGCGTTTCGCAAGAGCGCCTGCAGGGCGTGACCAAGGCCAACGAGGCCGAGGCGCCGGTGGTGACCTCTGCCGGGGCGCTGGTCGAGGGGATCAAGGCGATCGGCGCCAGGAAAGTCGCCGTTGTCGCCCCCTACATGAAGCCGCTGACCGAGATGGTCGTGGACTATATCCGCAACGAAGGTATCGAGGTGGTGACCTGGCGCGCGCTGGAGATTTCCAACAACCTCGCCGTGGCTGCCCATGACCCGATGAACCTGCCCGGTATCGTCGGGGAGATGGACACCAGCGGCGTCGATGCGGTGGTGCTGTCGGCCTGCGTGCAGATGCCGTCGCTGCCGGCGGTGTCGACCGTCGAGGCGCAGGTGGGCAAGCCGGTACTGACCGCCGCGATTGCCACCACCTGGTCGATGCTCAAGGCGCTCGATCTGGACACCCGCGTTCCCGGTGGCGGCACGCTGCTGTCCGGCGCATACTGAGGGAGAAGATACATGGCATTCGGATACAACACCCGCGCCAACGGCATCCGCCAGCACCTGATCCGCCATGAAGGCCCCGAAGGCGCGCCTGAACTGCTGCTGATCCCGGGCATCACTTCACCCGCGATCACTTGGGGCTTTGTCGCTGAACGCCTGGCCGAGCGGTTCGACGTGCATGTGCTTGACGTCAGGGGCCGGGGCCTGTCCGAGACCGGCGATCTGGATTACACGCTGGATGCCATGGCCGATGACGCTATCGCCCTGGCGCACCAGATGAATAGCCCCATCATCATGGGCCATTCCATGGGCGCACGCACCGCGATCCGCGCCAACGCCCGCGACCCCGAGGCGTTTGCTGGCTTCCTGCTGGTCGATCCGCCGATGAGCGGGCCGATGCGCCGGGCCTATCCGTCCAAATGGCCCTGGTACGGTGACAGCATCGCCATGGCCGCCAAGGGCTGTTCCATCGAGGACATGCGCGCCTATTGCCCGACCTGGAGCGATGAGCAGCTGGCCCTGCGTGCCGAATGGCTGCACACCTGCCATTGGGGCGCCATCCGCATCGCCTTTGACGGGTTCCACACTGACGACATTCACCAGGACATCCCCAAGATCGCCAAGCCCGCCCGGCTGGTGATCGCCGGGGGTGCCACCGTGGTCGATGCGGACGACCAGGCCGAGGTCGCCAAACTCAACCCCGGGATCGAACAGCGCATCGTGCCGGATGCAGGGCACATGATCCCCTGGGACAATCTCGACGGCTTCCTCGACGCCGTGCTCGACTTCACCGCGTAAGACAACCGGAATTCAGGGAGAGACAAGATGGACCAACAAAGCTTTACCGAGATCTGCCTGCACCAGCTGAAGATGTCCGGCGTCAAGTCCGACGAGCGGCTGATCGTGCTGACCCAGGGCAGCGAGCGGCTGGACTATGCCGATGCCTTCATGGCGGCGGGCCGGATCCTCGGTGCAAACATGTATCACATGCGCCTGCCCGCGCCGCCGGTTGTCGGCGCCTGGGCGGTGGGTCAGACCGGTCTGGCCGCGATGCCCGAAGCGGTCGAGGCGCTGAAGAACTGCGACATGCTGATCGACTGCATCTTCCTGCTGTTCTCGCCGGAGCAATTCGCCATCCAGGCCGCCGGCACCCGCATCCTGACCGCGGTGGAGCCGCCGGAGCTGCTGGCCCGCATGCTGCCCTCGCAGGAGCTGCGCGAGAAGGTGGAGATCGGGGCGGAATACCTGTCCAAAGCCAAGGTGATGCGGATCACCTCGCCGCATGGCACCGACGTGACCTACAAGCTCAACACCTACGAGACGGTGGCCGAGTACGCCTGCACCGACACGCCGGGTCGCTGGGATCACTGGCCGTCGGGCTTTGTCTTTACAGGCGGGGACGATGACGGGGTGGACGGCCAGATCGTCGTGGCGCCCGGTGACATTCTCTTGCCGCAGAACATGTATGTGCGCGAACCGATCACCTACACGATCGAAAAGGGCTGGGTCACCGATATCCGCGGCGGCCTCGATGCGGAGCTGGTCAAATCCTACATGGATGCCTTTAACGATCCGCGCGGCATGGGGATGAGCCATGTGGGCTGGGGCATGAACCCCGATGCCAAGTGGCATGGTATGACCCCGGGCGAATTCCCGGGCGGCATGGGCATGGAGCCGCGCAGCTTCTACGGCAATGTGATGTTCTCCACCGGGCCGAACAACGAGCTTGGCGGACCGAATGACACCCCCTGCCATCTCGACATCCCGATGCGCGGCTGTTCGCTGTTCCTCGACGACGAGCCGATCGTGGTCGATGGCGATCTGGTGGTTAAAGAGATGCAGATGGAGCGCGGCTGAGGCCGCGCAGGAGGACCAGGGATGTCTCAGGAACAGGTCTATTCCGACGCCGGTTTCGGCCAGCCGGTGCCGCGCGGCACACGCCCGGCGATTGTGGTGGTGGATTTCTCTTACGGGTTCACCGACACGCAATACCCCACCGCATCTGACGCAAGCGCCCAGATGGCCAAGACGCGCCGGATTTGCGATATCGCCCGCGACAAGGGCTTCCCGGTGATCTTCTCGACCATCGCCTTTCACCTCGGTGAACTGGACACCCTGCCTTGGCTCCGGAAAGCCGCCGGCATGCGCGCTCTCGTCGAAGGATCGCGGCTTGTCGAAATCGACGCCGCTACCGGTATCCAGCCAAACGACCCCATCGTCGTCAAGAAGGGCGCATCGTCCTTTTTCGGCTCGACCCTTGCGGCTCTGCTGACCGGCGCCAAGACCGATACGCTGGTCGTCTGCGGCGCAACCACCTCGGGCTGCGTGCGGGCAACTGTCGTCGATGCGGTACAATCGGGTTTCAACGTGCTGGTGCCGCGCGATTGCTGCGCCGACCGCGCCGCCGCCCCGCACGAGGCAAACCTCTATGACATGAACCAGAAATACGCCGATGTCACCGACGCGGCGGATATCGCGGCCTGGCTCGACAGCCTCGCCTGAGAGGCACGTGCCTGCGCGGTCTTCAGGCCGCCTGGCACTCCTTGACGGCAGCCAATAAGCGGTGCGGCAAAGCACCCGACCGCAAACACCTCAACACACCAACGGGAGCACCCACAATGCTACGTACAGTATCCCTATGCCTGGTGGGGCTGGTCATCCTGGCCTGCTACGCCGTGCCCTACGGTCTGCTTGGCGACACGCCAAGCTGGACCGGGGCCTTTCTGTTCTGGACCCTCGCGGGCGTCGCCATCATCGTGCTGAACGCACTGGCGACCGCGTCTTTCTCGGAGGATGAGCAATGAGCCAGTCGTTCATCTGGTACGGGATCGGCGCTTATGTCGTAATCTCGGTCATCGTCGCGTTGCTGTCGCGCGCGGGCAAATCCACCACCATGTCGGATTACTTTCTGGGCGGGCGCAGCATGGGCGGCGTTGTCTCGGCTCTGAGCTATTCCGCAACCACCTATTCCGCCTTCATGATGGTCGGCCTCGCGGGGCTGACCTACAAGGGCGGCGTTGGCGCTCTGGGTTTTGAGATCGTCTATTTCGCCGGCGTCTCGCTGGTGGCGGTCTTCGGCCCGCGCTTTTGGGCCGCTGGCAAGAAATACGGCTTTGTCACCCCGTCGGAAATGCTGGGCGCGCGTTATGGCAGCCGCTGGGTCGCTATTGCGGCGGCGGTGGTGAGCTGCGTCTTCCTGATCCCCTATTCGGCGGTGCAGCTGTCGGGCATCGGCTACCTCGTCTCGGGCATGACCGAAGGCGGCATTTCCTTCGGGACTGGTCTCCTGATTGCCACCGTACTGGCGATCTTCTTTTCGTATGTGGCAGGCATCCGCTCGGTCATGTGGACCGACAGCCTGCAAGCGCTGGTCATGATCGTCGCATCGGCGCTGGTCGCCATCCTGGTGGTCAGCGAGCTTGGCGGGTTCAACGCCATGTTTGCCACCGTGGCCGAGCGCAAGCCCGAGATGCTGACCGTGCCGGGTCCGGGCCTGTTCAGCCTGCAGACGTTCATCGGCCTGACGATCCCTTGGTTCTTCTTCTCGATCTCGAATCCGCAGGTCAGCCAGCGTCTGTTCATGCCGGAATCCCTTGGCGCGCTGCGCCGGATGCTGCTGATCTTCCTGTGCTTCGGCCTGATCTACACGCTGGTATCGGTGATCTGGGGCTTCTCGGCATTCGTCGCCTTCCCGGATCTGGCCAGCCCGGACCTGGCGACCTCGGTCCTGCTGGCGTCTGATTTCGTGCCGCCGGTGCTGGGTGTCATCGTGATGGTGGGCATCCTCGCCGCAGCGGTGTCGACCATCGACTCCATCCTGCTGACCCTGTCGTCCATGGTGGCGCGGGACGTCTATGGCAATGTCGGCGGCGATCAGTCCGATCACCGTCAGCTGTGGGTCGGCAAGCTGGTTATCCCGGTGATCTCGCTTCTGGCGTTGGGGTTTGCCGCGCTGGAGCTGAGCCTGATCTCGATCCTGTCGGTAGCGGCCTCCGCTGGCCTCGTGTTCACCGTACCCGCCATCGTCGGCGCGTTCTTCTGGAAGCGCGGCACGGCTGCGGGGGCGCTGGCCTCCATCGCGGGGGGTGGTCTTTTCGTGATCGTGATGTATCTGACCGGCAACAAGCTCTTTGGCTATAACGCGGGCATTCTCGGTCTGCCGGTTTCCACACTGCTGTTCGTCGGCGTCAGCCTTGTGACCCGTGTCAGCAACGAGGTGACCGAGGGCTTCGTCGCTCAACGTGCATCCGAACCTGTCAGAGCCGCCGTCAACGCGGGCTGAGGCCTGATCCGACACCAGGACCGGCTCCGCCCTTTTCGGCGGGGCCGGTCCTCAAGTCGCGCCGATTGCCGCATCCTCATGACGGCTTCGATGGGGATAGATAGAGGAACGCGCCCCTGCGGGTGGCTCAGGCGGGCGGTTTTAATTTGGTCTGACGCACATTCTGCGGCGTCATCATTCCAGAGGGTAGCTTGACACCTCGAAGGGGATATCTGACCGGGCCGCGGGCAAGCGGCTACCAGCGTTCACCGCCACCCGTCCATTGGTGTCGGCATGGTCCCCCCGGCAGCCGCCACCAACGCCGGGATCGAGACCTCACACATGATCCGCAAGGGGCAGATCATGGCGAACGGGGAAACGGCTTTCCAGATCTTCGCCGGACTCGCAGCATAAGACTGTCCTGCGGCCAGGCCATTCCGCTTTCAGGAAAACTCAGCGGCAGAACCGTCGGGCAAGCTTCGACCGCGATGACCCACGGATCGGTCGTGCGTGCTCCGCGATCGCCTTCCGCAGGCGTCAGAACCGCCGGGTGATGCCCACCAACGCGCGGCGGTTTTCGTAGCTGAAGATGTCGTTGTTCGAGTCCTGCTGCTCTGCTCCGAGTTCGAGCACCGGCGCAAAGCCCGCAACCGCCCAGTCGCGGTGCGTGAGCTTCAGTGACAGGCTCTGGCGCCGGTCCTCGCGCACAATTCCGAGCAGGCTGTCGGGACCCTCGCGCTCATGCCGGCCAAGCGCCAAGGTCAGCTCGGCGAGCAGCCCCCCTTCGAAGGCGTAGCGCGCGCCAAGCGTCACCGCTCCACCTTGCCCGGCTTCGGTTGCGAGCTCGCTTTCGGTCCGCTCCAGTTGCAAACCGAAGCTGAGTTGGAGGCGGGGCGTGACCGTGTGGCTGAGCGATGCGGCTCCGACGGATCGGGTGGCAGGCTCGGTGCCGGGGCCTTCATAGTCGGTGCGTTCGCGGATCAGCGTCAGGTTCAGCGTGCTCCGCGCCTTGGCGTCGATGGACCGGCCCCAGGTCAGATAGACGCCGCGCGTGTTGGCGTAGGCCTCTCCGTCGATCCAGCGCTTTCCAAGGGTGAGCCCGGCGCCCAGCCTGCGGTTGCGGTCGCCGAAGTGCAACAGCCCCAGTTCCGCCCGTGCCTGAATGTCGTCGGGCGCGCCCTCTTCGTAAAGCCGCGCATCGACGGCCGCTCCCAGCCGAAGCCTCAGATCCGGTCCCAGCCGGGGCAGGGCGGCAAGCCCAAGCCCAAGCTCGATGCCCCGGGCCGGCTGCGCGCGTGAGCCATCCTTGAGCTTGAAGGGCCGGTCGCCGATCATGATGGTGTCAACCGCGGTCCGTTTCGCAGGGTTGCTTTCGGGCACGATTGCGAAGCGGAAATTGCCCTCCCAGACCCGGGCGCGGTCGATCTCGTCGATGCGCCGCGTCACCTCGGCGGCAAGCGACGGCGGCAGCGCGGCTCCGCGCGCCAGGGAATAGTGGTAGCGCGCGCGTTCTGCCTGACCCGCAGCCTCGAGCGCGTTGGCGAGTTCCAGACGGTAGTTGACGGCATCGGGCGCAAGAGAGACCAGCCGGTCGAGCCAAGGCTGCGCCGCGCGCGGTCGACCCTGCCGAATATGCGCCATGGAGAGTGCCCAGAGACGGCGCAGCTCGGCTTCGCGCACCGCTTGGGGCCCCATTCCCTGCAGGGCGGAAATAGCTGTGGCATAGTCTCCGGCATTTACCTGCGCCTCGGCGCGGGCAATCGCGTCAGGCTGCTGCGCCGGCGCTTGGGACACAAGCGCCAGTGCAAGGAAAAGGCCCGCGAGCAGGCGCCGCACGCCCAATGCCGCGAGCCTTGTCATCATTTTTGTTCGATGTAGTAGGTGCCTGCGATGGCGCCGTCGAACACCGCCGGATTGGACGAACCCGGCAGGTTGTAACCGCCGACCACCGGCCCAAGGGCGGCCTCACCGGCATTGCCGAAGAAGGACCCTCCCAACGTGATAAGCGTGTCGGCCGTGGTGCCGCCCTGGCTCAGGTCGCCGGTGAGGGTGACGCTCAGCGCCCCGGTCTGTGTCTCCGGGACGGTGATCCCGCCCACGTTCATCGCGGGATTGACCACCCGACTGATGGACCCGCCGAAGCTGTCGTTCACGGTCAGAGTTCCGTCGATGGTGCCCGTTTCGCCGGTCGCCAGCGTGCCGGTGAAATTCGACGCTGTCCCGGTGAACGGGTTGGTGGTCTGTCCGTCATTCCAGGCCACATCGAGGTTCAGATCGCCCTCGACCTGGCCGATCGTGCTGGAAGGATCGGTCACGTCCACCTTCAGCCGTCCGGCATAGGATGCGTTGATCGCGGTCGGCATGTTCGACGTCGGAGCCTTGGCGGTGACGCGATCGAACTCCGCGTCGAAACCTGAGCCGCTGGCTCCGCCGCCTCCGCCGCCGCCACCGGCTCCGCCACCACCACCACTGCCGCCATGCAGACAGCCGGACAGCGACGTTCCAAGCACCAGCGCCAAGCCGAGCCGCCCAAGAATTGCAATGCGCATCCCTCTTATCCTTAATAAATTGATAATAAATCCTTTTGGCGTCCGGGAATTGCGCTGTCTCTCCCCTGTTCAGGGGTATTCAAGCAAAAAAACAGGCACTAAGCTTTCGGAATGCTTGGTTTTTGATGTTTCTCGTGACATGGCACCCACCGCATGAAGCAAACCTATTCTCCGACTCTGCTCGCGGCGTCGGCACTGGCACTTGGTCTTGCGGTCGCTTTCCTGGTGCTCTGGGTCGCACTCAGTCAGCCTTGGCTCGGGGTGCGGCTCGTCGCGGGGCCGGATGACAGCGCCACAGTCTATTCGGTCCATCCTGACGGTCCCGCCGAAGGCAGCGTCCCCCAGGGCGCGACGCTGCTTTCGGTTGCGGCTCCGGGCCTCCCGGCCCTGCCGGTCGATGCGCGAGACCTGACCGAAGAGCCCGACGCCCTGCCAGACCCGGCGGCGATGCGCGCCTTCTTTGCCAAGCAGAGCGCGCTGCACGCCCGTATGGCAGGCCCCACCACGCACCTTCTGATACGCCCCCAAGGCGCAACCGACCCCGTCATGCAAGAGATCCGACCCGCTGCCACCCGGCCGCTTGGCGACCTGCCGGGTGTCTTCTGGGTTCAGCTTGGCGTGGGGCTTGCAGGGGTCGTTCTGGGCGGCTGGGTCATGGCCTTGCGGCGCGATGACAGGGCGGTGCAGTTCTTCGGGCTTGCAGGTGTCGGCCTGATGATCTCTGCCGACGCGGCGGCGCTCTACAGCACTCGGGAGCTTGCGCTCAGCGCCGAGGTCTTCACGATCACCTCGCGGCTGAACTACCTCGGGACGCTGGTCTTCGGGATCGGCATGATCAACCTCTTCCTGATCTATCCGAGCCGCCTTGCCGGGCGGGCGGTACTCTGGCTCGTCGCGGCGCTTTTCGGGATTTGCATCCTGACCGTCTTCATCGACTGGCCGGATGCGCTGCTGGACCGACAGGCGCCTGTCGCCCTCGCCATGTTGATCCTGCTGGCCGCGGTTCTGGCGCAGGCGGTGATGAACCGGCGCAACCCCACGGCGCGGGCCATGCTCGGATGGTTCGGCCTTTCCGTACTTTTGGGAGCCGGTGGTTTCGGCCTGACCGTCACCCTTCCGCTGCTGATGGGCGCGACGCCGAGCCTTTCGCAGGGCTACGCCTTTCTCTTCTTCCTCGTGATCTTCGTCGGCCTCGCCATGGGAATCGCGCGCTATCGGCTGTTCGAGTTGTCGGACTGGTCCTTCCGCATCCTGTTCTACATGGGCGGCGTCCTTGTGTTGCTGGTGCTCGACGCAGCGCTGATCCTCGGGCTTGCGCTCGACCGGGCGCCCGCGCTCGGCCTCGCGCTCGCCGTGGTGGGACTTGTCTATCTGCCGCTTCGCGACGTGCTGGCCCGCCACCTGCGCAACGACCGCGGACTGGCCCGCGAAGAGCTTTTCGCGCTGGTGGGCGACGTGGCGCTGGCCACCCGGGCGGAAGATCGCGATGCCGCGCTGCATGCCCTGTTGCAGCGCCTCTTCGATCCGCTCCGCATCGAGCAAGGCCTCACGGCCTTCGATGTGGCGGGCCTGCGCGACGGGGGCGAAACGCTCGAGATCCCTTTGCCGCACGGGCTCCCGGGCATCCGCCTGCACTGGGCGCGGCAGGGGCGCGCCCTGTTCAACCGGCGCGACGAACAGCTGGCGCGCAGTGTGGTCGAAATGCTCGACCGGTCCATCGCACGGCAGCGCGCCCATGACGCAGCCGTCGAAACCGAACGCCGCCGTATCAACCGCGACATGCATGACAACATCGGGGTCCAATTGCTGGGTGCGCTGCACTCGTCGGACGCCGAGCGGAAGGACATGCTGATCCGCCAGACCCTCTCGGACTTGCGGCAGATCGTGTCGAACCCGGCGGAGGACGGAGCGGTTCTGGCGCAGCTTCTGGCGGACCTCCGGCGGGAGATCGGTGACCATCTCGAAGCGGCAGGGATCGGGATGGGGTGGCAGGACAGCGGGTTGAGCGCCGGGGATGCGCCGCAGATCACGCTCATGGCGCTTCAGGCGCAAACGGTCCGCGCGCTGTTGCGAGAGACCGTCAGCAATGCCTTGCGTCATTCCGAAGCCCGCAATGTGCATCTCCGGTTCCTCCCCCTGCCGGGTGAACGACTCAGCCTGATCGTCGAGGACGATGGCACCGGCACAAAGGGCGACTGGCTGCGTCAGGGAAGCGGGCTTTCAAACCTGCGCTTTCGCGTGGAGGCCTGTGGCGGCACGCTCGTGATCGAGCCCGCACAGGGCGGCACGCGGGTGCGCGCCACCCTGCCGCTGGCCGGGGTGCGCGCGCCTGACACTGCCGGTCTGGAAAGGGCGGCGGGCTGATGCGGATCCTTGTCGTCGAAGATATTGCCGAGACCCGCCGCTGGCTCTGTGCCATCGTCGAGGAGGTTTTTGCAGGCGCGCAGGTCTCGCAGGCCGAGACGCTGCGGCAGGCACGCGGGCTGCTGGAACAGCCGCAGGATCTGGCGCTTATCGACCTGGGTCTGCCGGACGGGTCAGGCCTCGACCTGCTGAGGCAGATCAGGGACAGCCGCGCCGCCACGATCTGCGTCGTCACCACCGTGCTCGGTGATGATGCCAGCGTCGTGGGCGCCCTCTCTGCGGGGGCGCAAGGCTACCTCCTCAAGGAGAACCCGGCCTCGCTGCTGGCTCATCAGTTGCGCCAGATCCATCTGGGCCTGCCCGCGCTTTCGCCTTCGATCGCGCGGCGGATCATGGAGCATTTCAGCCTGACCGGCCCGAGTGCACCGCCCACCCACGGGCTCACTGATCGCGAGACAGAGGTCCTGGCGCTTATTTCGCGCGGGCTGCGCAACAGCGAGGTGGCGCGCGAGCTCGGCCTCGCGGAGACAACGGTGGCAAGCTACATCAAGTCGATCTACGGCAAGCTCGGCATTTCGTCTCGCGCCGAGGCGTCATGGCATGCAACGCGGCTTGGGCTGAACCGCGACGGCATCGGACCCCGGCGCGGCTAGGCGTGACAGGTTCCGTACCGACCCTGGGCACCGCTCCTCGAAGAGACCATTTTAGGCGTCCTGCCAAGCATCGAGACGCAGGGAAGGATAGCGGGTCGTCGTTATCGTCGGCGCGGCGGCTTTGATGTTCTGACTGCCACCCGACGGCATCGGGGTGCCAAGGTGTGTTTGCGTTGATCCGCAAAGTAGGACGATCATGTCGGAGATTATCGCGGCCGAGCTGGATCTGACGAAGAATGTGTTTCAGTTGCTCGGCGCGGATGGCGCAGGCCGGGCAGTCCTGCGAAATAAGCTGCGGCGAGTGAGCGGACCCCGGCGAATGGTCCAGCCCGACGATTCTGTCGACAAGTTTTCCTGAAAGCGGAATGCCTTGGCCGCAGGACAGGCGTATGCTGCGAGCCAGTCGAAAATCTGGAAAGTCGTTTCCCCGTTGGCCGTGATCTGCCGCTTGCGGATCATGTGTGATGTCTCGATCCCGGCGATGGTGGCGCCTGCAATGCCGCCGTGACCGTGGCCTGCATCTTCCAGAATGCCGAACAGATCCAGAGCCCGGGCGGCTATCTCCGCAGTCTCTCGATGCGCGGCGCGGAAGGTGCATTTTCGACCAAGCCGATGGTGATGGCGCTGCTCAATGGCGGTGGACGGCGGGCGGCGTGAGGTTGACAGCCGTCAACTGCCTCCGGTCACTCCGCGGCAGCGGGGCGCAGCGCCTCGAGCCCGGCGTCCAGCCCTTCCATCGAGAAGCGGAAGACGAACGGCTCCATCCCCAGCCGGGGGCGGAAGCTGCCCAGCACGGTGCCCTTCTCCAGCGCGACGGTGTCGATCTCTTCGCCGTCGACCTGGCGCATGGCCTCGCAGACGTCGCCAAAGCAGGACTGCCAGACGAAGGGGATCGCCTCGTCGGATTCCTCGGCCCTGATCGCAAAGCCGGAGGGCAGGTAGGCGCCCATGGGCACGCGCGCAGCGATGAAGCGCTGGCTGCCGTCCGACGACCAGAAGGCCATCATCTGCGCGATGAAGGCATTGTCGGTATCGCGGCTCAGGGTCTGTGTCAGAATGCAGGTGGTGCGGTTCTTGCCGAGCGCCTCGCAGGACACCGTCCACGCGCCGAATTTCTGGCCGTTGGCGACATCCTCCTGCGCGCTTACGGGCGCGGAGAGCGACGGGCAGGCAAAGGCGGCGATACAGGCGAATGTGCGCAAGGACATGGATACGAACCCCTTTCAATCAAACGCCGGCCAGGACGGCCGGCGCAGGCAGGTTGACCGGGTTGGTTGACAGCTGTCAACCGCCGCCCGGACCGGTCACATGGCGATCTTGACCATGGGGTTGCCGGTCGACATCTGCCCGCCGTGGGAACAGAGGTCGGTGATCCGCATCACCGGCAGGTTGTTGATCCGCACCATCATCGATCCCTTGACCATCGGGTCGGGCGTCGGCACCGGCGGCGCGCCGGGCGGGATGATGAGGTTCATGCAGATCGTCTGACCTGTCACGACGGCCACCGGGCGCCCCATCACGCGGACGTGGAACTGGCCCGGCTGGACGACCGGCCCGCCGAGGTGCTTGATCGCGGGGCTGACCGGGCTGGCCGGGATGGTGATGTTGCAGGTGTGCATGTCGCCGAGACAGCAAATCGGTTGTCCCATTCTGAAATCCTTTCTTTCAATAGCCTCTTCGTAATTCCCGGGGCCCGGCCCTTATGCAGATCCGGAATACGACCCGGACGCGGACCCGTTGTGCGGGGTCCCGTGGAAGGCCGCCGCGTCTTGGTATCTATTGTATCTGAAACCGCCGTCGAAGTCTCCGCCGTTTTCCCAGCGGTAGAGACAGGCATCGGAACGGCGGTCGAAGGGGTTCAGCTCGATCAGCCATGCCTTCAGCGCGTCGCCTTCCGGCAGGACGCAGACGTCGATCACCACGTCGTCCATGTGAAGGTCGTCCCAGATGTCCCTGAGCAGCGCGTTGACAGCCGTCACGATGGCCGCGTGCTGTGTGGCGATCTGGGGAAAGGTCTGCTGCCAGGCGTACTGCGACACGCCGACAAGGCGGCGGCGCTTTACAAACAGCCGGAATTCCGCCCAGTCGGGAATGTCGCGCCAGGCGCGAAGGTGCAGGACGACGCGGCGCTTGCTGATGCGGTGGTCGAATATCGCCTGCGCGACGCGCGGGTCGTTGGCGGTAATGACGCGCATCACGTCGGCCACGCTGCGGCAGGGCGCGTGCACAACGGTGGAAGCCTTCCAGCTGCACATGCCGATGCGGGGCACCACGCCTTCGGGGAATTCCTCCAGCGCCTTGGCGATGGCCTTCTCGAAGCCCGGGCTGAACCCGATCTGCCGGGTGTCGCCGTAAATCTCCCGGAACAGCGCCGACTGGCTGCCCAGTGTCTCTGCGTCGCCGTCCGACAGGGTCACGGAGACACCCGGCAGCGACGCAAGAGTCAGCGTCGGCGGCCAGTTCTCCGGGAAGGTCAGGGCGAGCATTTCGGGGATCATGGCAGCACGAGGTCCCGCTGCAGGGCGCGGCGCTGCGGCGTGCTCCAGTGTTCGTAGCCCATGAGGTCCTCGGTTTCATAGAGCGAGGCCATGAAAGCGCCGAAATCGGGCCCCAGGGGCACCAACATGTCAGGGGCGTTGTTCGGGCCGCCCCAGGGTTCTGCGGTGGCGGACCAGGCGTAGATCGCGCCGAAATCGCCCGGATGCAGCGACAGGAGCACGATCAGCCCGCCGGGGTCCTCGCCGATGGCGGCAAATCCCTGCGGGGTGCCGTCGCCGAAGGTCTTGCCGGTGAACAGTTCCTGCACGCGGGCGGGCCGGTTCAGCCGGTCGAGGAAGCGTTCCGGATCGTCCTCGTCGGGGGCGTAGTCGAAGATCAGCGGGTAGGGCGCGCCGCCGCCATAGGTCAGCAGGAAGCTGCGGTAGGGCTCGGGCAGGGTGGTGCCGAGCGCGGCCTCCAGCTCTGCCACGGCGTCGGACAGCGCGGCTTCGTCGGGCCAGGCGCTGCCTTCGGGGGCGATGATCGGATCTTGTGGCATGGCGGTCTCCCTTGCCCCTGTCTGCGGGGGTTAGAATTCGGACTGGTGGCTGCCCTTGTAAAGCGCGGCGCCGCCGGTGTGCGTGGCGTAGCCGCCCTTGCTGGTCGAATGGATGTCCTGCGGCACAAGCTGCATCGTCGTGCCGTTTTCGTGGTGGTGCCAAGTGTAGCCTTCGGGCCGGGTCCAGTTGTCGTCGCCCAGCTGTTCGCGCATCGCCTTGTCGGCATTGGTGAAATCCGACGAATGGTTGCCCTTCATCGGGATGTCGACGTTGCCCTTCGAATGCGGCGAGAGGTCCGGAAAGCCGTTAGTGTACTTGATCGGGGGCTTCGAGGCGTCGGCGGGCTGGAACCAGCCGTCGCCCTTGCTGCCGCTGGTCCATGTGCCGTTGGTCGGCACCTGGTCGTAATGCGGCGGGTATTTCATCTTCTCGAGCTTCTCGAGGCATTCCTTCGTGCCGTTGCACTTCTTGGCCGCGGCCTCGTAGGCCGCCTTCTGCTTCTTGACGACGTCG
Organism: Sagittula sp. P11; assembly: GCF_002814095.1. Classification (NCBI taxonomy): domain Bacteria; kingdom Pseudomonadati; phylum Pseudomonadota; class Alphaproteobacteria; order Rhodobacterales; family Roseobacteraceae; genus Sagittula; species Sagittula sp. P11. The sequence goes on from NZ_CP021914.1 coordinate 104,794, forward strand.
TCCCAGTATTTCGCCGCCGCCTGCTTGGTCTGCCGGTAGGATGCCTTCAGCCCGGTCCGTGCAACGTCGATGGTGCGGCGGATGGTGTTGACCTTGTCGGTGACCTTGGCCGCCTTCGCGGCATCCCCCCAGCCGGGGATCATGCCGAAGACGTCGACCGCCGCGCCGAACCAGTCGCCCTGCCACGCCGAGCGCACCGCCGAGGCCGCGTCGACCGCGATGCCGGCACCGGGGATCGCGCCGCCGACGGCAAAGCCGATCTCGGTCGCGATGTCCTTGTACATGTCGTCGACCTGCTTGTGCTGGGCGCGCACGGCCTCCGGATCGACGCCTTCGTCCTTCAGGTACTTGCTCATGACGCAGGGCTCACATCAGGTGCTTCATCCGTTCAGGCCGGTGATCCCGGCCATCTCCGGATACCAGTACCTGGGATCCGCATTCATGATCGCCTCGGCTGCGAGGTCGCTGTCGACCTCGAAGAAGGCGTCTATCTTGGCAGGGCCTTCGACCGCGCTGACCGCGATCTCCTTAAACCCTGAAAACATGAAGAAATTTGCCCCTACCTCCCACATCAGCGTGATGAACATCATCTGTGAGGGGACGTCCCGGATGCCGAAATGCCGCGCGTAGCGGCGGCCGTTCATGGTCATCTCGATCCGGCCCTCGGGCGAGAGCGACCAGTAGTCCTGGGGCAGGTGGGTCTTCATCACCTCTTCGACGTAAGCCCTGGCGAAGGCCCGGTCGTCATTGAGCGGCGCCGACCGCTGGCTGAGGTTCAGAGTGAGCCGCGGTGGCATCAGGCATCCTCGGCGACAGTCAGGCTCAGGTCGGCACGGCGCAGGGTGCCTTCGCGGATGGCATAGCGGTGCACGAGGTTGGGATTGTCGGAGTCCTCGGCCCAGACCTGCGACAGGTCACGCAGCACGTAGGCGCATTGCTCCGGTTCCATGGCGGGCAGGTAGGTGTTGAAGACGCTGGGACGGTAGAACTTGAAGAACAGCTCCTTGTCGTCCTCCGTCTTGACCCGCAGGGACCGCTTGAGCGAAGTCTTCACCTTCTTCGCCTCCGGCCCGGCGATCAGGAACAGGCCCCAGTCCTTGTTCCAGCCTTCCTCCATGAACCAGTCGAACACCCGCCGGCCGGAGCCGTTCAGCGGCACCAGCCACGGGGCATAGGCGGCCAGATCCTCGAAGGCCTGTCCGTCGAACAGGCACAGCGCGTCGTCGGTCATGGTCTCGATGATGAACTGTGTCGCGGGCGACTTGCTGGCGTCGACCAGCAGGTAGGCAACCTGGTCCGGACCGCAGGCCTTTTCCAGCGCAAGGGCCAGCGCCTCGTCCGCGCTGGCTGCCGGGTCCGACATGTGCGTGACCACTTCGTTCATCAATCACCCCCTGCCGTGCCCTGGCATTCTTCGCAGAAGGCCTGGGGCGCCTGCAACACCGTCGCCTGGCTGGGCGCGCCCATGTTGAAGTCCACCGAGGGGCACTGCACCTTCATGCTGAACGCCTTGATGGTGATGCCGGAGGCGTCCATCTCGATCGTGGCGCCGGGCGCGGCGATCGTGAACTTCTGCGTGGCGATCAGCGTGTGCTTCATCGTCTTGTTCAGGATGGACTTGCCGGAGGTCATCTCGATGTCCTCGCCGACATCGGTGGTCATCTTCTTGCCGACCTGCTCCTTCACCGCGCCGCCGACGTTCAGGATCTTGGTCAGGCCGACCGATTCCACAGACGCGACCCCGGTGGTGTCCGAGCGGAAGTTCGACGCGAAGGTGTTGACCACGCCCGGGCTCTTGAACAGGGAATAGCCGCTTTCGCCGTACTTGGAGCCGTCCTCGCGCAGCTTGTGGTTGGCGTCCTTGCCTTCCTCGTCGGCGCCGTGCATCCCCGTCCGTCCGGCCCCGCCGTCGCCGGAGATGAAACCGAGATCCTTGGCGCCGATGGTGCTGGCGAACTTGCCCAGGTCGCCGCCGGACGAGCCGCCGCCTTCGGACGCGCCCTTCTTCACCAGCGACTGCGACTTGCCCATCAGGCCGCCGATGCCGCCCAGCAGGTTCTTGATGTTGGGGCCGGTGCCGCCCGAGGAGATGTTGACCGAGCCGCCGGCCTCCATCTTCAGGTTGTTGCCGACCTCGACCATCTTGTTCATGCCGACGCTCTCGATGTCGTGCCGTTTCACCCGGCTGATCGAGTCGTTGAGCACCAGCCGCGACCAGTCCTGCTGCGCCTTGAAGGCGATGTTTTCCTGGCCCGGCTCGTCCTCGAAGACCATCTCGTTGAAGCCGGTGGCCTTGTGGCTGTCGGTGCGGAAGACCGACTTCGTCTTGTGGGCGGGCAGGGGGTAGGCGACCATGTTCTTGCCATTGTAGACGCAGCCCGTCACCAGCGGCTTGTCCGGGTCGCCGTCGAGGAATTCGACGACCACCTCCATCCCGATGCGCGGGATGATCATGCCGCCCCAGCTTCCGCCGCCCCAGTTCTGCGACACGCGGCAGCGCATGGAGCGCGCGTCGCTGAGGTCCCAGGGGAAGCGGACGAGGATGCGGCCGTATTCGTCGCAATCGATCTCTTCGCCCTCGGCGCCCACGACGAGCGCGGTCATCGGCCCGCGCACATCGGCGCGGCGGCTTTTCTTCTCCGGGATCAGCGGGGCGGTCACCGGCATCATCACGTAGCGCGCGGTAAAGGCGAACCCGTCGCCGGAGGTGCCGCCCGAGCCGTAGTTGTCGGAGGTGTAGGAATGGTGCGCGACAAGGCAGAGGTATTCGTCGCCCTTGCCCGGCACCTCCGAACTGTCGCCCGAAACGGTGATCTTCAGGCCGGAGACGAGACCCACGATGTCGCCCATCGCCTCGTACCGCTTGTCATGGCCCTGCGCCCGGTCGAGCCCGAGCGAGACCATCTCGCCGCCGCGTCCGGGATCGAGGTAGTCGCCCGGCCAGTCGAAGCTTTCGATCTGCCCGTGCGCATAGGCGGCGCTGCCGGTCTGATCCTTCTCCATCACGGTGGTGGGCGTCTTGAAGTTGTAGTCTGTCATCCGGATGGCGCCGGTGGTCATCCGCCGTTCCGGGCGCCATTCCCACAGGTGTTCGGTGTCTTCCTGGTGGTGGCCGACGTAGGGCTTCACCGGGAAACTGCCCAGCACGTCGTGGCTTTCGACGGAATCGGTCAGCACCATGTCGTGGTTGCCGTCGCTCATCTTGAAGAAGTAGCTGATGCCGTGGCGTTCCATCATCCGCACGGCAAAGTCGAAGTCGCTTTCGTTGAACTGTACGGTGTATTCCAGCGTCGGGTAGGAGCCCTGGGTGTTGACCGTCAATGTCCCGTAGGGGCTCAGCAGCTCCTGGAGGATCTCGATCACGGTCTTCTCGTGGAAGATCCGCTGGTTGCGCCGCAGGGTCGCCAGCCAGAACCACGGCTTCAGCGTCAGCTCGTACCGGATGCCGTTGTCGCCGGCGCCCAGCCAGCGCGCCTCGGTCACCAGACCGCTGAAGAACTTGTCGGAGTCGTCCTGGGACTTGAGCGTCACCGTGGCGTTCGTGCCCAGCAGGTCATCGAAATTGATGTCCTCGTTTTCGGACAGGCATGCCACATGGTATTCGAAGAGCCCGTTCATCCGGTCCAAACCTTCGAACCGCTGGAGGACCAATACGTCCTTGCCGAGCGCGGTCGACAACTTCCCCATACGGGAATCTTGTTTCAAAGCCATCGTTCGAACCTGATTTAATCCAAAGTGATAGTACCTTAGACAACCCATGGTGCAACGTCAAAACCGGCTGCGGGCGGGCTGTCCATTTTCAATGACATTACCAGTCGTCACCAGCATATGGGCACGCGAACGGATTCCGGAAGTCATTTATTCAATACCCCCGCTGCCGGACCCGGTCCGGCGGGGACTCAGGTCTCGCCCGAGGCGGGAAGCCAGACGAGGAACTCCGCGCCGCCCTCCGGCGGGTTGCGGTAGCTGATCCGCCCCCCGGCGCGCTGGATCAGGGTCTGCGAAATCGACAGACCCAGACCCGTGCCCTCTGCCTGCTTGGTGGTGAAGAAGGGGTCGAACACCGTGTCGAGAAGCTTCTCCGGCACGCCCGGCCCGGTGTCGCGCACCCTGAGCGCCGCGCCCGGGCGGCCGTTGCGGTCCTCTGCGTCCAGCGTCAGGAAGATCGTGCCGCTGTGCTCCATCGCGTGCACGGCATTCACCACGAGGTTGATGACCACCTGCTGCATCTCACCGGCCCCGATGGCGACGCGGGGGGCCTCTGCCAGCGCGGTTTCGACACGGATGTCGGCGCGGGTCAGGACGTGTTCCACCAGCACGAGGCAGTCGCGCACCACCGGGGCAAGGTCCACCGCGCGTTCCGTCCCCGAGAAGTCGTCGGGCCGGGCGAATTGCAGCAGCTTGCCGACGATGGCGTTGATCCGCGCGACCTGCCCGTCGATCAGGTCGATCTCTGTCTGGACGGGTTGGGCGGCGTCGCCCAGCGTCTCGCGCAGCACGTCGAGGTTGCCCTGGATGACCGCCACCGGGTTGTTGATCTCATGCGCGACGCCGGCGGTGATCTCGCCGATGGAGGCAAGCTTTTCGCTCATCACCAGTTGCCGCCAGGTGTCCTCCAGCTTGGCGTTGGCCTCGCGCAGTTCGGCGGTGCGTTCCTCGACCCTCTGGTTCAGCTCGGACGCCCATGCGCGCAGCTGTGTGTCGCGCTCCTGCACCTGGTCGAGAAGGTCGTCGAGGTGTCCCGCCACCTGTCCGATCTCGTCCCCGGAGCGGGGCACGGCATTGCGGGCGGACAGGTCGCCGTCCTGCACGCGCCGCATGGTCCGGGTCATCTGTTCCAGCGGGTCGAAGACGCCCTTGGCCAGCCACAGGAACAGGGGCGCGGACAGCAGCACCACGGCGGCGAAGGCGGCCAGCATGATGACGAAGGCGGTGCGCTTGGCATGGGTGAAGGGCGCTTCGAGGAAACCGACGTAGAGCATGCCCACCGCCTCGCCGAAACTGTCGTGCAGCGGCAGGTAGCCGGAGATGTACCAGTCGTTGACGACGAAGGCCCGGTCGAGCCATGTCTCCTGCTCGTCCAGCACCTGCCTGCGCACCACGGCAGAGACCCGCGTGCCAAGCGCGCGCACATCCTCGAACAGGCGCACGTTGGTCGAGACCCGCACGTCGTCGAGGAACAGCGTCGCGGTGCCCTGCCGGTCGCCGCCGGTGACGGCGTTCAGGTAGACCAGCGCGTTGATCGTGTCGATGAACTGCAGGTTGCGGTTCAGGAGGATGCCGCCCACCAGCGCGCCGTCATGGCCGGGCAGGCGGACGGGCGTCGCGGCGTGCACGACCATGCCGCGGTCCTCGACCGTGCGGTCGGTGGGCACGGCGGCGCGGGTCGGGATCAGCTCGATCCGCGCGCGGGCGGCCAGATCGGGTGAGAAGGCGGTGAGCGTCTCGGCGTCGAAGAGGTCGATGGCGGTGGCGGGCGTGCCCTTCAGCGCACTGTCGATCACCGGCCAGTCCGACGTCTGCCCGCCCGGCAGGTAATAGAGGATGTCGAGCCCGAGCGCCCGCCGCGTGTCGTCGAGATATGCCTGCAACGCGGCCTCGGAGGCGTCGAGTTCTTCGGCGAAACCGACGCTGCCCGCCACGCCGGACAGGTCCTCGCCGGTGGTGGTCATGATCCGGGCAAGGTATTGCTCGGCGATGCGCAGGTCGGATTCGACGTTTGCGATCAGCACCTTGTCGTAGTCCGCCGTCCAGCGGGTCATGCCCACCAGCAGCAGGAGGGGCGTCAGGATAACCAGCGGCGCCAGCGCAAGGAACAGCAGCCGCACCCGGATGGAACGCAGCGGGCTGCGCCGGGGTGGGGCTGTCCCGGTCACTCGTCCAGCGAGCCGTGCACGGCGAACTGGTCGAGGTCGGCATCCTCCGGATCGATCACACGGAAAACCTCGCGCACGCCGGCCTCGGTCAGGTCGCGCATGACGGTCAGCAGGGTGTTGGGCGCGTGTTCCTCGCAGAGGTCGGCCATGTGGAAGATCTCTTCGCGGGCGACGGGGCGGGCGGCATCGACCGAGGGCGCGCCGTAGTAAGTGACGAAGTGCTGCGCCAGCTTCACCTCGAGGTCGGCGACCTCTTCGGGCGTGACGGGGGTGACGGCGACGAAGGTGACGCGCCCGCCGGTTTCCAGCCCCAGCCAGCCGTTGGCGAAGGCCTGCCGCTGCTTGCCGGTGAGGTCGCCCTCCGTCCAGTCGGAGAACTCGAACCCGCCGGAGATGCACCATTCCCCGGTGCGCGCCGGGTTGGCAAAGACGTACTGGTCGCTTTCGTCCACGTGGATCGCGCGGGCGAGGTTCATGGCGTGTCCTCCAGCAGGGTGGTGAGCGAGATCAGGTGGGTGCCATCCGCGTCGCGCAGGAGCATCCCGAAGTCTTCGTCGACGCCGAGGAAGGTGCCCTTGCGGCCGTCGTGCACCGTGTCGTCGCCAACGCCATGCGCCAGCCCGCGCCATTCGGCGGCCAGCGCGCGGGGGCCCGCGTCTTCCCACTTGGCGATCCAGTTGAGGGTGTGGCGGGCCCATGCCTCGACCAGCATCCCGGGATCGACGTCGGCGCAGCCTTCGGCGTAAAGCGCGGTGCGGTCCGGGTCCGTCCCCGTGTCCTCCGTCAGCGGCAGCAGGATGAGCTGCCAGGCGATCACCAGCCAGTCGGGCACGGCCTCCGGATCGGTGGAAGACGCAAAGGCCCGCATCCGGCCGCAGAGCGCGCCGTTGACCCGCAGCCCGCCGTTCCAGCCCAGGTGCACGGCCACTTCGGGCGGGGCGAGGGCGCCAAGCGCGTTCTGGAAGCCCACGCCACAAAGGGGCAGCATGGTCATCGCCTGCGCCAGCGGCACCTCGGGGGCAAAGACCAGCGCGGCCCCCACCTGGTCCGAGGCGATGCGGTACGTGATGAGGCCCGCATCCACCCCCTGGATCGCCCGCAGGATCGCCGTCTCTGCCGGGTCGCCGTCGACCTTCTCGCCGAACATGGCCGGGGGGAAGGCGAGGTCGCTCATGCCAGCGCACCCTTGATGAGCGCGGTGGCCACCGCGTGGAAACCCTGCGCCTGCGGGCTGTCGGGCTGGCTGACCACGATGGGCGCGCCGCCGTCCGACGCCAGCCGGATCTGCAGGTCCAGCGGGATCTCTGCCAGCAGGGGCACGCCCAGCTTTGCCGCCTCTGCCGCGACGCCGCCATGGCCGAAGACGTGTTCCTCGTGCCCGCACTTGGAGCAGATGTGCGTCGACATGTTCTCGATCATCCCGAGGATCGGGACGTTCAGCTGTTTGAACATGTCGATGCCCTTGCGCGCGTCCAGAAGCGCCACGTCCTGCGGGGTGGAGACGATGACTGCACCGTCCACCTGCGCCTTCTGTGCCAGCGTCATCTGCACGTCGCCGGTGCCGGGCGGCAGGTCGACGATCAGCACGTCGAGCGCGCCCCATTGCACCTGCATCATCATCTGCTGCAGCGCGCCCATCAGCATCGGACCGCGCCAGACCACGGCCTGGTCCTCGTTGGTCATCAGGCCGATGGACATCATGGTGACGCCGTGGTTGCGCAGCGGCAGGATCGTCTTGCCGTCGGGCGAGGCGGGGCGGCCGGAGACCCCCAGCATCCTCGGCTGCGACGGGCCGTAGACGTCGGCGTCCAGCAGGCCCACGCGCTTACCCTGCTGCGCCAGCGAGCAGGCGAGGTTGGCGGACACCGTGGACTTGCCCACGCCGCCCTTGCCGGAGGCGATGGCGATCAGGTGATCGACGCCGGGGATCTTTTGCGGGCCCTGCGGCTTCGGTTTCGGCTTGGCGCCGAGGCCGGGCGGCGGGGCGTCTGCGGTCACCGCGATGTTGACGTTGCCCACGCCGGCGGCGGCCAGCGCCTCTTCGGCCTTCGTCTTGACCGGCTGCCACTTGTCGGCCTGTCCCGGCGGGACCTCCAGCACGAAGCGCACGCCGCTGTCGGCCACGCCGAGCGCACGGACCACGCCGGCGGCCACGATGTCCTCGCCCGAGGGCGCGGAGACGGTCTTCAGGATCTCGAGGATCTCTTCACGCGATGCCAAGGTTTACTCCTGACCCTTGATCTCGCCCGTGACCTCATGGGTCAGGCCAAGCTCGGGGATTGTGATGACGGCCTTGACCGGAAAGGACTTTCCGGCGGTGTCGGCGTCGCGCATCGCCTCTTCGATGGCCTGTTGCGAGGTCACGCCGACCTGCTTGAGGAACTTGCGCATGGACATGTTGAAATCGTCGCTCATTGGATCGCTCCCTGAGATGTTGACGCATGGCGCGCCCGGCCCATAGGCTGGACGGCATGCGTGTCTGGTTGCTGATACTGGCCCTTGCCGTGCTGCCCTTCAAGGCGGTCGCACAGGATCGTGCCGTTCGTCTGTTCGCGCCGGAGCCGCTGGTGGCCTCCGGTCTGCTGGACTACATCCTGCCGCGCTTCAGGCTGAAGACGCAGGTGCAGGTGGAGGTCGTGGATGACCCGGCCGCCGCGCAGATGGTGCTGAGCGAGGACGGCACGCCGCTGTTTGAAGGCGCGGGCGCGGTCTGGTCCATGCAGGTCACCGATCAGACGGAGTGGACGGCGAAGCTGGCGGACTGGCTGACCGGAGAGGTCGGGCGCAACACCGTGACCTCCTACGCGCCGGAAGGCGAGGCGCTGTTCACCCTGCCGAAGCCGAAGGAGCGCGAGGTCGCGGCATTTGTCCCCGACGGCGACGCCGCGCTGGGGCTTGAGGTCTCGCGCCTGAAATGCGGGCGCTGCCACGCCGTCGAAGAGGGTGGCGCGCTGCGCAGCATCGGCTCCACCCCCAGCTTCATGGTCATGCGCGCCTTCCCGGACTGGGTCGACCGATTCATGGGGTTCTACGCGTTGAACCCGCACCCAGCCTTTACCCAGATCGAGGGCGTCTCGCCGCCGTTCGACGAGGCACGGCCCAGCCCGATCGTCCCCATGGAGATGACGCTGGACGAGGTCGACGCGGTGTTGGCCTATGTCGCGGCGATGGAGGCCGCCGACCTCGGCGCGCCGCTGGATTTCCGCTGACATCAGTGGTCGCGCCGCTTTGACAGGTAGTCCTCGGTGGTGCGCGGCCGCGGGCGCGGCTTGCTGGCGAAGGGATTGTCGTCGGAGTGGTACTGCGCGTTGATCCGGCAGTCGTCGCACATCTGGACCATGCGCAGCCGGTCGCCCGCGAACATGGAATGCGACTGCAGCTTTTCGGTGATCTTTTCCACCGTCGACTTCACCCCGAAGAGCTTGCCGCATTCGATGCAGGCGAAGGGCTCCTCTTCCTTCAGGATGCGCTGGGTCAGGGCCGCGGGTGTCAGGTCGAGCTGCGGCTGAAGGCTGATCGCCGCCTCCGGGCAGACGTTGGCGCAGAGACCGCATTGCAGGCAGGCGTCCTCCTGGAAGCGCAGCTCCGGCCGGTCGGGGTTGTCGCCAAGCGCGCCCGAAGGGCAGAGCGACACGCAGGACAGGCAGAGCGTGCAGGCGTCCTGATCCACCAGAACGGCCCCGTAGGGCGCGCCCTCGGGCAGGGGCAGGACCTCGGCCACCGGGTTCAGCGCCCGCGCCGCCTGACGGGTGATCTGGCGGCGGGTGCCCATGGGCCTGACGTTCGCGGTGTCGAGCGGCTGAGGCGCCTCGGCGCCGTAGAGCGTGTCGGAGAGCGCTTCGGGGTCGGGCGTGTCGATCACCGTCACGCGGGTGGCGCCGCCGATGGCGCGGGCCAGTTCGACCTGCGGGCCGATCGCCTCCATGTCCGCCTTCGGTCCCGGCAGCAGCGCGACGGAGGCGAACCCGGCGGCCAGCGCCGCGACGATCTCTGCATGGCCGAAGGCGCCGACCTTCGGCAATTCCAGCGGGATCACGTCGGCGGGCAGGCCGGTGTGGTGGCGGGAGGCGAGGCGGATCATCTCGGCCCCGTGGTCGTCGTGGACCAGCAGGCGCGGCGCGGTGCCACCCGCGTCGAGGAAGGCCTTCGCCAGCGTCTGGACCCGGCGCATGGTCAGGTCCACCGGTGGGGCGTCGTAGCTGATCGCGCCGGAGGGGCAGACCGCCGAACAGGCGCCGCAGCCCGCGCAGATCAGCGGGTCGACGGAGACATGTTCGCCGTCCGGCGTGATCGCGCCCGTGGGGCAGAGGTCGAGGCAGCGGGTGCAGCCGGTCTGCTCGGCCCGGGAATGGGCGCAGAGCAGCGGCTCCATCCGGACGTGCATCGTCTTCTCGAAGGTGCCGGTCAGGTGCGACGCGGCGAGGATCGCGGCAGAAACGGCGGCGGCGTGGTTCGGATCGGCGCGCAGGTAACCCTCGCGCTTTTCGTGCGCCGGGAAGAGGGGCGTGTCACCCCGAAGATCCAGGAGGATATCGCACTGGGAGGCGCCGCCGTCGCGCGGTTCCGTCAGGGTGAAGCCGCCGCGCCCGCCGGGCTCGACCATGCGCAGCGCGTCGATCACCACCTCGAACTGTCCGAGCGCGCCCTTGGCGCGTCTCAGCCGGCCGGTGATGACGTCGAAGGCGCGGGTGTCGGGAATGTCCGCGCCGGGCGGCAGCAGGACGGTGACGCCAAGGTGATCCCTGAGCTGTTCGGCGGCAGCCAGCGCGGCCTCTGCCGGGCCGACGATCAGGCACAGCCCTTCGGAAATCACGTCGATGGTCTTTTCCGGCGCGGCGGGCAGCATCGCCTCGGCCACCAGCGCGGACATTTTGGCCACCTTGGAGGCCGGATCGGCGCTCCACCCCGCCCGGTCGCGCAGGTCGAGGGTAGGGGGCGCGGCAAGGTCCATGTCCTCTGCGAGGGCCTCGAAAACCCGGGCCTCCTGGGTGCAGCAGAAAATTGTGTCACCCTGCGTCAAGGCCTCTGCGGCGCGGGGCAGCTCCTTCGTGCAGAGCGCCGAACAGGGGGGGCGGACTTCCAGCCCGGTGGTGCGCGACAGGGCCTCTGCGTCGATCTTCTGCGAGCCGAGACAATCGCATGTAATCAAGGACTTGATCATGATGTTCCTCCCGTGGCGGGGGCCGGATTCAGGCCGGTCCGAACGTCGCCGCAGCCGGTAGCTACACATGATTCGGAGGCGCCCACAACCGTTTTCCCGGCGCGCATCGGGGCAGGGCATGGCGGCCTTGGCCGCGATTTCCGCGGGGTGATTCGCGTGGTCGCGGAGCGCCTCTTTCCCGATGAAAACAGTCAAGATGGACTAGTTGGCCAAGGGCGTTCCGGGCCGCTGCGGGGGCTGGTCAAAATGACCGGGACGGGGGTTTGGGATACCGTCGTGCACGAAAACGCTTCACCGGTCTGCGAAGCTGCGCAAAGGTTGGGGCAGGGAGATTTCAGAGTGATCCACAATCCGAATGCCTACCGAACGATGCCGGTCGGGGTCGTCCTGAGACGGACTCCGGGTGTGACGCGTTGGGCAAAGTGGCACTGGACGGCAGCCGCTGTACTGCCCGGGGCCGGCCCGGCGGAGTGGAAGGAAATGCGCCGCGAAGGCGAGGCGGTGGAGTACCACGCCGCGACCCCGGTCCTGGAACTGCACGGCGCAGAGACCGAAGCCTACCTTCAGGCGATCAGCGACGAGGTGCCGAGCCTTTACGTCGTGATGCGCGAAACGAGCGACGGCCCGCAGCCCTACGAGGTGCTGAAGGTCACGGCCTCCCCCTTCGAGGCGCAGGATTACACCGACAGCGGCAACGAGCTGGTTGAGAAGGTGCCGATGCCGCACGGGCTGGTCGCCTGGGTCCGCGAGTTCATCGAGGCGCACCACCAGGAAGAGGTCTTCGTTAAGCGCAAGCGCGACAAGAAGCGGATCGATCTGGTCGAGGACGGGATCGGCGATGCGCGGGTGGCAAAGCCGGGCGACATATACGCCTCTCCGGCGCTGAAGCGGAGGCGGTTGCAATGAGTGCGTGCAGGACAAGTGGGCACCGGTTCTCCGTCCGCGGGCGCGGGGATCTGTCATGAGCGGATTCTGGGACAAGCGCCGTGCCGCTGTTGCGGCCGAGGCCCGCGCCGAGGAAGAGGCGCGCCTTGCCGCCGAACGGGCGGCCGAGGAACAGGCGCTGGCGGAGAAGACTGACGAGGAGCTTCTGGCCGAGGCCGGACAGCCCATGCCGGAGGATCTCGAGACCGCCGAGCAGGTGCGCGCCTTCATGAAGTCCGCGCTGCCGCAGCGGCTGAAGGCACGGGCGCTGCGCAAGCTGTGGCGCACCAACCCGGTTCTCGCGAACCTCGACGGGCTGGTGGATTACGGTGAGGATTACACCGACGCCGCGCGCTGCGTGCCGGACATGAAGACAGCCTACAAGGTCGGCAAGGGCATGTTCGACAAGGTGACCGAGGCCGCGAAGGAGGCGGACGCCAAGGCGGCGAAGCTCGCCGAAGCGGAGGGCGCCGCCGACGAGGCCGAAGAGGACGACATGCCCGCGCCGGAGCTGGTGTCGGTCCGCGAGCCCGCGCCATTGCCCGATCCGCCGACGCAACTCGCTATGGCAGAGCCGGAAGACGACGCCGCGGAGGTGGCGACCGAGACGGAAACACACGACAGCGAAGACGCCCTGCCCGCCACAACGCGGCGGATGCGTTTCGTGTTCGCAGAGACGGAAGGACAGGCATGACCGCAGCACCCGCCCCGAAGATCGCCGAAGAGGACCGCCTGCGCGCGGACCTCTACAATTTCCTCGGGGTCATCCTCTCCGGGCCGCCGGACGAGATGCTGCTGGCGCAGACCGCGTCGCTGTCCGGCGATGCGACGCCGCTGGGGGAGGCGATCTCCACTCTGGCCAAGATGGCAAAGGTGACCAAGCCCCGCAGCGTCGTGACCGAATACAACAAGCTGTTCATCGGCCTCGGGCGCGGAGAGCTTCTGCCCTATGCTTCCTATTACATGACCGGCTTCCTGAACGAGAAGCCGCTGGCCCTGCTGCGGCAGGACATGACGGCGCACGGGCTGGCCCGCGCGGAAAACGTGTTCGAGCCGGAGGACAACATCGCCAGCCTGATGGAGATGATGGGCGCTCTGATCGTCGGGCGCTTCAGCTCGCCCGCGTCGCTCGAGGCGCAGAAGACCTTCTTCAACAAGCACATCGCGTCCTGGGCCGGGCACTTCTTCAGTGACCTCGAGAACGCCAAGGGATCGGTGTTCTACGCGCCGGTGGGAACCATCGGTCGCACCTTCATGGAAATCGAGGCGGAAGCCTTCCGCCTCGGCTGAGCCGGCGGGGCCTTCGGGTCCCGTCAAACGAGCGGCGCGGGGGACGCGCCGGAACCTACAGAGGAGCAAGACATGTCAGAGAAAGAAGCGTCCCGGCGCGACTTCCTGAAGCTGGCCGGGACCGCCGCGCCCGCCGCCGCCGTGGCCGTGGCCACCGCCGGTACGCAGGCCGAAGCCGCGGAGCCGGACCTGTCGTCCAACCGGATGCAGGACACGGTGCACACCCGCGCCTACTTCGACGCCGCGCGGTTCTGATCCGCGCCCGCGCACAGGCCTTTGGCCGAGCGCCCCGCTGACGCCCCGCCCGGGCGTGGCACCCCGCTGGTGGAACAACTGGTTGCGTGAGGCCCGACCGTTCCGCCGTCACCGCTCTGCGCCTGTGCGCCGGGCACTGTCTTTCGCACCGCGAGGTGCGTTGAGGGAGAGAGACACATGCTTAGGAAAAAGACCAACGGGGTTGCGCGACGCCCCCAGCGGACTTCGATCCTGTCCGAGGTTGCCAAGACCTCGGTTGACCGGCGCGGATTCCTCCGCGGGTCCGGTCTGGCGATCGGCGGCCTTGCCGCGATTGCAGCGACCGGAGGAACCGTCCAGCAGGCCAGTGCGCAGACCGCTGCCACCGGCAAGGTGGACCTGAAGAAAACCGTGTGCACCCATTGCTCGGTCGGTTGTACCGTCATGGCAGAGGTGTCGGACGGCGTCTGGATCGGGCAGGAGCCCGGCTGGGACAGCCCGTTCAACCTCGGGTCCCACTGCGCGAAGGGCGCCTCCGTGCGCGAGCACACCCATGGCGAACGCCGCCTCAAGTACCCGATGAAGAAGGTCGGGGGAGAGTGGGTCCGCATCAGCTGGGAAGACGCGATCAACGAGATCGGCGACCAGATGATGGCGATCCGCGAGGAAAGCGGCCCGGACTCCGTCTACTGGCTGGGCTCGGCGAAGCACAGCAACGAACAGTCCTACCTGTTCCAGAAGTTCGCGCGTTACTGGGGGACGAACAACGTCGACCACCAGGCGCGGATCTGTCACTCGACCACGGTTGCAGGTGTTGCCAACACCTGGGGCTACGGCGCGATGACGAACTCCTACAACGACATCCATAACTCCAAGGCGATCTTCATCATCGGCGGCAACCCGGCCGAGGCGCACCCCGTCTCGCTGCTGCACGTGCTGCGCGCCAAGGAGCAGAACAACGCCCCGCTGATCGTCTGCGATCCGCGCTTTACCCGGACGGCGGCCCATGCGGACGAATACGTGCGCTTCCGCCCCGGTGCCGACGTGGCGCTGGTCTGGGGCATCCTCTGGCACATCTTCGAGAATGGCTGGGAAGACCGCGAGTTCATCCGCACCCGTGTCTGGGGCATGGACCAGATCCGCGAGGAAGTGGCCAAGTGGAAGCCGGAAGAGGTCGAGCGCGTCACCGGCGTCCCCGGCTCCCAGCTCGAGCGCGTGGCGCGGACGCTGGCGAACAACCGTCCCGGCACCGTGATCTGGTGCATGGGCGGCACCCAGCACACCACGGGCAACAACAACACCCGCGCCTACTGCATCCTTCAGCTTGCGCTGGGGAACATGGGGGTATCCGGCGGCGGCACCAACATCTTCCGCGGCCACGACAACGTGCAGGGGGCCACGGACCTCGGCGTCCTGTCGCACACGCTGGCGGGCTACTACGGCCTGGCCAAGGGCTCGTGGGAGCACTGGGCCCGCGTCTGGGGCGAGGACTGGGACTGGCTGAACGGTCAGTTCGCCAAGATGCCCGGCGCCGACGGCAAGGAAAAGGACCTGATGTACGAGACCGGGATACCGGTATCGCGCTGGATCGACGGTGTGCTTGAAGACGCCGAGAACATGGACCAGCCCAACAAGGTCCGCGGCATGGTCTTCTGGGGCCACGCGCCGAACTCTCAGACCCGCATGGTCGAGATGAAGAAGGCGATGGAGCTTCTGGACCTGCTTGTGGTGGTTGACCCCTATCCGACCGTGACGGCCGTGCTGCACGACCGGACGGATGGCGTCTACCTGCTGCCGGCGGCCACGCAGTTCGAGACCCACGGTTCGGTCACCGCGTCGAACCGCTCGATCCAGTGGCGCCAGCAGGTGGTGAAGCCGATCTTCGAGTCGAAGCCCGACCATGAGATCATCGGCCTGTTCGCCAAGAAGTTCGGCTACCACGACCGGCTGTTCCGCAACATCGCGCTTGAGGACGACGGTGTGACCCCGAGCATCGAGGACACGCTGCGCGAGATCAACCGCGGCATGTGGACGGTCGGCTACACTGGCCAGACGCCGGAGCGCCTCAAGCTCCACATGGAGAACCAGCACACCTTCGACCGCACCACGCTGCGCGCGGTGGGCGGACCTGCCGACGGCGACTACTACGGTCTGCCGTGGCCGTGCTGGGGCACCGCCGAGATCAAGCATCCCGGCTCGCCCAACCTCTACAACATCGACCTCGCGGTGAAGGACGGCGGCCTGCCGTTCCGGGCCCGCTACGGTGTGGAGCGCAACGGCGACAACCTGCTGGCGGAAGGCGTCTACAACCCGGGCTCGGAGATCCAGGACGGATACCCCGAGTTCACCATGCAGATGCTGATGGACCTCGGCTGGGACAGCGACCTGACCGACGAGGAGCGGAAGGTGATCGACGAGATCGCCGGTCCGAAGACCAACTGGAAGACCGACCTTTCCGGCGGCATCCAGCGGGTCGCGATCGAGCACGGCTGCGCGCCCTACGGCAACGCCAAGGCGCGCTGCGTGGTCTGGGAATTCCCCGATCCCGTGCCGATCCACCGCGAGGCGCTGTATACCAACCGGCGCGACCTGGTGGCCGACTATCCCACCTACGACGACCGGAAGTTCTATCGTCTGCCGACCATGTACGCGTCGATCCAGAAGCAGGACTTCTCCAAGGACTACCCGATGATCCTCACCTCCGGCCGACTGGTCGAGTACGAGGGCGGCGGGGACGAAACCCGGTCCAACCCGTGGCTCGCCGAGCTGCAGCAGGACATGTTCGTCGAGATCAACCCGCGCGACGCCAACAACCTCGGTGTGCGTGACGCGGCCATGGTCTGGGTCGAAGGTCCCGAAGGCGGCAAGGTCAAGGTCAAGGCGATGGTCACCGAGCGGGTGGGCGAAGGCGTGGCCTTCATGCCCTTCCACTTCGGCGGCTGGTACCAGGGCGAGGACCTGCGGTCGAAGTACCCGGAAGGGGCGGACCCCATCGTTCTTGGTGAATCCTGCAACACGGCGCAGACATACGGCTACGACTCCGTCACGCAGATGCAGGAGACCAAGGCCACCCTCTGCAAGATCATGCCGGCATAAGGAGAGAGAAACATGGCAAGAGCGAAGTTCCTCTGTGACGCCGAGCGCTGCATCGAATGCAACGCCTGCGTCACCGCCTGCAAGAACGAGCACGAGGTGCCGTGGGGCATCAACCGTCGCCGCGTGGTGACCATCCAGGACGGCCAGCCGGGCGAACGCTCGATCTCGGTCGCCTGCATGCACTGCTCGGACGCGCCCTGCATGGCGGTGTGCCCGGTCGACTGCTTCTATCAGAACGAGGAAGGTGTCGTCCTGCACTCCAAGGACCTGTGCATCGGCTGCGGCTACTGCTTCTACGCGTGCCCCTTCGGCGCGCCGCAGTATCCGCAGGCGGGCAACTTCGGGTCGCGCGGCAAGATGGACAAGTGCACCTTCTGCGCCGGTGGTCCGGAAGAGAACAACTCCCAGGCGGAGTTCCAGAAGTACGGCCGCAACCGGATCGCGGAAGGCAAGTTGCCGATCTGCGCCGAGATGTGCTCCACCAAGGCTCTGCTGGCGGGCGATGGCGACGTCGTGTCGGCCATCTACCGCGAGCGCGTCGTCGCACGGGGTTTCGGCTCCGGCGCCTGGGGCTGGGGCACGGCTTACGACCAGAAGGGCGGCTGACGCCTTTCCGCGCGTGGGCCGGGCGCCTGTCCGGCCTACATCTGCACCATGACGGCGGGGCCTTCGCGGCCTCGCCCTTTTTGCCACGGACCGGAGGGGGTTTCGTGGCCGATGGGGTTTGACATGACGACTGAACGTTCGAGCGGCTTCGTCGCCTTCATACTCGTGCTGCTGGCCATTGCGATATTCTCGTTCTGGATGGCACCGGGTCCGCGCATCGACGAGACCGAGGCAGAACTGGCCGCGGCCCGGCTGGAAACCGGCGGCGCGCAGACGCTGGAAGACATCCTGCGGCGGCAGCAGGGCCTGCCGGTCAACGACGACTTCCGGTCGACGAACATCGGCGGCGACGCCGTGCCGCCGCCGAACACCGCGCCGCTCGGCACTTCGTCCGACCCGGACCTGTGGCGCGCGCTGCGCTACAACAAGGCGGATGTGACCGTCTCGACGCACCGGCCGGTGGGCGAAGTGCTGATGCAGGACGGCGGCATGAGATGGCTGACCGTGCGCGACGGCCCGCTGCGCACCTATGGCGGCTGGCTGCTGCTGGGGACCATCGGCATCCTCGCCGTCTTCTTCCTGTTCCGCGGCCGCATCAGGATCGAGGGCGGCAAGACCGGCAAGACCGTCACCCGTTTCCACGCCTTCGAACGCTTCACCCATTGGATGACCGCCGGGTCCTTCGTGCTCCTGGCTTTCACCGGGCTCTTCACCCTCTTCGGGCGCAAGTTCCTGATCCCGGTGCTGGGCCATGACGCGAACTCCGTTTGGCTGGCGGTCTCGAAGTACATCCACAACAATGTCAGCTGGGCCTTCATGCTGGGGATCGTGCTGGTCTTCATCCTTTGGGTCGCGCACAACATCCCCAACAAGCTGGACATCATCTGGTTCAAGCAGGCGGGCGGCATCGTCGGCGACAAGCACCCCCCGGCGAAGAAGTTCAACGCGGGCCAGAAGCTGATCTTCTGGTCGGTGATCCTGTTCGGCGCGTCGATCTCGCTGTCGGGCCTGTCGCTGCTCTTCCCCTTCGACCTGCCGCTGTTCGGCAAGACCTTCACGCTGCTGAACGACATCGGCATCACCGGCCTCCTCGGCATGGAGCCGCTGCCCGTGGCGCTTGCCCCGCAGGAAGAGATGCAACTTGCCCAGCTCTGGCACGCCATCGTCGCCTTTGTCCTGATGGCGATCATCATCGGCCATATCTACATCGGCTCGATCGGGATGGAGGGCGCCTTCGACGCCATGGGGTCCGGGCAGGTGGACGAGAACTGGGCCGAACAGCACCACTCCATCTGGTACGAGAAGGTCAAGGAACGCGAAGCCGCGCGCGAGGGCAGGGCGCCCGAACAGGCGACCCCGGCGGAGTGATGCGCTGGCTTGCGATCCTGTGCCTCTGCGCCTCGGCCGCCGGGGCGCAGGAGTTCACCACCCTCAAGGGACACGGCGGACCGATCATGGGCATCGCCGCCTCCGGTGACCGCGTGGCCACCGCCAGCTTCGACAACTCCGTCGGCGTCTGGTCGGCGGACGAGCCGGAATGGCAGGAAGGCCACGAGGCGGCGGTCAACGCTGTCGCCTTCGGGCCGGAGGGCACGGTGATCTCCGGCGCGGACGACTTCACCGTGCGGCTCTGGGGCAAGGACGGAGAGGCCCGCCTCCTCGGCACCCACAAGGGCAAGGTCACGGCGCTGGCCATGTCACCCGACGCACGCCTCGCCGCCAGCGCAAGCTGGGACGGCACCATCGGGCTCTGGCCGCTGTCCGGCGGAACGGACGGCCGGTTCCTCGACGCGCCCGGCGGGGTGAACGCCGTGGCCATAGACGACAAGGCCCGGGTCTGGGCCGCGACTTCCAACGGCTACATCCTGCGCTACGACCTGATCGAGCAGACCGCCGACCAGATCGTCAGCCATGGCTTCGGCATCAACGAGATCGTGGTGACGCCCGACTGGATCGCCTATGGCGCGGTCGACGGGGTGACGCGGGTGATAGACCACCAGGGCGGCCAGATCGCCGACTTCACGCTGGACCGCCGCCCGATCCTTGCCATGGCCTATCACGCCGGGACCCATCAGCTTGCCGCCGGGGACGGGCACGGCTTCATCATGATCGTCGACACCGCCGGGTGGCAGATCACCCGCGATTTCCGCGCCACCCGCGAAGGGCCGGTCTGGGCGCTGGCCTTCTCTGACGACGGGGCGCGGATCTGGGCGGGCGGTCTGGACGACGTGGCCTTCGGCTGGCCGGTGGAGGCGCTCGACGCCTTCGATCCGGGCATCAGTGGCGACCGCAGCTTCCTGCGCGATGCCGGGACCATGTCGAACGGCGAACGGCAGTTCATGCGAAAATGCTCGATCTGTCACGCGCTGGAGCCTGGCCCGTCGCGCAAGGCCGGGCCGACGCTGCACGGCGTGTTCGGCCGCCGGGCGGGCACGGTGCCGGGCTACACCTATTCCGATACGCTCGACGGCGCCGACATCGTCTGGACCGACGACACCATCGACGCCCTGTTTGACCAGGGGCCGGATCACTATATTCCCGGCTCAAAGATGCCGATGCAGGTGATCGCGGGGGCGGACGACCGGGCCGACCTCATCGCCTTCCTGAAATCGGCCAACGACCAATCCGGCGAGGAGGCTGAGAAATGAAGGCAATGGTGATGGGCTTTGTCGCGGTGGCCGTGATCGGCGTGGCGGCGCACTACGGGCTGGAGGCGCTGGACGACACCACCGCCGCGCGCCAGACCACGGGCGAGAGCGTCCGGCTCGACTGACGTGGCAGAGGATTACGGCAACGACCTCGCGGGGGCGTCGATCCTGGTGATCGACGACGAACCCGGCATGCGCAACTTCCTCTACAAGACGCTGCAGCCCCGGGTGAAACGGATCGACCTCGCCGCCTCGCCGGACGAGGCGACCGCCAAGCTGGACGAGAACCACTTCGACCTCGTGATCCTCGACAACGTGATGCCGCGCAAGACCGGGCTGGAATGGGTGACCGAACAGAAGCGGCTCGGCTTCATGGCCGAAACCATCCTGATCACCGCCTATGCCGATCTCGAAACCGCCATCGCCGCGCTGCGCGCCGGCGTCTCGGACTTCGTGCTGAAACCCTTCCGCGCCAACCAGATCCTCGGCGCTGTGGCCCGCACGCTCGACCGCAAGTACCTGCGGCGCGACAACACCCTCCTGCGCCACGAGTTGAACAGCGACCCCAACGGCGTGAAGATGCTCGGCACCTCCGACACGCTCGGAGAGGTGCGGGCCATGCTGAAGAAGCTCGCGCCCCTGCCGACGCCGGTGCTGTTCACCGGCGCCAGCGGCACAGGCAAGGAGCTGGCCGCGCGCCAGCTGCATGCGCTCTCCGACCGCGCCGACCGGCCCTTCGTCGCCGTCAACTGCGCCGCCGTGACCCCCGACCGCATCGCCGAGGAGCTCTTCGGCGACAACGGCGGTGGCGACGGGGCGCTCAAACCGGGCCTTTTCCTGCTGGCCGACGGCGGCACGCTGTTCCTCGACGAGGTGGCGCAGATGCCGATCCAGGTGCAGGCGGCGCTCCTGCGCGTGCTCGAGGACCAGCGCGTCCGCCCCATCGGCGCCGAGCGGGAGTTTCCCCTCAACCTGCGCCTGCTCTTCGCCACCAACGCCGATCTCGACGCGGCGGTGGCGCAGGGCCGTTTCCGCGCCGACCTCTACCACCGCATGAACGTGGTGCGCATCCACATGCCGCCGCTGAAGGAGCGGAGCGAGGACATCACCGAACTCGCCGCCTACTTCATGGAACACTTCGCCTGCGTCCTCGGCCTGTCCGGGCTCGAGCTCTCCGCCGAGACCCTGCTGAAGATGCGCCGCTACGACTGGCCGGGCAACGTGCGCGAGCTGAAGAACATGATCGAACGCTCGGTGATCCTCGGGCAGTTCCCGCAGGAATTTTCCGGCGATGCCAAGGTGACCGGGGCCCGCGCCACCCTGAACCTCGAACAGGTCATGCAGCGCCACATCCTGCACGTGCTCGACCTCTGCGACGGCAACCGGGCAGAGGCCGCCCGCCGCCTAGGCGTCTCGCGCAAGACCATCGACCGCCGCGTCGCCGCCTGGGAAGGCTAGGGGCTACCCGCACCGCCAAAGGCGCGCAATAGCCCCCAGCGCCTGCACGGCACTCAGGCTTCTTTGCTTCTCAAATACTCTCGGGGGGTCCGGGGGGCGACGCCCCCCGGCGGGTCGGGGCGCGCGGCAGCGCCCCGAAAACGCTCAGGCGTTCCAGCGCACCGTGCCCAGCCCCGTCAGGTCGTAACCGCCCATCTTCTCCGCCCGGGCCAGCGTGGCCTCCGACTGGCAGAAGACCATCAGCCGCTGCATCGGCGTGTCGAACCAGGCGCGCCGGTTCACCAGCAGGTCGAAACGTTCCTCCACCAGCGGCACGAAAGGCAGGCCGAAATCCCGTGCGACCGTTTCCAGCCCCAGCGTCGCGTCGGCGTCGCCCCGGGCGAGGGTCTGAACGGCCTCGGTCTCTGTCCGCGCGACCTCAGTCAGGTCCAGTGCATCCACATCCAGCCCGTCCTTCGCCGCAAGCTGCCGGAACAGCACGTCGCTGCCCGATCCGCCCTGCCGCGGCACCACGCGCCGTCCGGCCAGGTCGGCGATACCGCTGACACCTTCCAGTTCCCGCCTCAGCACCAGCCCGCGGGCGCGGGTGGCAAAGCGCACCAGCACCGCGTTCTGGTTGGCCGAGCTGCGTGCCACGCTGGGAATGTTCCACTCCCGTCCCTCAGCGTCGTGAAGGTGCAGGCCCGCCGCCACGCCCTCGCGCCGGTTGAACCGCGCAAGCCCGTCCGCCGACCCGTCGAAGTAGCTGGCCAGCCCGCAGCGGCTTTCGCGGATTGCCCAGTCCAGCAGGGGATCGTGGCTGCCCAGCACCACCGGCGGCCTTGGCGTCTTCACAACGTGGCCCGAGGAATGCGCCTCCAGCCAGTCGCGCACCGCGACGGAGGGAAACAGCAGCTTGCCGGTGGCGCGCGTGCAGGGGACCTCGCCCGACGCGGCGAGGTCGTAGACCTTGCGCTCCTTGATCCGCAACAGGTCCGCCAGTTCGGGGACCGTCAGGAATTCCGGTTCATGCATCGCTCTGCCCCATGGCGGGGCAGACCGTGCCCCGGTTCTCAGCTACCCTGTTTGGGCGCATTGGGGAAGAACAGCTGCTGCCCGTCCACCGTGTAACCCGCGATGGCCTTCTGCCCTTCGTCGGAGATCAGCCAGGCCGAGAACGCCTTTGCCGCCTCGATCTTCACCGCCGGGCACTTCTCCGGGTTCACCGGGATGACGCCGTACTGGTTGAAGAGGTCATCGTCGCCTTCCACCGCGATCTGGTAGTCCTGCTTGTTGGCAAAGCTGATCCAGGTCGCGCGGTCGGTCATCACGTAGGCACCCATGCCGATGCCCGCGTTCAGGGTCGCGCCCATGCCCGATCCGGTCTCGCGATACCAGTCGCCGGAGCCCGTCGCCGGATCGACGCCCGCGGCCTGCCAAAGCGCCTTTTCCTTCTTGTGGGTGCCGGAATCGTCCCCGCGGGATGCAAAGACCGCACCCTTCCCGGCAATCGTCTTCAGGGCCGCCTCGACGTCCGAGGTGCCCGCCACGCCTGCCGGATCGTCGGCCGGCCCCACGATGACGAAGTCGTTGTACATAAGGTCGGTGCGCGAGGTACCGCCGCCCTCGGCCACGAACTTCTCCTCGGCGGGCTTGGCGTGCACCAGCAGCACGTCGCCGTCGCAGTTGGCCGCGTTCTTGATCGCCTGCCCGGTGCCGACCGCCACCACGTTCACCGTGATGCCCGTCTTGTCGGAGAAGATCGGCAGCAGGTAGTCGTAGAGGCCGGAATTGGCGGTCGAGGTGGTCGACTGCACGATGATGGACTCCTGTGCCGATGCGGCAAGCGGGGCCAGCGCCAGCAGCGCGGCCAGCGTGAATTTAACGGGTTTCATGAAGTCTCCCTATGTCATGAAGTCAGTTCAGACGACGATCCTGTGGTGCAGGAAGTCACGCGCCGCGGCGCTGTCCTGGGTGGAAAAGAAACGGTGGGCAGGGGCCTGCTCGGCGATCCGGCCGCGATGGAGGAAGACGACCTCGTCGGCGAGCCGCCGCGCCTGCCCGATGTCGTGGGTGACGAGGATCACCTTCACGCCGCGGTCGTGGGCGTTCTGGATGATGCGCTCGATGGCCAGCACCGAACCGGGGTCGAGGCTGGCGGTCGGTTCGTCCAGCAACAGCACCTGCGGGTCGAGCGCGAGCGCCCGGGCCAGCGACAGGCGCTGCGCCTCTCCGCCGGATAGGGCCCGTGCGGGCTGGCGCGCCTTGTTCAGAAGGCCCACGTGGTTCAGCAGGGTGTCACGCTCCGACCGGGCGCGCCCGCGCGCCTTCAGCACGAAGTCGATGTTGGCGGCGACCGACCGGCGCAGAAGAACAGGTTTCTGGAAAACCAGCGCCTGCTGGCGGGTGGCCTGCTGGGCGGGGCGGCCATTCCATGTGACGCGGCCCTGATCGGGGCGGGTCAGCCCGTGCATCACCTTCAGAAGCTGGCTTTTCCCGGCACCGTTCGGACCGAGCATCACGGTCAGGCCGCGCCCCTCCAGCGTCAGGTCAAGCCAGTCGAGCACGGGTTTGCCACCGAGCCGCAGGGTCAGGTTCTCGATCCTTAGGCAGGGGGCCTCCGCATCGCAGGCGGTCTTCAGGTCCTGTTCGGTCAGATCACGCATGGGCCTGCTGCCTTTCCGACGACAGGCGCAGGGCCTGCACCAGCGCGTTGACGCCAAGCGCAATGACCATCAGCACGATGCCGAGGGCCAGCGCCAGCGCCAGTTCGCCCTTCGAGGTTTCCAGCGCGATGGCCGTGGTCATGACCCGCGTGAGGTGGTCGATGTTGCCGCCGACGATCATCACCGCGCCGACCTCTGCCACCGCGCGGCCGAAGCCCGCCAGCGCAACCGTGGTTAGGGCGATCCGCGCGTCCCAAAGGAGCGCCTGCACCACCTGCACACGCGTCAGGCAGAGAGACCGGAACTGGTCGCGGTATTCGTCGTGGAGGTCTTCGAGCACCTGCCGCGACAGCGCGGCGACGATGGGGGTGATCAGGATGGTCTGCGCCACGATCATCGCCGTGGGGGTGTAGAGCAGGCCAAGGAAGCCGAGCGGCCCGGCGCGCGACAGGCTGAGGTAGACCAGAAGGCCCACGACCACCGGCGGCAGGCCCATGAGCGCGTTCAGCACGATCAGCACTGCGCCGCGCCCCGGAAAGCGCGCGATGGCAAGGACCGCGCCCAGCGTCAGTCCGAAAACGCAGGCCAGCACGGTCGCCGTCAGGCTGACACGCAGCGAGAGCGAGACGATCTCGATCAGGTCCGCGGACGGATGCAGCACCAGCCCGAAAGCCAGCGAGAATGCTTCGCCGAAGTCCTGCATGAATTCCGTACGCCTCCCGTCGTCCTGAGTGCCATTTTAGGTCTCAGGCGGCGAATACGGCAAGGGTAACGATGGCCCGGCGCATGCAGGCGACGGGTCAGAGTGTCGGACAGATTGGCAGCGGGTGTCAGCCTGTCCGGAAATTTTGCAGGATTATGCGGAGTGGCGGAAGGCCGCGGCGATCAGGCGTCTCGCTCGGAATGGTCGACTGTCCGGCACTTCCAGCTCTGGATCCGCTCGTTCGGGTGTTCGTTCACCCAGCGCGCCAGTTGCGGCTGTGCGCCCATCATGCAGGCCATGGGGGTGACATCGGTGAAGACAAGGCTACGCTCTCGGCAGGTGTCCATGTCGCCGGGGGCTGTCGCCATGCAGGTTACGAAAAGCAGCTCGATCATCGGGGGCCTCTATCAATACATCCTTTAGTCGTAGTTTCACTATGCGCGCGGTAAGGGAAAACTCCGTTAACCGGGCGGGCGGTGGCTCGAATTGTCCGGAGAACAGCGTAAGGAATGCTCAGTCCCGCCATGCTTGCCCACCATTTCATCACGAAACTGGGGCGATGACCCGTCTTGGCCAGCCCTGGTCGCTGCGCGCGCGGTTGACCGCCGGTGCCGTGGCGCTGAGCGCGGTCACCCTTTTGACGGCCCTGACCCTGTTCTGGGGCATGGAGCGGGTGGGCGACCGGATGCAGGCAGCGTTGAACGCCGAGGCCCGGATGACGCGTTACGGCACGCTGTCCTCGCAGGTGTCCACCTTCCTCGTGATCGCCACGGAGGCGGTGCAGCGCGGCCTGCCCCGAGAGGAACGGATGCAGCGGCTGGAGCCGGTGGCCGAGAACATCGGCGCGACCTTCCTGCTGATCCGCAGCGACCTTGAGCGCGCGGTCGAGGAGGCGGAGGCCTCCGGCATCGACCGGCAGTCGCGCCATGCCACGCAGTCGATTACGCTGGCACGTATGGAGGCGCAGCTTGGCTCCACGCTGACCGGGCTGGGCCGCGTCGATCAGGACGTGCCGGTTCTGCGCGCCCACATCGACGCCTTCGCCAGCACCTTCGACCCGCTTCTGAACGAGGCTCTCAACGGGGAGGCGATGTTTCGCCGCGAAACCCTGAAGGGGATCGAGACGCTCCGCCAGCGGATGATCTGGGCGGCCGCTGCGATGGTGGTTCTGTCTCTCCTGATGGTGGCGGGGTTCACGCTGGGGCTGGTCCGGCCACAGTTCCGCCGGCTGGAGCAACTCCGGGGCGCCGCCCGGCGGATCGGGGCGGAGGACTTCGACGTGGCCCTGCCGGAAACCCGCGGCGACGAGATCGGCGCGCTCTTCTCGGAGACCAACCGCATGGCTGCCGCGCTGGCCTCTCGGCAGGCCCATGTGCAGGCGGAATGGGACCGGCTGGAGGAGGAGATCGCCCAGCGGACGGCCGAGCTCCGCGCCGCCAACGCCCAGCTCGAAGCCGTCGATGCCCGCCGCCGCCGGTTCTTTGCCGATGTCAGTCACGAGTTGCGCACGCCCCTGACCGTCATCCTGATGGAGGCGCAGATCGGCAGGCAGACCCTTGCGGACGGGGCGGAAATCTTCGGGACGATCGAGAGCCGGGCAGCGCGGCTGAACCGGCGCATCGACGACCTGCTGCGGGTGGCGCGGTCGGACAGCGGCGAATTGGCGCTGGACCCGGGAAAGGTGGATTTTCCGGAAACGGTGCGCGCGGTGGTCGAAGAGGTGGAAGCGGAGTGCCGAAGCGCCGGGGTCCATCTGGATACGCAGGCCGGGGAGGGCACCGTGCTGGCTGACCCGAATTGGCTGCGGCAGGTGCTGGCCGGACTGGTGCGCAACGCCATCCGCCACGCCCGTGACGGGGGCAGGGTGCGGATCGTGGTACAGGGCGGCGTGGCGGCGGTGATCGACAACGGTCCCGGCATCCCGGCAGAGGCGCAGACGCGGATCTTCGAACGCTTCGGCCAGGGACGCAAGGATTCCGCCGGGTTCGGGCTTGGCCTCGCGCTGGCGAAGTGGGTGATCGAGGCGCAGGGCGGTGAGATCTCCGTCACCAGCCCGGTGCCCGAGGCAGAGCGGCTTGGCGACGGACCGGGGACGAAAGTTTCGGTTCGCTTGCCGGTGGCGGAAGGATAGGGTGCGGCGATGACCTTGCGGCTGCTCATCGTGGACGACGACCCCGGCATCGCCTCTGCCCTTGCGCGGGGGATGGCGATCCATGGCTATGAGGCACAGACCGAACTGCGGGCCGATACGGCGCTGGCGCAATTGCTGGGCGGCGGGTTCGCTGCCGCCATCGTCGACGTGATGCTGGGCGAGGACAGCGGCATCGACCTTGTCCGGGAAGCGCGCGCCGCAGGGGTGGACGTGCCCGTCCTGATGCTGTCCGCGCTGTCGGAGGTCGAACAGCGCGCCGCAGGGCTGGAGGCCGGGGCGGACGATTATGTGGTGAAGCCGTTCTCGCTGGACGAACTGGTCGCGCGCCTGAGGGTGCAGGAAAAACGCGCGGAGGCACGCCGTCCTCA
Source organism: Sagittula sp. P11 (assembly GCF_002814095.1). NCBI lineage: Bacteria > Pseudomonadati > Pseudomonadota > Alphaproteobacteria > Rhodobacterales > Roseobacteraceae > Sagittula > Sagittula sp. P11. The sequence continues at coordinate 131,955 of NZ_CP021914.1, forward strand.
ACCCGCCATCTTCCGTAAATCCATCCGCTTGCTCTGCCTCGGCGACGCCGAGGCCACACTGACGGAACGCGAGGCCGACCTGCTGATGCTGCTTGTCCGGCAGGGCGGAGAGCCTTTGGCGCGGGGTGCCATCTTTGACGCGCTGTGGGCGTCCGACAGCGGGGCGGACGGGCCGGGAAACGAGAACGTCGTCGATGTCTACATCGGCTATGTCCGCAAGAAGCTGGCCGCGCAGGATTTCGGGTTCGGCATCCGCACGGTGCGGAACAAGGGGTTCTGCATCGAGGGCACAGCGCCGCAGATCCTCTCATAAATTAAGAATTCCGTTTCCGTCCGTCGCGGGGCAGGGTGCGGGCATCGGGGTCTACTGGGGCCCCTTGTCTTCCCGACGCCCCGCGGCCCCGACCGGGTCCGTCTCTCCCATACCGGTGCCCGACCGTGCGCCGCGGGGCGCCGTTACTCGCGCTTTGGTTGTGCGTTTTCCACGGGGTGGCAGGCCCGCAGAGATCGTCCAAGCGGGCCACGTTCGGAACGGGCTTTTTCAGGGCTGGCGCAGCGAAATGGCCGATCTGCGAATCACCTTTCAGGGCGGTGCGGAAAATTGTCCTTATTTTCTGCGGTGCAGCGGAGTTTTTCCGCCAGCCGCACAAAACCCGTCAAGCCCTTGCCACAAAGGGTCTTCGCAACATTGTTGCGCGTAACCCCCTCTCAGCCTAACTTGTTCCATTCGGAAACAGTTGCAAAACGATGTGCTTGGTCTAGCTTTTCAACAGGGAGGCTTTGACATGCAACACTTCAAAGTTGCAGCGCGTGACGAAGGGATTTCGTCCGTGCTGATCGTGGACGACCATCCACTATTCAGTGACGCGTTGGCCTCGGCGCTTGAGGGGGTTTTCCCGCTCTGCCGCTTCGAGAAGGCGCGTTCTCTCAAACACGCACTGAAGGTTCTGGACGACGGGTTTTCGCCCGACCTCGTGATGTTCGACCTGAAGCTGCCCGACGTGCAGGGCATTTCCGGCTTCGTGACGATGCGCGGGCGCGTGCCCGACACACCGGTCCTGGTGATTTCCTCGCTGACCTCGCGGGCCCTGGTGCATGCGCTTATGGACGAGGGCGCCTCCGGCTTCCTGACGAAGGACACCCCGGTGGAGGACCTGCAGCAGGTGCTTCTGGAGATCGCCAACGGCCGCAAGCATGTGCCGATGGAGTATCGCCAGAACACCGTGTCCGATGCACCGGATGCCCCCGGCAGCGACATGAACGCCAAGCTCGCGGCGCTGACCCCCCAGCAGAAGAAGGTCATCAAGCTGATCTGCGCGGGCAAGCCGAACAAGCAGATCGCCTACGAGCTTCAACTGGCGGAGGCGACGGTCAAGGCCCACATCACCGCGCTCCTGCGGCGGCTTGGGGTCAACAACCGGACGCAGGCGGCGCTGATGGTCGAGGCGGCGAACAAGGCGGCCGCCCCGGGTATCGAGGCAGAGCCGGAAGCGCGCAACTTCCTGTGTCACTGAGGTATGGCGCGCGATGAAATCGGGCCGGATCTTCCGGCCTATGTCACTGTTGGACGGTCCGACAACGCGGATCCGGCCTGTGCTGCCCGAGAGGCCGCGCGGGCCGTCAGCGCGCATGAACTCTGTTTCGTCATCGCCCTGATCCCCGCGGCGATGGATTCCGACGCGGTGGCCGAGGTCTTCGCCGAGGAACTGGAAAGCGTTCCGGTCTTCGGCTGCACCACCGCCGGGCAGATCACCCCCTTCGGATACGAGAATGATGCGCTTTTGCTGATCGGCTTCCGCAAGGAGCACTTCCGCTGCGCGTCCACGCTGATCACGCCGCTGAAGCCGCTGTCCATCGCCCAGATCTTCGAGACGATGACCCGCAACAACGGCAAGTTCATCCACACGGCGGGCTGGAACCGGCTGGCGCTGGTGTTTGCCGACGGGCTGTCGAAGCAGGAGGATCTTCTGGCGTCGGTGCTGGAGAGCGTGCTGGAAGGTGTGCCGGTGTTCGGCGGTTCCGCCGGGGACGGCATGGCCTTCGAGCGGACGCAGATCCTGCACAAGGGCCAGTTCCACGACAACGCCGCGCTGGTGCTGCTGATCGAGACCGACCTGCATTTCCAGGGCGTGAGTTTCGACCACTTCCTGCCGGAGGGGCACGAACTGGTCATCACCGAGGCCAACACCGAGGAGCGGCTGGTCACGGAGATCAACGGCGCGCCGGCGGCCAAGGAATACGCGCGGCTGGTGGGGTGTTCGGTGGCCGAGCTGACACCGCAGGTCTTTGCCGAGAACCCAATGCTGGTCTGCCACAAGCAGGCGCATTACGTCCGCGCCATCGCCGACGTGCTTGAGGGCAACACGCTGTCCTTCCTTGCCGCCATCGACGACGGTCTGATCATGGTGATGGGCCGCGGCAAGGAGATCATCGAGACGCTGGAAGCCGAGCTGGACGTCACGGATTCCATGGGCCGGAAACCGGACTTCATCCTCGCCTTCGACTGCGTGCTGCGAAAGCTGGAGATCGAGGAGAAGAAGCTGGACGGCCAGGTGTCGGAGATCTTCCGGCGCCGCAAGGTGCTGGGCTTCAACACCTACGGCGAACAGCACTGCGGCCTCCACATGAACCAGACCTTCGTGGGCGTCGCCTTTTTCGGCCCGAGGGGGAGCCTTCTGCCGTGAACCTGATCGACCCGCTGGAACCGCCCGAGCTCCAGCTTCTCAGGCAGGACAGGATCATCGAGGCGCTGGTGCGCCGCGCCATGCGGCAGAACCACGTGGGCCAGACGGCCTACAGCGCCTTCCAGTCGGCCATCGAGTTGCAGGCACAGGTTGCGGCCAAGACCCGCGACCTCGAACGCGCCGCCGACGAGCTGGAGACCACCCGTTTCGAACGGGAGCGCACGCGCCGCAACCTCGACGAGGCGCTGGCGGCAATGGGCGAGGGCTTTGCGCTCTTTACCGAGGGCCAGCTTGCCATCTGCAACGACCTGTTCCAGCACCTGCTGCCGGACGTGTCGGACCGCATCGTGCCCGGTCTGCCGCTGCCGGAATACTTCGAACTGCTGGCGCAAAGCCGTTTCGTGATCTCCACCGACCGGCAGATCGGCGCGAACGACGGCCCGCTGCCCGGGGCCTCGATGGTGATCGAGGTGACGGAGGACCGCTTCTACCAGCTGTCGACGCAGCGCACCTCGATGGACAACACGGTGCTGCTGCTGAGCGATATCACAGCCGTGGTCCGCCAGAACCGGAGCGAGAAGGAACACCTGATCGACCGGCAGGCCGATTACCTTCAGGCGGTGTTCGAGAACATGACCAGCGGCGTCTGCAGCTTTTCCGCCAACGGCGACGTGGTGATGCACAACCAGCAGTTCCGCAAGCTGACCGGCCTGCCGATGACGGTGCTGCAGAAGGGCATGAACATGGCCCGGCTGCTGCAGCTCATGTCGATCCGCGGCTTCATCGCCGACCATTCGCTGCTGCAGGTGGACGAGTGGCGGCGGCAGTTGCTGCGGCAGGGGCGGCTCCGGCGGCAGGTGCGCAGCCGGTCGGGGCAGGTGTTCGACCTGCAGGGCAACCGGCTGCCGGACGGCGGCTTCCTCGTCGAACTGAAGGACGTGACGCTGGAGATCCGCGCGACCGAGACGCTGGAAAAGCGCGTGCTGGAACGCACCCGCGAACTGACGGAGACGAACGCACGCCTGACCCAGCAATACGAGGAGAAGGCCCGCGTCGAGGAAGAGCTGCGCGTTGCCAAGGAACGGGCGGAGGCGGCGGTTTCGTCGAAGACACGGTTCCTCGCAGCCGCCAGCCACGACCTGCTGCAACCGATCAACGCCGCCAAACTGCTGATCGCCACCTTGCAGACGAACTCGGCCGGGTCGGAACACGAACCCATGGTGGACCGGCTGAAGGGGGCCTTCACCTCCATCGAACAACTGCTGCACGCGCTGCTGGACATCTCGCGGCTGGACAGCGCCGACCACGACACGGTGCATCCGACGACGCTGTGCCTTGGCCAGATCATGCAGACGATCTTCGAGGACCAGATGCCGCTTGCGCAGAAGCGCAACGTGGCGCTGCGGATGGTGCCCTGCATGTCCTGGGTCAGGTCCGATCCGGTGTACCTGCTGCGCTCCATCCAGAACCTCGTGGTGAACGCGATCCAGTACACGGAGCCGGGCGGCAAGGTGGTGCTGGGCTGCCGCCGGCGGGGCGACAAGGTCGAGCTTCAGGTGCTCGACACCGGCATCGGCATCGGCCCGGAGGACCAGTCCCGGATCTTCGAGGAATTCGCCCGTGCGGGCAATGTGCCGGTCGGCTCCGGCGTGGGGCTGGGCCTGTCCATCGTGGAGCGCACCTGCCGTCACCTTGGCCACCGGCTGTGGATGTCGTCCGAGGTGGGCGTGGGGTCGAAGTTCTGCATCGAGTTCGACGTGGTGGACGCCGCCACGGCGCTGACCGCCCCCAAGGTGCCGATGCAAAGCGAGGAGAGCCTCGAGGGTTTCATCGCGCTTGTGGTGGAGAACGACGAGAACGTGCTGTTCGCCACCTGCCAGACGCTCGAGACCTGGGGCGCCAGCGTGCTGGGCGCGCGCTCGACGGAGGAGGCGGTCGGGCATTTGCGGGACATGGGCATCCCGCCCGACATCCTTTTGGTGGATTACCAGCTCGACGGCGGCGACACCGGGCTGTCGACCATCGCGCGGGTCAGGGCGGAGTTCGGAACCCACGTGCCCGCGATCATGATCACCGCCGACCGGCGCGACCGGTTGCTGCGGGCTGGGGCCGAACAGGACTTCTCCGTGATGACGAAACCGGTGCAGGTGTCGCGCTTACGCCCGCTGATCGACTGGAAGATCCGGGGCGGCGCCGCGGGGACCGAGCCGAAAGTCGGCAATGACAGGACCGGGCCTGCGGCTAGTCTCGGGTGAAGGAGGATTTCAACATGCGCAAGACGATGCTATTCGCCGCGCTCTGTCTCGGGCTGGCCGGACCGGCCGCCGCAGAGACTTTGGACGGTCAGGAGACCTATGATCTGCTGTTCCGCTCGGGCACGCTCGACCCGGTGGGCAAGGACAAGGCGCTGAGCTACACGCGCGAGGTGGTGAACGCACTGAAGCCGGAATCGGCGGTGCGCGACACCGGCACGATCCGCCTGTCCTTCGAGGAGCAGCAGGCGCTGATGGCGGAGCTGGAGTTCCGCCAGAATGGCAAGCACCGGGGTCTGGGCAAGTTCCCGGCCAGCGTGGGTAACCCGATGATCATGTTCTTCTACGAATCCGTGGTGCGGGACATGGCAGAGGCGGCAGGCGGCAGCCCGTACTACATCCGCAACCGCGTGAAGGAGGCGCTGATCCGTCCGAGCGAGGTGGTCGAGGGAGACGCCACGCTGGATGGCCGTACCGTGCCGACCAAGACCGTGGTGCTGCACCCGTTCGAGGGCGATCCCAACAGTGACCGCATGCAGGGCTTTGGCGAACTGGCGCTGGCCGTCACCATGTCCGAAGACGTGCCGGGCTGGTACATGAGCTTTGTCGCGGAGGTGCCGGGCGAAGAAGGCGCGCCAGTCTACCGCTCGGAGATCGACTTCGAAAGCCTGGAGGCGGAGGGCGCGGAATGACCCATCCGCATCTTGAAGACCGGTGCAGCCGCGCGGGGGCAGATGCCGCCGCGCAGATAGTCGCAAAGAAACGGTTACTCCCCCGTCCTCCCGCCCCTATCATCCGGGGCGAGGTCTTAAGGTCCGGTGTCCGCGGACGCGATTTGCTTCGAAGATTGCCAGGATTTCGGGGCTTGCGCGGGTCGGTGCTGGGCGCGGCTCTCTGTGCGGCGGCCCTGTCCCTGATGCCGGACGGCGTGCAGGCGCAGGACATCGCGCAGCGGTACAACGACTATCCCACCGCCGCGCGGGCGGACTATGTCTTTGCCTGCATGGCGACGAACGGCCGGTCGCGGCTGACGCTCGAACAATGCTCCTGCTCGATCGACGAGATCGCCTCTATCCTGCCCTACGAGAAATACCTGCAAGCCGAAACGGTGCTGTCGATGCGCCGCACCGGGGGCGAGCGCATGGCCGTGTTCAACAGTGCGGTGGCCGCGCAGAACCTCGTCACCGACCTTCGCCGTGCGCAGGCCGAGGCCGAGGTCGTCTGCTTCTGATCCGTTACCCCTGCGCGTCCTTGGGCAGGCTCTGTTCAAAGACGTTGCTCTCGGTGTCGGTGGCCTTCACCGTCAGCGCGGGTGCGCCGTTGTCGGTGTAGGAGAACCGGAAGGCCGGGTTCTCGGAGATCGAGATGCCGCCATCCATGGTGAACAGCATCTCGTCGCCCTGCCAGACTTCCATGTGGTCGATGAAGTGGGCCGGGATGAAAAGCTGTGTCACCTGGTTGCGCTGCAGGCCGGAGTAGTTCGGGTGGCGCAGCATGATCTGCGCCTCGCGCCGGGCGGTGGAGATCTCAGGTTCGCCGAAAAGGCGCAGCTTCATCTGGCCGAGCGTGGCCATCATCTCGGACGGATCGCGGGAGGCGGGGGCGGAACAGCCGCCGGAGGCCTTCACGAACCGGCCCGACATGAAGGTGCCGTCCGGCGTCTCCGTCAGCACGCGGACGTTGGAATACTGGTTCACCCGCACACGCAGCTCGAAATCGACGGGCACCATGGCGGGGCCGAAGGTCAGTTCCGCCGCGACCGGGGCCGGGTTCTCGTCGATCACCACGGTGGCCTTGTCGATCTGGGCGGAGAGGTTCGTCTGCGTCAGGACGATGGGCACCGTCGCAGCGTCATGCGCGCGGTAGGGGGCGTCGATGGAGAGCGGGCTTTCGGCGTCGGAAATGACGGTGTCGCCGATCACGTCGAACCGCAGGTCTTCCCACGTCTCGCTCGGGACAAGCGGGTTCTCGACCGTCTCGGCCATGGCGGGAACGGTCATCAACAGGGCCAGCGCGGTGGCCAGTCTGAAAGTGTGGGCCATGCCTCCTCCTTTTGCATGGTGTGTCGCGAAGCGTGCCACGCCGACCGCCATCGCGATAGCGGGCATTAAGTCTGTGTGGTCTGGCGGGATGGCTGTGGCAGGCTGGTCGCGGGAGGATGGGAGATGTTCGAAGTGGTTGTCATGCTGTGTCTGGCGACGGGGGGCGACACCTGTCGCGATGTGCTGCTGCCGGGGTACGAAGGCGGCACACAGGCGGAGTGCGCGGCAAGGATCGCGGCGCAACCGCCTGAGGTACCGGCGTTTTCACGCGGTTCGGTAGAGGGGGACCCAAGGTGTGTTCCCGCCGGGCCGGTGCTGGACCTCGCGGAGGTGGCCCCGGGCCTCTGGGTGCACCAAGGGCTGATCGAGGAGCCGGACACCGAGAACGGCGGGGATGTCTCCAATCTCGCGATCGTGATCGGTGGGGACAGCGTCGCGGTGATCGACAGCGGGTCGGCGCGCTGGATCGGCGAATCGCTCTGGCGGGCGATCCGGGCAAGGACCGACCTGCCGGTAAGCCACGTCATCCTGACCCATGTGCACCCGGACCACGTCTTTGGCGCAAGTGTCCTTGCGGAGGCCGGGGCAGAGGTCGTCGGTCACGAAGGGCTGCCGCGCGCCTTGGCGGACCGGGAGGAGAACTACCTCGACAGCCTCGACCGGCTGGTGGGTGCGCAGGGGATGCTCGGGACCGAACCGCCGGAGGTGACCGAGACGGTCGCCGACACGGCAGAGATCGACCTCGGAGCGCGTGTTCTGCGTCTGGACGCCTGGCCTGCCGCGCATACGACCGTGGACCTGACCGTCTTCGACGCGGCGACCGGGACGCTCCTGGCCGGAGATCTCCTGTTCCACCGGCACACGCCCGCGCTCGACGGCAGCCTGCGCGGCTGGCAAGCGGCGCTGGCCGAACTGGAAGGGCAGGGGACTCATGTGGTGCCCGGCCATGGCGACCCTTTGCTGCCATGGCCCGAAGGCGGCACGGCGCTGAAGCGCTACCTCGACACGCTGGCGCGCGAGACCCGCGCCGCCATCGACGCGGGCGAACGGCTGGGCGAGGCGGTCAAGCACATCGCAGAAAGCGAGCGTGACGCTTGGGAACTGTTCGACGCCTACAATCCCCGCAACGCCACTCTCGCCTTCACCGAACTGGAATGGGAGTGATCAGCCCGAGACCACGCCCTGCAAAAGCTGCGAGATCGCGTAGAGCCGCTTTTCCAGCAGCACGGGGGTTTCGCAGAGGTAGGTGATGGACTGCTGGCGGTCGGTGTAGATCGTCTGGTCCCAGTCCAGCTGTTCCTCCAGCGCGTCGACCTTGTCGAAATCCGGGTCCTCCTGGGCCATCTCCGCCTCCATGTCCTGGCGGGCGGCCTCGATCCGCTCTGACAGGGAAATCTGGCTGAGCGAGAATTTCCCGATGCCGTCGATGATCCGGGAGCGGCGGCCGCTCAGGCTGGAGAAGGTCTCTTCGAAGACCAGCCCGAGAAGCGCCGGATCGCCGCCGTTGCGTTCGGCAAACGCCGTCACGTCCGCCTGAAGCTCGGAGACCTCGAGACGCCGGATGGCGAGCTTTGCGGCGAGTTGCTCGATCTCCCGCCGGAGGGCGGGATCCTCGGGCATGGTTTCGGGAATCGGGTGCGGCCACATCAGACCTTCCGACAGCCGCTCTACCTTGCGTTGAATGCAGGGCCAGGTCGGGTCGGAGTAATCGGCGGCGGAAAGCGGTGTGGCGGCACATAAGGCCAGCGCAGCAAGCGCCTTGCGTGTCAGCATGGTGGAAGTCCTCCCTTGATGCGCAAGGATGCCAAAGCCCACCCCCGGCTGTCCATGCCGACCGAATGCATCCGATGGTCTGCATTGTGTCGGTATGCCGCAGCCCACCATACTCGGATCAAACAGCCGGGGTGCATTGACGCCCGGGCCAGGGAGGAAGACAGACATGAGAACACGCGCTGCCGTGGCCGTTGCGGCCGGCAAACCCCTCGAGATCATGGAAGTGGAACTGGACGGCCCGAAAAAGGGTGAGGTTCTGGTTGAGATCAAGGCCACAGGCCTTTGTCATACCGACGAATTCACCCGCTCGGGCGACGATCCGGAAGGCATCTTCCCGGCCATCCTCGGCCACGAGGGCGCGGGTGTCGTGATCGAGGTCGGCGAGGGTGTGACCAGCCTTGAGGTCGGCGATCACGTGATCCCGCTCTACACGCCGGAATGCCGGGAATGCGAATACTGCCTGCATCCGAAGACCAATCTCTGCCAGTCCATCCGGGCGACGCAGGGTCAGGGTCTGCTGCCGGACGGGACCACTCGGTTCAAGATGCTCGATGGCACGCCGATTCACCATTACATGGGCTGCTCGACCTTCGCGAACCACACCGTTGTGCCGGAAATCGCGCTGGCGAAGATCGACAAGAACGCGCCGTTCGACAAGGTCTGCTACATCGGTTGCGGCGTCACGACCGGCATCGGTGCAGTCATCAATACCGCGAAGGTTGAAATCGGCAGCCGCGCCGTTGTGTTCGGCCTCGGCGGAATCGGCCTGAACGTCATCCAGGGCCTGCGCCTTGCCGGAGCGGACCAGATCGTCGGCGTCGACCTGAACGACGACAAGGAAGAGATGGGCCGCCACTTCGGCATGACCGACTTCGTGAACCCGTCGAAGATCGACGGCGACGTGGTCGCGCATCTGGTGGAACTGACCAAGGGCGGTGCCGATTACACCTTCGATGCCACGGGCAACGTGAAGGTCATGCGGCAGGCGCTGGAATGCGCGCACAAGGGCTGGGGCGAGTCGATCATAATCGGCGTGGCACCCGCCGGGGCCGAGATCTCGACCCGTCCGTTCCAGCTTGTCACCGGGCGCGTCTGGCGCGGCACGGCCTTCGGCGGTGCCAAGGGGCGCACGGACGTTCCGAAGATCGTCGACTGGTACATGCAGGGCAAGATCGAGATCGACCCGATGATCACCCACAAGTTGAAGCTGGAAGAGATCAACCACGGGTTCGAACTGATGCACGAGGGCAAGTCCATCCGCGCAGTCGTGGAGTTCTGAGGCGTCATGGAAACCATCTCCGAAAATCGCTGCTTCGGAGGCGTGCAGGGCGTCTACAAGCACGACTCCAACACCTGCGGATGCGAGATGACCTTTGCGGTCTACCTGCCGCCGCAGGCAGAGGAGTCCCCGGTGCCGGTGCTGTGGTATCTGTCCGGCCTGACCTGCACGCATGAGAACGCCATGACCAAGGGCGGTCTCCAGGAACATGCCGCGCGCCACGGGCTCGCGGTGGTCTTCCCCGACACCTCGCCGCGCGGCGACGGTGTGGCGGACGACGACGCCTACGACCTGGGGCAGGGCGCGGGTTTTTACGTGAATGCGACGCGCAGCCCGTGGAAACCGCATTTCCGCATGTACGACTACGTCGTGAACGAACTGCGGGACATCGTGACCAAGGGGTTCCCGGTGCTCGACAGGCACGGGATCACCGGCCATTCGATGGGCGGGCACGGCGCGCTGACCATCGCGATGCGCAACCCGGACCTGTTCGAAAGCCTGTCCGCCTTCGCCCCGATCGCCAACCCGACGCAAAGCGACTGGGGCCGCAAGCAACTGTCCGCCTACCTGGGCGACGACGAGGCGGCGTGGTCGGACCACGATGCGACTTTGTTACTAGAGGACAAGGGCTGGAAAGGAGATATCTTGGTGGATCAGGGGGGGGCCGATCAGTTTCTCGAACTGCTCAAACCCGATGCCCTGGCGGGTATGATGACCCGTCGCCGCCAACCAGGGACCTTCCGGATGCAGAAGGGATACGACCATTCGTACTTCTTCGTTAACTCATTCGCCGGAGACCACGTCGCCTGGCACGCAGAGCGGCTCCACTAGAGCAACCCAGTTGACCAAGGAAAGAACATGATCAAACACATCATCGGCGCATCGATTCTGACCCTGCTGCCCGTCCTCGCCGCGGCCGAAAGCCATGGCGGCATGGAAGGCGACGCCGAGAAGGGCGAGCGGGTGTTCCGCAAGTGCCAGGCCTGCCACGCCGTGGGTGAAGGCGCAGAGAACAAGGTCGGCCCGGTGCTGAACGGCGTCGTCGACCGCGAGATCGCATCCGTCGAAGGGTTCGAATACTCCGACGTCCTCAAGGAGATGGGCGCGGAAGGCAAGACGTGGACGGCCGAAGAACTCGCCGCCTTCCTCGAGAAGCCGCGCGACTATGCCAAGGGCACCAAGATGGCCTTTGCCGGCCTGCGCAAGGAAGAAGAGCGCGCAGACGTGATCGCGTTCCTCAAGACCCACGAAATGGGCGAATAAGGGAATTCGCCGTGCCGCCGGGTGGGAGAGAACCGGCGGCGCGGTGTCAACCGGCAGGGCTCCAGGGGCCCAGCCAGAAAACGGCGAAATACGCCACATCGGGAGGAAGACAATGAAATCGTTAAAACTACTCACATCGGGCATCGCCCTTTGCTGCGCCACGACGGCGATGGCAAACAGCGATCTCGTGGAGCAGATGGACAACCCAGCTCAGTGGGCGATCCAGACCGGCGACTACAAGAACCAGCGCTATTCCGAGCTGGACCAGATCAACAAGGACAACGTCGGCGACCTGCAGGTTGCGTGGACCTTCTCGACCGGCGTTCTGCGCGGCCACGAGGGTTCGCCGCTTGTGATCGGCGACGTGATGTACGTCCACACGCCGTTCCCGAACATTGTCTACGCGCTCGATCTGACGCAGGAAGGCAAGATCATCTGGAAGTACGAGCCGAAGCAGGATCCGGAAGTCATCCCGGTGATGTGCTGTGACACCGTGAACCGCGGTGTGGCCTATGCCGACGGCAAGGTCTTCCTGCACCAGGCCGACACGAAGGTGGTCGCGCTCGATGCGATGACCGGCGAAGTGGTCTGGGAAGTGCAGAACGGCGACCCGTCCATCGGTGAGACCAACACCGCCACCGTGCTTCCGGTCAAGGACAAGGTCATCGTCGGTATCTCCGGCGGCGAATTCGGCGTCCGGGGTTCGGTCACGGCCTACAACATGGAAACCGGCGAGCAGGAATGGCGCGCCTACTCCATGGGTCCGGACGAAGACATCCTGATGGATCCGGAGAACACCACGCACCTGGGCGAGCCTGTCGGCGAGAACTCCGGCACCAACACCTGGGAAGGCGATCAGTGGATGATCGGCGGCGGCACCACCTGGGGCTGGTATTCGGTCGATCTGGAAGAGAACCTCGTCTACTACGGCACGGGTAACCCGTCGACGTGGAACCCGGCGCAGCGTCCCGGCGACAACCGCTGGTCCATGACCATCATGGCCCGCGACATCGACACCGGCATGGCCAAGTGGGTCTACCAGATGACCCCGCATGACGAGTGGGACTTCGACGGCATCAACGAGATGATCCTGACCGAGCAGGAGATCGACGGCGAAGAGCGCAAGCTGCTGACCCACTTCGACCGGAACGGCCTGGGCTACACCCTGGACCGCGTGACCGGCGAACTGCTGGTGGCCGAGAAGTACGACCCGGCTGTGAACTGGACCACCGGCGTCGACATGGACCCGGCATCCGACACCTATGGCCGTCCGGCCGTGGTGGCGCAGTACTCCACCGAGCAGAACGGCGAAGACGTCAACTCCACCGGCATCTGCCCGGCGGCGCTTGGCTCCAAGGACCAGCAGCCGGCGGCCTACAGCCCGAAGACCGAGCTGTTCTACGTGCCGACCAACCACGTCTGCATGGACTACGAACCGTTCCGCGTGTCCTATACCGCAGGTCAGCCCTACGTCGGCGCGACCCTGTCGATGTACCCGGCACCGGACAGCCATGGCGGCATGGGTAACTTCATCGCATGGGACAACATCAACGGCGAGATCAAGTGGTCGCTGCCGGAGCAGTTCTCCGTGTGGTCGGGCGCCCTGGCAACCGCGGGTGACGTGGTGTTCTACGGCACGCTCGAAGGCTACCTGAAGGCTGTCGACTCCGAGACGGGTGACGAACTCTACCGCTTCAAGACCCCCTCGGGCATCATCGGCAACGTGATGACCTACGAGCAGGCCGGCAAGCAGTACATCGGCATCCTGTCCGGCATCGGCGGCTGGGCCGGCATCGGCCTCGCGGCCGGTCTGACCAACCCGAACGACGGTCTCGGCGCCGTGGGCGGCTACGCAGCCCTCAGCGACTACACCGCTCTGGGTGGTCAGCTGACGGTGTTCGCACTGCCCGACTGATCTGACCAGTCCGTAAAAGGGGGCCGGCACGCCTAGGCCGCGTGCCGGCCCCTCCTTCCCAGTTACAGCCGAAAGGTGAACCCACATGATGCGCCACGCATCCCGAATTCTTGCAGCAGTGGCCGCCTCGGCGCTGCTTCCCGCTGTGGCGGCCGCACAGAGCTGGAGCGACCAGCCGGTGAAGCCCGCAGACCACGAAGGAGAGTTTACCGTGTCCTACGAGGACGGCGGCATCTACTACAACGAAGAGGACATCCCGACCTACAACGTGGCCGAGGACGGCACCGTCGACTGGCTGACCTTCTCCGGCTTCCGCCGCTATCACTCCGAATGCCACGTCTGCCACGGCCCGGACGGCGAAGGGTCCTCCTACGCACCGAAGATCAAGAACTCTGCCGTGCACATGGGCTATTACGACTTCTACGACGTCGTGGTGAACGGGCGGCAGAACGGCAACTCCGTCATGCCCCACTTCGGCGACAACCAGAACGTGATGTGCTACCTGAACGACATCTACGTCTACCTTGCCGCCCGCGGCATGGACGCGGTGCCGCGCGGCCGCCCGCCGAAGAAGGAAGCAAAATCCGACCTCATCAGAGAGCAGGAAGATGCATGCATGGGCTAAGCTGACCCTGTGCCTCACGCTTGCGCTGTCCGGCCTTCTCGGCTGGGCCGCGCGCGGCGAGGCGCAGACTTCGGACCTCGTGTCCACGTCGAGCCTGCGCGTCTGCGCCGACCCGGCCAACCTGCCCATGTCCGGCAAGGACGAGAGCGGGTACGAGAACAAGCTGGCCGACCTGATCGGCGAGAAGCTGGACCTGCCCGTCACCTACACCTGGTATCCGATGGCCACCGGCTTCGTGCGCAACACGCTTAGGGCCAAGAAGTGCGACGTCATCATGGGCTACGCCCAGGGGCACGAGCTGGTCCTGAACACCAACCACTACCTGACCTCCGTCTTCACGCTGATCGTGCCGAAGGAGAGCGATCTGGCCAACGTTACCGCGCTTTCCGACGAAGCGCTGAAGGGCAAGCGTATCGGCGTCATCGCAGGCTCGCCCCCGGCGGATCACATGGCCCGCAACGGCCTGATCGGAAAGGCGAAACCCTACGCCTTGGTCGTCGATCGCCGGTATGAGAGCCCGGCGGAAAACATGCTGAATGACCTCGACGCAGGCACGATTGACGCGGCGATCCTCTGGGGTCCGATCGGCGGTCCGCTGGTGAAGTCCGACCACCCCGACCTGAAGGTCATTCCGCTGATCCATGAAACGCTGCCACCCAAGATGTACTACCGCATCACGATGGGCGTCCGGCAGGGCGAGAAGGTCTGGCAGCGCGAGCTGAATTCCCTGATCCGCCGCCATCAGGACGAAATCAACGCGGTCCTGGCCGAGGCCGGCGTGCCGATGGTCAACGACATGGGCGACGCGGTTCTGGACGTCACGCAATGAAATCCGTCGCGGCGCTGGTCCTGATCCTGTCAGGCCTCGCCGCGCCGCTCTGCGCCGAGGGGGTGCCGGAACCCGACGGCTATCGCATGGAAGAGTTTCGCGCGCCCGTGCCCGATACGCTGACCGGCGGCACGGTGATCGACCCGGAAGAGGCGCACCGGATCTGGGAAGCCGGCGAAGCCGCCTTCATCGACGTTCTGCCTCAGGCCCCCCGTCCTCCGAACCTGCCCAAGGGCACGATCTGGCGCGACAAGCCCCGCGACACGATCCCCGGTGCGATCTGGCTGCCCAACGTCGGCTACGGCGCGATTGCCGACGTCACCGCCGAGTACTTCCGCCGCGGCCTGAAGATGGCCACCGGCGACGATCCTTCCCGCCCGGTGGTCTTCTTCTGTCTGGACGACTGCTGGATGAGCTGGAACGCCGCGAAGCGGGCCATCGAATGGGGATACGAAGAGGTCTTCTGGCTGCCCGAAGGCACGGACGGCTGGTCCTTCATGGATTACCCGCTGGAAGTGGCGAAGCCTGAGGAGCCGCAGCCCTGAAGCAGGGTTTCTCCGGGCACGTGTGATTTCGGACAAACGGCTTGTAGCGAGTATGCACCGCGTATCTTCAATGGCTGTGCCGCGACCAAAGCCAGAGCCGGAGGCTGCCCGATTGTATTGACGGGCCTGACCTGCACTTTGACCGGCAGCGATGGCTCATCGGGAACAAGGCGTTGAACCTCAAACGCAAATGCCGTCGATCCGCCACGACGCTCCCTGCCCGAAAAGGTTTGCTATTTAACTTCCCCAACGTCAATCTTCCGGGTCATGGCGCCGCCGATAAACGGGAGGTTGCCTGAACCGGCATTCATTCACTCAAGGGGGGAGAAGAGAATGGGCACCTTTCTGATGGTCTATCAGACGATCAACACCATTCTGAAGTTGGTCGCGATGGGCGAGAAGATCTACCAGATCTTCCACCCGGACAAACTCAACCTCGCGAAGGTCGTGAGCGAACTGGAAAACGCGATCACCACCATCCTGCACCAGGAGTTGACCCAGGCCGCCATAGAAGAGGCCCAAGGCGTTCTGCAGGCCGGTCTCGACTTCATCAACACCGATTACCAGGACGCGGTCACCAGCGGTGAAAGCGAAGCCGATATCTGGGCCCTGTTGAGCACCGGCGACGGCAGCAACCATCTTACCGCCATGGAGGATCAGATGGACACCATGCTGCAGTACTCGCTGGATGACGACGAGACGGTGCAGACGCTGCCGATCTACATGCTTCTGGCAGCGGCCTGCATCGCTCTGTACCAGGCGCGCGCCCGCTATGCCCCCGACGACACCCAGAAAGCGGCCGAGATAAAGAACGTCACATCCTATGCTCAGTCCTGTTCTGACCGGGTTGCCGCGGTGATCGGACAGATCCAGCCTGCGCGGATGGGGGACGTCGAACCGGTGAAGGAAGACGATCACCGGAAGGAATACTATTTCCGGGATCACTGGATGAGCGAGGACAAGATGCTGAAGGCCTCGTACCAGCCGGGGCCCTATTGCCAGTGCGGCAACTCTGACGTGAAGTCGCTTGTCGACAGCCTGCACGACATGCATGTGACTTTGCTGCAGACCGGTGCGCAGTCCGATTACCAGCAGCTTGCGGACCTCGCCTTTGCGGTGAAACCGGTGGGAAGTTGTTTCGGCCAATGCCCGGAGCGGCTCGTGGGGGACACCGACCGGTACTTCGGTTCTTCCGGTGGCGCCTGGCCGCCATCGACCGATGGATTCGCGTTTCAGGTGACGGATTTCGGGTCCATGATCGCGCAGTCACAGCAGAGCCAGACGTTCATGGCTTCCATCGTGGAAAATCCGCTGCCGACGCCGTCCACCTAGGGATGCTCGCGCCAAGGGGGGGGGCGTTGGCAGCCGTTGTGCTGACGGGTGACCGCGCACCCCTCAAGGCGCGCAACAGGGTCAGAACCCGGCGATGTCCTTGTGTGCCGTGGTCACGGTGCCGTCCGTGTCGGTCATCGTCACGTCGACGGAGCGGGTCCGGCCCGGGACGGACAGGCCGAGGCGCGGGTTTTCCGATAGGGAGATCGAGCCGGTCACATCCACGTAGCCCGCGCCGTCGAGGTCGATCTGCACGTCCTTCACGTAGCGCATCGGGATGTAGAGCAACGAGATCTGGTCCATCTGCATGCCCGAATGCGAGGGGTGCGAGATGTCTACGTCGAGCCGCTTCTGCCGGGTGGCGAGCGCTTCGAGGCGGCCCTTGGCGTCGGCGCCGGGCAGGAGGTCAGCCAGTTCCAGTTCCATCTCGCCCAGCGTGGCCAGCGCTTCCTTCGGATCGGTGCCCGGAGGGGCGGCGCAGGCGCCCTGCCCAGAGGTCTTCACGAAACCTTCGGCCATCCAGAGGCGGCCATCGGTGGTTTCGGCGACGACATGCAGCGGCGTCGGGCCGTTCACCCGCATGGTCACGTCGAAGAAGAAGGAGGGCAGGGGGGTCTCCAGCGCAAACACCGCCGAGACCGGCATGGGGTTCTCGTCCAGCACCAGCGTCACCGTGCCGATGTTCAGGCCTTCGGGGGCGCGCACCATGGCGGCGATCTGGGTCCGGCTGTCGTTCTGCGTCCGGTAGGGCGCGTCGATCGCGATCACATCGCCGCCGTCCAGCAGGGCGCGGTCCCCGTAGAGTTGCAGCGCGATGGAGTCCCACGCGTCCTCAGCTGAAACGGGCAGGGCAGTGGCGCCGAGCAGCGCTGCGAAAACCAGATGTCTCATTCCGTTCCTCCCGTGATGAAGCGGCCGAAGGCGCGGGGGCCGTCGGCTGTCTCGATGGCGTCGACGATTTCGAGGCTCTGTGCGTCGATCACTTCGACCGTATTCTCGAACCAGTTGGCGACGACCACATGCGCGCCGTCCGGCGTTGTGTCGATGCCTTCCGGGTATTCCCCGACATCGAGCGTCGCGACGGTCGACAGGTCGTCGAGCGCGATCACCGAAACGGTGTTGGCGTACTGGTTGGTGACAAAGGCGCGCCCCTGCGCAAAGGCCACCCCGTAGGGGCGTTCGCCCACCGGCACCGTGGCCAGGATTTCGCCGCTTGCGGGGTCGAGCACGGTCACGTCGTTCGAGCCGACATTGCCGACGAACAGCCGTCCGTCCGGTGCGAACCGCAGGCCGAAGGGGCGGGTGCCGACCTTGACCCGATGCGCGATCTCCAGCGTGTCGGCGTCGAAGATCGAGACCTGGTCGGCGTCCTTGTCGGCGGAGGCAAGGAACCGGCCATTGGGCGAGAGGGACAGGCCCGCAGGCGCCTCTCCGGTCGCAAGTTGCGACAGCGTTGACAGGTCGACGGCTGTCAATTCCCAGATCCGGGCGTTGTACCAGTCCGAGACGAAGACCCGTCCGCGTGCCTCGTCCAGCACGATGCCGATGGGGCCGCCGTCCAGCGTGGTTTCGGCCAGGAGCGCGCCATCGGGCGACAGGTGTCGGACCGTCTTGCTGTCGGGCGAGACCGTGTAGACCGAACCGTCGGAAGCCACGGCCACCCCCGCCGGTTTGCCGGGGACGTCCCAGCGCGCGACTTCCTCGCCCGTCCCGAGGTCGATGACGCTCAGCGCGTCGCCGTTCTGACAGGTGACAAAGGCGCGATCCCCCGCCGCCAGCGGTCCCGTTCCGACCACCGCAGCGGCGAGGGCCGCGGTCAGGGCGAGCCTAGCTCGCCGCACCGAACCGCTCGACCAGGGCATCGAGCCCGGCCTGGTAGACGCCGCTGACCGCCGCGATGGCGGCCTCGTCGTTCAGCTCTGCTGGCGGATCGTTGTTAGGGTAGCCGCGGTAGAACGCCCCGCGCCATTCCACGATGGACCCGCCGCCATCGCGCGGCTTGACCGTCAGGTGGGAGGAGTAGTTGGTGACCGGCAGCACATCCACGTTGTCCTCGCGGATGCGGTAGGAATAGGTCATCTTGTCGGCGTCGTACTTGTAGAGCACCTCTTTCAGGAGCGGGCCGTCCGCCCCCTGGTCCGACAGGTAAAGGTCGCGGGTGGCGTCGATCTCGTTGCCGTTCTCGCCGGTCGAGGACACGACCGCCGGGTGCCAGGACATGTCCTGGAAGTCGCCGATGGCCGCCCAGACTTCGGCCGGCTCGGCCGCGACCTCGGCGGTCAGCGTGACCTTCTGGCGGGTCGGCCCGTGCGCCAGCGCCATGCCGGGCACGAGGGCCATGGCCGCCGCGGTCATCAGGAAATGACGTCTCTTCATTTTTCCTCCCTTTCGAAAAATGCCGTCTTCAGGATGTAGCGCATGCCGCGCGTCCAGGATTCGTCGGTGTTGCCGCGGATGTCGACAACGCGGCCCTTCACCGTCTCGCCGCTTTCCGCATCGCGCAGTTGCAGGTTCATCGTCAGGATGAGGTTGGAGATCTTCTGCACCTCTCCCACGAGCGCGAAGTCGGCGCCCAGTTCCGTGGCCATCCGGGCATCGCAGCCGTAGCACTTGGCGGGGTTGGCCACCCGGTCGAGTTTTTCCTGCACCGGCGCGATGTCGACGAGGTCGTAGCCTTCTTCCCGGAAGCGGTCGGCGACGAGGGTTTCCAGCGCCTCGATACGGGCCTCTTCCGCCTCGTGGCCGCCCGTCGCGGTCTGGAGCGAACCGTCGAGGAGGGTGATTCCGAAGAACGCAATCTTCTCGTCGGCTGCGCAGGGCGCGGCCAGAGTCAGGCACAGGAAGATCGCGAAGCGCCGCATGGCCCCCTTCTTAGAAATTAAGAGTCGAGACACATCGTGGCTGGGCTAGGGTTTGGCTGGCAACACGCCCAAAGGTATCGGTTGCGAAAAGGCCCCGTTTTGAAAGGGTCTTTTTCCGACAGACCCGTCCTCGAAGACGGGCGAAGGGAGGATCAAATGGCACGACTGCTGACGCTGCTTCTGGCGGCGCTGATGATCGTTTCGGCCCCGGGCCGGGCCATGGCCGTCGAGGTGCGGGCCGCCGTGCTGCGCATCGACTACCCGCGCCTTCTGCCGATTTCGCGCTACGACCTGAAGGCGCCGGACCTCGGGTTCGCGGGGGCGATGCTGGCCGACGAGGACAACAACACCACCGGCAGTTTCCTTGGCAATACCTACGACACCACGACCGTGGCCGTTCCCCCCGAGGAGGCCGATGCGGCGCTGGAGGAGATCCTGGCCGACGGTCGCCGCCTGATCGTCGTGATGGCCGAGCGCGAGGACCTGCTGCGCCTGACCCGGCGCGCCGGGGAAGAGGGCGCACTGGTCCTGAATGCCACCGCCCCGGACACCGTCCTGAGGAACGGCGCCTGCCGGTCGAATCTTCTGCACATCGCACCCTCCGACCAGATGACCACCGACGCCGTCGCGCAGTTCGCCATATGGAAAAAGTGGGACCGCTGGTTCCTGATCTCCGGTTCGAACCCGGCGGACCTGTCGCTGGCTGAATCCTACCGCCGTTCGGCCAACAAGTTCGGCGCCCGCATCGTCGAAGAGCGCACCATCGAGGACACCGGCGGTGCGCGGCGCACCGACACGGGCCACGCGCTGGTGCAGCGTCAGTTGCCGCTCGATACGCAGGGGGCTTCGCGCCACGACGTGGTGATCGCCGCAGACGCCACTGACTATTTCGCGCGCTACCTGTCCTACAACCTTTGGGATCCGCGCCCGGTGATGGGGTCCGGCGGCCTGCGCCCGGTCACCTTCCACGGTGCGCATGAGGCATGGGGCGCCACCCAGTACCACACCCGGTTCGAGGAGCTGACCCGCCGCTACGTCCAGCCGGAGGATTACAACGTCTGGCTTGCCCTGCGCGTGATCGGCGAGGCCGTGACCCGCGCCAGCACCGCCGACCCGATGGAGATCAAGGCCTACGTGCTGTCAGACAAGTTCGAGCTGGCGGCGTTCAAGGGGCAGAAGGTGACCTTCCGCAACTGGAACGGCCAGCTCCGTCAGCCGATCCTGCTGTACGACGGCATGATCACGGTCAGCGTCAGCCCGCAGGACGGTTTCCTCCACCAGGTGTCCAGCCTCGACACGCTGGGTCTGGACCGTCCCGAATCCCAATGCACCGCCTTCAACTGACGGAGTCCGCCATGAAACGCCTCATGCTTGCCACCGCCCTGATCGCCCTCTCCGCCGCACCTGCGGTGGCCGGGAAGGCCTTCGTCTCCAACGAGAGGGGCAACACCATCACCGTGGTCGATACAGACACCTGGGAAGTCCTGACCGAGTTTCCGGGCGGCAACCGTCCGCGCGGCATCACCGTGTCGCCGGACGGGACGAAGCTTTATGTGTGCGCCTCCGACGACAACCTTGTCCGGGTGTTCGACACGGAGACCTACGAGGAACTGGAAAGCCTGCCCTCCGGCCCCGACCCCGAACTCTTCATCATCGAGCCGTCGGGCAAGCGGCTGTATATCGCGAACGAGGACGACAACCTCGTGACCGTGACGGATACGGAGACGCACACCATCATCGCGGAGGTGCCGGTGGGTGTCGAACCCGAGGGCATGGGCATGAGCCCGGATGCCAAGTGGGTGGTCAACACGTCCGAGACCACCAACATGGCGCATTTCATTTCCACCGACGACTACAAGATCAAGCACAACGTGCTGGTCGACCAGCGCCCGCGCTACGCGCAGTACACCGACGATGGCAAACGGCTGTTCGTGTCGTCCGAGATCGGCGGCACCGTCTCCGTCATGGACATCGCGGAGGACGGCACCCCCGACCTTATCAAGAAGATCGGCTTCGAAGTGCCGGGCGTCCTGCCGGAATGGCTGCAGCCCGTTGGGGTCAAGGTCACGAGCGACGGCAGCCGCATCTTCGTGGCGCTTGGCCCCGCCAACCGGGTGGCGGTGATCGACGGCGAGACCCTCGAGGTGATCGACTACATCATGACCGGCCAGCGGGTCTGGCAGCTCGCATTCACGCCCGACGAGAAGTACCTGCTGACCACCAACGGCAATTCCAATGATATCACCGTGATCGACGTGGCCGAGGAAAAGGCCATCAAGTCCGTCCAGGTCGGGCAGCAGCCCTGGGGCGTGGTGGTGATCGAATAGGCCGGTCCTTCGCCGGTGCAAACACGACAAGGGAGAGAGACCAAATGATCCGACGCCTGACCGCCGCTTTCGTGGCCGCCACACTGGCTGCGCCCGCCATGGCCGCGCCGCTATGCGACGACATGGGCTTTGCCGGGCTGCTGGCCGCCTGCAACCGCGGCGAGGACATCAATATCACGCTGGCCTCCGGCAAGCCGCTCGGCGAGGACGTGGTGCTGCAATCCGGTGCCTACTACACGCTGGTGATCGAGGCGGACGGGTCGGCAGAACTTGCGGTCGAGGGCGCGTCCTTCTTCCGGGCGATCTGGATGAACGAGATCGTCATCAACAAGATCGAGGTCAGGCCCATGGCCATCGACTCGATCGAGTTCGACAAGGCGGGCGTGGTCGAGATGTCCTTCATCGCGATCAAGCCCGGTACGCACGTGCTGAGGATCCCCGGCTCCACCGGCGAAACCCAGCAGATCAAGATTTCCATCCAGTGAGGTAACCATCCATGAAACGCATCATCTTTGCCTGCGCCGCCCTTGCCCTGGCCACGCCCGTCTTTGCCGAAAGCCATGAAGGCGGTATCCCCCAGGAGACCGTCGACGCCATCATGTCGATGCTGACCGACATGGAGTGCCAGATGGCGCCCGACGACATCGAGATGGAGGACGACGGCGGCTACGAGCTGGACGACGTCATCTGCAAGGGCGGCAACCAGTTCGATATCGAGCTGGACGCCGATCTGAACGAGGTCGGCCGCCGCGCGGAATAGGCGCGCCTGCGACCAAAGAACCGGGTGAAGACTGCCACCCGTGACATAGAATACGAGTGGGGAGGCCCGACAGCCTCCCCCTTGTCTCAAGGGGAGGAAGACATGTTCGACATTCTGACACGCGCAGGCTCTGTCGCGCTGGCCGCTTTGGCCGTGGCGATGCCGGCCTTTGCGCAGGACCTGCCGACCATCCGTGCCGCCACTCTCAAGATCGGTACGGTGAACTGGGAACTGCAGACCATCATCGACCAGGGCTTCGACGAGAAGCACGGGTTCAACCTTGAAATGAAGCCCTACGCCGACAACGGCGCGACCCGTGTCGCGGTGGAAGGGGACGAGGCCGACATCGCGGTTGCGGACTGGATCTGGGTCGCCCGGCAGCGCGCCGAGGGCAAGGATTACGTGTTCGTGCCGTACTCGAAGGCGGTCGGCGGCCTTGTAGCCAAACCCGACGCCGGGATCGAAAGCCTGAAGGATCTGGCCGGCGGCAAGATCGGCATCGCTGGCGGGCCGCTCGACAAGTCGTGGCTGATCCTGCGTGCCTACGCGCAGCAGGAATACGACATGGACCTGAAGGCCGAGACGGAGCAGGTCTTCGGCGCACCCCCGCTGATCTTCAAATCCGCGCTTGGCGGCGAGACGCAGGGCGCCATCAACTTCTGGCACTTCCTCGCCAAGATGAAGGCCGCCGGCATGGAAGAGGTGATCTCGGTCGAGACGGCGGGCCAGGCACTGGGGCTGAACACCGACACGCCGCTTCTGGGCTACTATTTCAAGGAGAGCTTCCTTGAGGAAAATCCGGGGCTTGCGCAGGCGCTTTACGACGCCAGCCGCGACGCCAAGGACCTGCTGACCACCAGCGATGAGGCGTGGGAAGCGATCCGCCCGGACATGAACGCCAGCGACGACGCAGAGTTCGAGCAGCTCAAGGCCGACTGGATCGCGGGCATCCCTGCGCGCGGCCCGATCGACATCGAGGGCGCGAACAAGATGCTGGCCCTGATGAACGAGCTGGGCGGCGAGGAACTGGTCGGTCAGGCCACCGAAGTGCCCGCAGGGCTCTTTGCCGATCTGAAATGAGGCAGTCAGCCCGATGAAGGACACCTCAGCGGGCGTAACGACCCTGTCTCTCTTCGGGCTGTTGCTGTTATGGGTGGTTGCGGCGTGGCTGACCGCGGACGCGACCGTCCTGCCGCAGCCGTGGTCGCTGCTGCAGCCGTTCTGGCGGGAAACGGTGTCGGGCGAACTGCCGTACCACCTCGGGTCGACGCTGATCCGGGTGATCTGGGCGTTTACCCTGGCGATGGCCGTGGGCACGGCGCTGGGTCTGGTCATGGGACGGTATCCGGCGGTCAACCACTGGCTCGACCCGTGGCTGGTGATCTTCCTCAACCTGCCCGCGCTTGTGCTGATCGTGCTGTGCTACCTGTGGATCGGGCTGAACGAGACGGCGGCGATCCTGGCCGTCACGCTGAACAAGATTCCCAACGTCGCCACCGTGATCCGCGAGGGCGCCCGCGCACTCGATCCGCAGATCGACGCCATGGCGAAGGTCTACCGCATGTCGGCGTGGGCGCGGCTGAGACACGTGACCCTGCCGCAGCTTGCGCCCTTCCTGACCGCCGCCGCGCGGTCCGGTATCGCGGTGATCTGGAAGATCGTTCTGGTGGTCGAATTCCTCGGACGGTCGTCCGGCGTCGGTTTCCAGATCCACCTGTATTTCCAGTTGTTCGACGTGCGGATGGTGCTGGTCTACGCCTTCTCCTTCATCGCCGTGATGCTGGCGGTGGAATGGCTGGTCCTGCAACCCTGGGAACGGCGCGTGCGCCGATGGAGGGGCACGTGATCCGGATCGACATCCAGTCCAAGCACTTCGGCAACACACAGGTGCTTGGCCCCGTGCGCTTCGACATCCAGCCGGGCGAGACGGTCGCGCTGGTCGGGCCCTCGGGTATCGGCAAGTCGACGATCCTTCGCATCCTGTCGGGCATCGACACCCGGTTCGAGGGTACCGTGCAGCGGCCCGAGAACATGGCCATCGTCTTCCAGGAGCCGACGCTGTTGCCGTGGCGCTCTGCCGTCGACAACCTGCTCCTGACCCACACCGACCTCGACCGCGCCGGGGCCGAGGCGGCACTGGACCGGGTCGGACTGGCCGGGCGTGGCGCGGCCTTTCCGGGCGAGCTGTCGCTGGGCATGCAGCGGCGGCTGTCACTGGCGCGGGCCTTCGCGGGCCGGCCGGAGCTTCTGATCATGGATGAACCCTTCGTCTCGCTCGATCCGGAAATGGCCGACCAGATGATGGCCCTGACGGAGGCGCTGATCGCCCAGACCCGGCCCGCCACGCTGTTCGTGACCCATGCTCGCGCCGAAGCCGAACGGCTCGCCGACCGCATCCTTGAACTCGGCGGCAAACCCGCGACGCTGGCTGCTTGACATAATTCCGCTTATCGGAGCCCCGGAGCAGGGGCTGCGGTGCAGCATGTTGGGTGACCGGGCCGGGCAGCCACACAACATGGGGGATAATGCGCATGGTCGGTGAAACCCTACTTGACCGGCACGGCGCGACGGGGAACAGTCGAAACATGGCAAACGACGTGCAGGACATCACGGAAGACCAGGACAAAACCCAGCCGCCCATGTCGGCGCTGCGGTACGAGACCCCTTTCGAACTCTACTCCGAGATGCCTCAGGTCAAGCAGATGACCCAGCATCGCCCGCGGGACGACGAAGAGAACCTTGAGTATCTCAATCGTCTTGCCGGGTCCACGACGCCCGAAGAGGCCGTGACCTTCGCTGCCTTCGCAGCGGTTCCTGCGATGGCGATCTGGTGGGCCTACGAATGCCTGCGGATCGCCAGCGACGACATGACCGCCGCCGACCGCGAACTGATGGAGCATGTGGCCAACTGGTGCAGCTACTCCGACAACGAGAACCGATACCGGGTGATGAGCAGGTCGCTTTATGCCCCGGTGCGCAGCCCGGCGGTCTTCCTCGGCCTTGCCGTGGGGTGGTCGGGCGGGCCCATCGCGCCAAACGACAGCGCCGCTGTTCCGGCCCATCGTGCACCACGTGCAATCAACTCTGCCGTGTTGTCCTGTCTCGCCCGTGCAGAGCTTCAGCAGCGCCCCGTGCGGCTGGCGAGGTTCATTGACCAGGCCTCGGCGCTGTTCCGTCCATTCTGAAATTTTGATCGTGTGGCCACTGGCTTAGGCTGCGGACAACTGGTTAATTGAGTGCGATGACACTTGTATTGCGAATCGAGAACTTCGATCAGCTCGAGAACGGTGGGCCGACGTCTCTCCGTCTCGACGGCCATGGTGCGAGCGTCGGCCGGCGCGCCTCCATGGACTGGTCGCTGCCCGATCCGTCCAAGATGATCTCCGGCCACCACTTCGACATCACGTTCGAGGGCGGGACCTATTACCTCACCGACGTGTCGATGAACGGCACCTTCGTGGACGGCCAGCGCCACCGGCTGGAGGGCAAGCTGGCCCTGCGCGGCGGAGAGCGGCTGATCGTCGGCCACTACATCGTAGGGGTCGAGGTGCAGCAGGCCGCCGGTGCCGCCGCGCCCGATCCGGACGACGATCCGTGGGGCGCCTTCGGGTCGCCAAATCCTTCGAACATGCAGCCGGTCTCGGGTGGTCGCGGTGCAGGGCTCGATGCGCTGAACGACGGTTTTATCCAGGTGCAGCGCCCGAGCGCCAGCGCCGGGCTGAAGACCGAAACCTCGCTCCAGCTTCCGATGCACAACACGCCCGCGCCGGGCAGCGCGCCTTCGGTGTCACACAACCAAGGGTCGCTGCAGACGCCTTCCGGATGGGGGCCGCCGCAACAACCCGCACCGCCGCAGCACCCGTCCGAGCCGCAGCCGGCCTATGTGCCGACGCTGGGCCGGGATGCGCCGCAGGAACCGGCCCGCCCACCGGAGCGCCAGGCACCGCCCCCGGGCGACGTGCCGCCCTACACGCCGTCGCTGGGGCAGGACGCCCCGCAGGATCCGCATGCACCCGCCTACCAGCCCAGCCTTGGGCAGGAGACGCCGCCGCCCTCGGCCCCGGCCAACCCGCCGCAGGCGCGGCAGATG
Source organism: Sagittula sp. P11 (assembly GCF_002814095.1). Lineage (NCBI taxonomy): Bacteria > Pseudomonadati > Pseudomonadota > Alphaproteobacteria > Rhodobacterales > Roseobacteraceae > Sagittula > Sagittula sp. P11. The sequence goes on from NZ_CP021914.1 coordinate 158,532, forward strand.
CCGCAGCACGAGGATTTCAGCCCCGAATATCGCCCGCCCGAGCATCTGCCGGAGGAGCCGCGTCGCGCCATGTCGCCGTCGCAGATCCCCATGCCCCGGCCGATGCCGCCGCAGCCTTCGCCCTCGGCACAGCCGAGGCCCGAGCCGCGCCCGGTCTCTCCGCAACCGGCGGCGCCCGCTCCGGGACCCGCGCCCTCTGCGGCGGGCGGCGGCGGTGACGTGGGCCCTGCCCTGCGCGCGTTCTGCGAAGGTGCCGGGCTCGACCCGAAGGCCGTGAAGTCGGAAAACGCGGTTCAACTGATGCACATGCTGGGCCGGTGCGTGCGGATCGCGACCGAAGAGACGATGATGATGCTCAAGGCGCGGGCCGACGTGAAGAACTTCACCCGCGGCGGCGTGCGCACGATGCTGTCGGCCAATGCCAACAACCCGATGAAGTTCATGCCCGACAGCCAGCAGGCGCTGGAGCTGATGTTCGTGGCACCGCGCGACGGGTTCATGATGGGGCCGGATAGCTTCAAGGACGCGCTCGGCGACATCCGCCAGCACCAGGAGGCGGTCTTCCGCGCGCTGCAGCCTGCGCTGGCCGAGGTGTTCCGCGGCCTGTCCCCCGAAGAGATCGAGGCGGCCTGCGAAAGCACCGGTTCCAACCTTCTGGGCGGCAAGCGGTCGGGCAAACAGTGGCCGACCTACGTGGAGCGGTGGGACGAGAAGGCGCAAGCCGGGGAACACGGAATTCTGGACGCGTTCCTGCAAGCATTTGCAAAGGCCTACGCGGAGGCCAACAACAGAAAATGATATTTGCCCGCATCGTCGCGGGCCACTGACGGAGCGCCTGAATGGATCTCGAAAAGCTTCTCCAGCCGATTTCGGAGGATGCCCCCTGCGGTCCCGACCTCGAACCCGAGGGTGACCCGCAGTTCGACGAAGCCTATTTCGACCGGATGGGCGAATTGCCGGAATTCTATTACCGGCCCGGCGTCGAGAAGCCCGACGGCAGCATGACGCCGGACAACATGTTCGACCCCAAGTCGGTCAGCTTCCGTGACGAGATCAAGCTGATCGACCCGGTGCTGGAGCGGTCGAAGGACCTGCGGCTGGTGGTGCTGAGGGCACAATGGGCGATCCTCTCCGGAAACCTGGCCAAGTTCACGGAATCCGTGGCTTGGGTTGCCGGGCTTCTGGAAACCTTCGATGCGGACGTGCATCCGACGGATTCCGGGGACCGCCGCAGCACGATCAACGACCTCAACGACAACACCAGCGTGGTGCAGCCGCTTTACTTCACCCCGCTGACACCGACCGGCGATGCGACGCTGCGGCGGCTGAAGGTGGCGCGCGGCGAGCTGACGGCGCTGCAGTCCGAAGAGGACATCGAACAGGCGCCGATCCTCGATGCGCTGTCCTCGGCGGGCAACGCCAAACACGTCGAGAAGACGCTGGAAACACTGGTCGAACTGCGCGACGCGATGAACCGCATCAAGGCGGCCTGCGAGTCGAGCAGCACGGCGAAGTTCTCTCCCGATTTCTCGCGCTTCGGGCCGACCATCACCGAGATGATCGAGGCGATCACCAACTCCCGGTCCGACCTCGCCTCTGTCGCGCAGGTCGAGGAGCCGGTTGCAGAGGGGGGCGATGACGACGAGGGCAGAAGCGAAGGGAGCGGCAGCGGCGGACCGGCGTTCTCTGCCGCGGCGGCTGCGGCCAAGGGCGGCGGCGCCGAGGTGGTCAGCCACCTGCACGCCAAGCGTCTGCTGCAGGCCTGCGAGGCCTATTACCGGACCTACGAGCCGTCGTCGGCCACGCTGCTCCTGGTAACGCAGGCCCGGTCGCTGATCGGCAAACCGCTGCTGGAGGCGCTGGAAACCCTGCTGCCCGACAATGTCGAGGAGGCGCTTGTCAGCTTCAGTCCGACGGCCGGTTTCTCGCTTGGAATCGCGCGGATTCGGGCGCTGACGGAGGACATGCACGAGGATCCCGACACCCCGTTCCCCGAGCCGGAGCCCGGTCCGGAGGTCTCCGTAACCAATGCGGGGGAGGCTGCGGTCGCGATCCGGTCAGTCGAGGACTACTTCCGCAGGGTCGAACGCTCCAGCCCGATTCCGACTCTGCTGAGCCGCGCAAGAAGCTATCTCGACAGGGATTTTCAGTCTATCATAGACGAGCTTATACCGCGCGAAGAGGACTGAGTAGGTACTCCTCCCGTCGTGTACAAGTACGGTTTTTTGGTATATCTACATCGTTGACTTTAGGTCCGCTTGGCGGTTTGATTTTCAACAAGATTGCAGCACTGCAACAAAGCTTCAGGGAGTTTTTCTTATGTCTGATTCAGGTTCCGGTTACATCAAGCGCAATCGCCCTCCGCGGGTGTCGATCCAGTACGCTGATCCCTACGAGAGCGAAAAGATGGTGGAGCTGCCCTTCGTGATGGGCATGCTTTCCGACCTGTCCGGAAACAATCCGGGCGTCGAGAAGGAGGACGTCACCGAACGGACCTTCACCGGCGTGACCAAGGACACACTGGACGACTACATGTCCTCGATCGAGCCCGGCATGTCCTTCATGGTGGAGAACAAGCTGGACCCGAACGGCGGCAAGATGGGCGTGGACCTGAAGTTCCACTCCATGGACGACCTCGAGCCGACGCAGATCGCCCGCCAGGTTCCGGCGATGGCAAAGCTGCTGGAAGCCCGCGAACAGCTGGCCTCCCTGCAGCGCTACATGGCTTCGAAGCCCAAGGCGCAGGAGCACATCAAAAAGCTTCTGAGCGACCCCGAACTGCTTGCCGCTCTCGGCGAGCAGGCGAAGGCCGGCAAAGACGAAGAATAACTGACCGCGACGCGATAACAGGGACATGAACCATGGCTAACGACGCACAACTGGATACAGAAGGCGCAGGCGGCGCGGTCGCGGAATCCGTAAACGAACTTGCGGAATTCTCCGACATTCTGAAGCAAACGATCAAGCCGCGCACCGACGTGGCAGAGCGTGAGGTGGACAATGCCCTCGTGGCACTGGTCCGCGAGGCGCTCGACGACCAGACCATCATCGAAGACGACGTGATCGACACGCTCGACGCGATGCTGGCCAAGCTGGACAAGAAGCTCAGCGACCAGATGAACGCGATCCTCCACCAGGAGGAGTTCCAGCATTTCGAGAGCCAGTGGCGCGGCCTGGCCTACACGCTCAACAACGCAGAGACCGACGCAACGCTGCAGGTCAAGGTGCTGAACATCTCCAAGTCGGAGCTGGCGGCCATGACCCGGCGCTATCCCAAGAACAAGTGGGAACAGTCGCCGCTCTTCCAGATGGTCTACGAACAGCAGCTCGGCACGCTGGGCGGCAAGCCCTTCGGCTGCCTCGTGGGCGACTACCACTTCGACCATTCCTCGGCCGACGTGAACATCCTGCGCTTCATGGGCCGGATCGCCGAAGCCTCGCTGGCGCCGTTCATCTCTGGCGCGTCGCCGAACCTGCTGGGCATGGACAGCTGGAACGAGATCGCCGTTCCGCCGGACCTGTCGGAGATGTTCGAGAACGCGGAATACGCACAGTGGAATTCGCTGCGTGACAGCGAGATCAGCCGCTTTATCGCGCTGACCCTGCCCCGCGCGCTGGCCCGCGAGCCCTATGGCCCGGACAGCACCTCGGTCGTGGAGGAATTCGACTTCCGCGAGGAAACCGACGGCCATGGCGGCACACAGTACGCCTGGATGAACGCGGCCCATGCGATGGCCACGAACATCAACCGTGCCTTCAAGGAGCACGGCTGGACCGTCCGCATCCGCGGCGTGACCTCCGGCGGCGAGGTGACCAACCTGCCGACACACGTCTTCGACACCGGCGACGGTGACAAGCAGATGAAATGCCCGACGGAAGTGTCCATCACGGACCGTCGGGAGGGCGAGCTGTCGAAGGCAGGCCTGATCGGCCTGATCCACCGGCAGAATACCGACAAGGCGGCCTTCATCGGTGCGCAGTCGCTCTACAAGCCCAAGAAATACGTGGATGACCTTGCCACGGCATCGGACAACATGTCGTCGCGCATCCCCTATATCTTCGCCGTGTCGCGTTTCAGCCATTATCTGAAGGTCATGGTGCGCGACAAGATTGGCCAGAGCCCGACACGGGCTCAATTGGAGATCGAGCTGCAGACCTGGATCAACAAGTATGTGACGGGTAACCCTGACACCGCGACGGAATTGGAAAAGGCGAAGCGTCCGCTGGCAGGGGCAAAGGTCGAAGTGGTCGAAGACGAACTCAACCCCGGTTACTACACCGGCAAGTTCTTCCTGAAACCGCATTTTCAAATGGAAGGCATGGATATCGGCATGAGCCTCGTGTCGAAACTGCCTGCCAAATAAGTGATTGCCGCCCGCAATTAAGCGGTAGGTGAGATTTTAAGCCAGAAGGAGAAGCAAAATGGCTGTCAATATCTTTTTGAAACTCGGCAACGGCATCAAGGGCGAGTCCCAGAATGACCAGCACAAGGACTGGATCGACATTCTGTCTTGGAGCGTCGGCATGACCCAGTCGGGCACGACCCACCTGGGGTCTGGTGGCGGCGGCGGCAAGGTCGACGTGGGTGACATCGCGTTCACCAAGTACGTCGACGCGTCCTCGCACGACCTGATCAAGCGCTGCTGCTCGGGCGAGCACATCTCCGACGCAGAGCTGCACGTGCTGAAGGCCGGCGGTTCCAAGCCCGTCGACTACATGAAGATCAAGATGAAGGACGTCATGATCACGTCGTACAACACCGGCGGGATGAACGACGGCCTGGACCGTATCCAGGAAAGCCTCACCCTGAACTTCCGCATGTTCGAGATCACCTACACCAAGCAGAACCAGAAGGGTGCGCCGGACGGCGAATTCTCTGCCGGTTGGGAAATCGCCGAAGACAAGGAATGGAGCGCGTAAGCGCTTCGCCCTTTCGGCGTATTCGCATATCGGGAAGGGCGGCAAACCCGCCCTTCCAGCATTAACTTTTCTTTGATTGCTCGGGGGATGGCCGTTACGTTTTGTCTCGGGCCTTTTGATTTCGAGAGCGTGACATGACCTCCGACGATCCGGATCTGACGACGCAGGTGACCCGCGTCTGGCGCAAGGAAGACCGCGCCAAGGTCTCGATCCTGCAGATATTCCGCTCCAGCTTCCATGACCGCCGCCGCCGGCAGCACGCCGAACGCACGCAGGACCAGAAGGAAGACGGCGAGACGACGATCACCCGCCGCATCGATTTCCGCGAAGGTGTCACCGAGGGCACCCTGCGTCACCATATCGAGGCGGACCTGAACGCCCTGATGAACACCATCCGACTGGACGCCGCCCTGCCGCTCGACCAGGCGCCGCACGTGGCGCGGTCGATCCTGAACTACGGCTTCCGCGACCTGTCGAGCGTCACGATCCGCGAGCTGAACGGCGAGTCGATCAAGGATTCCATCAAGCAGTCGCTCATTGATCATGAGCCGCGCCTCGTGCCGTCCTCCATCGAGGTGTCGGTGCGCCGCAGCGACAGCCAGAACGATCAGCGGCTCGAACTGTTCGTGCAGGCCGACCTGATGGGCGACCCGGTGGACATCCCGCTCGACTTCGACGCGGAGCTGGACCTTGGTGCGGGCAAGATGCGCATGTCCAAGCTGCGGGTGCAGATGTGAAACAGGCCTTCCGCGACGCCTACAACCGGGAACTCGCACTGCTGAAGGAGCGTGCCCGCGAATTCGCGCAGGAGTATCCCGGCCTTGCCGACCGCCTTGGCGGGCTGCTCGAAGAGAACATGGACCCGACCGCGCAGGCGCTGCTGGAAGGCTCCGCCTTCCTTGCGGCCCGGGTGCAGCTGAAGCTGGACGAGGAATTCCGCGGCTTCACGCGCGAACTTCTGGACCAGCTTCTGCCCGGCGTGCTGGAGCCGACCCCTTCGGTCATGACTGTGCGGGCCGCCGCGCCCTTTGAGGACCCGAAGACGGTGACCGGCATCCATTTCAGGCCCGGCGACTACATGGAGGCGCGCTACGTCGACACGGAGAAGCGCGTGTCCTGCCGCTTCGCGCTGGCCGCTCCCCTCAGCCTCTGGCCCATCGACGTGGCAGAGGTGCGCTATCTCTCACGCTCCGGGCAGGTGGGTGCGGTGATGCGCGAGCCTGCGAAGGGCGTGCAAGCGGGCATGCTCATCGACATCGCGCGGCTTGGCGTGACGGGCAAGGCCGACAACAGCGAACCGTTGACCGAGCTTCAGGCCGATACGCTGCAGTTCCACCTCGCCGGTCCGATGGACGAGGCCGTGGCGCTCTACGAACAGATCTTCTGCGACCGGGTGAAGGTGTCGCTGCGCTGGCAGAACGCGCTTGGCGACGACGTTTACCAGACGCTCGCCCCGCACCAGATCGAGCAGGTGGGTTTCGACCGGTCGGAACGGCTTTTCCCCCACGACGACCGCCTGTTCGAGGGGTTCGCCCTGCTGCGCGAGGTCTTCGTCTACCCGCGCAAGTTCCTCGGTTTCCGGGTCAAGGGCCTGCGCGACGTCTGGGCCCGCGTTCCCGGTTCACGCATCCAGATTATCTTCGAGTTCGACACGTCGAGCCAGAAGCTCGCCGCGCAACTGTCGACGGAGGACATCCGCCTGCATTGCGCCCCGGCGGTCAACCTGTTCGAAGAGGCCGCGGCGCCGCTGCGCATGGACCGCAAGAGCCACGAATACGTGGTCACGCCCCTTTCCACGCCCGTCACGCACTACGAATTCCACCGCGTGACCGAGGTCTTCGCCCACTACCAGGGCAGCCAGGCCAAGACGCGGGTCTATCCGCTGTACGCGCTGCCCTCGAACAAGGTCAGCCCGCGGCACGCGCTGTATTATACCAGCCGCAAGAAGAAGCGCCGGATCACCGCGCAGGAGCGCAAGCAGGGCATTTCCCGGTCGCGCTATCGCGGGACGGAGACGTTCCTGTCGATCTACGAACCACCCGACGACGTGCGGGTGCAACGCCTACAGATCCGGGGCCTGTGTTCCAACCGGCACCTCGCCGGGGAACTGCCTATCAAGCAGGGCGAGGAAGACTTCTACTTCTGCGACGAGAACACGATCCGGCTGGCCTGCATCGACGGCCCGACTCCGCCGCGCGACAGCCTTGCCGACATGGAGGGCGGCGCCGCCCACCGGACGCAGTCGGGCGACGTCTACTGGCGGCTCGTCAGCCACATGTCGCTGAACAGCTACGGCGTGCTGGGCCGCACCGGCGCCGATGCGGCAGAGGCGCTGCGCGAGATGATGCGCCTGTTTGCCGACCTGTCGGACAGCTTCATCGAAAGCCAGATCGACGGGCTGCAATCGGTGGAGACGCGGCAGGTTCCGGCGTCGATCCCGCATCCCGAGGGCTTCCACACGGCCCGGGGCCTCGAAGTCACGCTGACCTTCGACGAGGAGGCCTTCGAAGGGTCGGGGATCATGCTGCTCGGCTCCGTTCTGGACCGGTTCCTTGCCGAATATGCCTCTGTCAATTCGTTCACCAAGACGGTCATCCGCTCGCACCAGCGCGGGCACCTGAAGACCTGGCCGCCCCGGCTGGGCGGAGGGCGCGTGCTGTGAGCGACGACTGGGACGACGACGAAAAGACGGTGATGGCCTGGCTGGACAAGGACCCCGGCAAGCCAAGGGCCAAGACGCCGCCGAAGGACAAGGACAGCGACCCGAAGGAGATCGAGCCGCTGCCGATGCCGAAGGGCGGGTTTTCCCAGCCGGTGCGTGACAAGGACGTGAAGGAGCCGACCTTCCCGCCCCTGCCCGGCGTGGCGCAGAAGCCGCGGGGCTCCGTGCCGGTCGTCGAACTGCCCTCCGTCCGGCCGCCGTTGATGGGTGGCAAGACGGACGAAGACGACAAGACGGTCATGGCGGACCTCGACTGGTTCGATGATGCGCCCAAGAAGGCGGAGGAACCCGCCCCCGCCGCCAAGAGTGGCTGGGATGACGACGACAAGACCGTCTTCGCCGCGCTTCCGGGTCTGCCCCGGGCAGAGACCTCGATCCAGAAATTCATCCCGCGCGAGGCATGGACGCCGAACGAGGTGATCGAACAGGCCCTGCTGGGGCACGGGCTGACGGCAGCCCTGCGCCACACCGCGCGGCGCGCGCCCGAGGGCCTGACCCCTGCCCTGCGCGACGACCTCATCCGCCGGGCTGGGCAGCGGCTGAAACACCCCGAGGATGCCTTCCTCGAGGACGGGCTGCTCGACACCTTCCGGCAACTCGTCACTTCTCAGGTCGAACAGCTTGCCATGGACGACCTCGACGAAGAGCCGGAGATGCCCTCCGGCCTCGACGAGGACGAACAAGCCGCGTGGCGCGCGATGGGCAAGGGTCTGTTCTTCCTCCTGCGGGAGCTTGAGCGCCGCGCCGGGACCAAGCCGCGCATCGGGCGCAACACCCGGCTTCACGATCAGCTTGTGCGCATGGGTCAGGACCCGTTCACCGGCGTCCCAACTGCCGATATCGCCCGTTACGATCCCAGCCGTCGCGTGCCGATGATCCGCGCGCAGTTCATGGGGTTCTTCGGGCCGTTCGGGGCCTTCCCGCTGAACTGGACCGAGGAAATCCAGCAGTGGTTCATCCACGGCGACAAGAGCTTTACCCGCTTTGTCGACATTTTCACCGAACGCTTCCAGGAGCTGTTTTTCCGCGCGTGGTCCGACGCCCATGCCATCACGCAGTTCGACCACCCGACCGACGACCGCTTCCAGTCCTACCTTCTGGCGGTCGCGGGCAACGGCACCAAGGCGATGCGCGACCGGGACGAGGTGTCGGACACGGTGAAGGCGCGTTACGCGGGTTTGGCCGGCGGGCGCGTGAAAAGCCCGGTGCGCCTGCGCCAGATCCTGCAGCTTCACTTCGACGGCAAGCTGCGCGTCGAGATCGAGGAACTGGTGCCGACATGGCTCGATTTCGAGCCCGACACCCTGTCGCACATGGGGCGCCAGGCCTGCAGCATCGGCATGAACATGCACCTCGGGTCCCGGGTGCGCACGGTCGGAGAGAAGATCCGCGTGCACCTCTATGTCCGTTCCATCAAGGACTACTTCGAACTGCTGCCGTCGGGCGGCGACCACCCCGACCTGCGCGATCTGGTGTTCTGGTATCTCGGCGAGGCCTACGAGGTCGAAACCGTGCTGTGGCTGCCGCAGACCGAGATCCAGCCCGCCGTGATGGGCGTCAACGCACAGCTTGGCTGGATGGCCTGTATCGCGCCGCCGAAGGGCGATCCCGACGTGATGGTGCAGGTGACGGTGTTCAAGCTTCTGCCCCCGAAAGGGCAAGACCAAAAGGCGGCCGCGTGACGGCCGCGGATACAACAGGGAGATCCGGACCCGGAGCGATAACCGGGCCGGAACATTTCAGAAGGGATTATTGCAATGTCAGGAATTGAGATCGAGAGCTACGCTCTCAAGATGAACCAGGCCGGGTACAATGCCTTCATTCAGGGCATGCGGCATGCGCGCGGGGACCGCAACCGCCAGATCGACCTCTGCCACTGGCTGTGGCCGGTCGTGTCCAACAAGAACTCCGATGTTTCGGTCACGCTGAACGCGCTCGGGCTGAACCGCGGGCAGGTGCTGAAGGATCTGCAGAACACGCTCGCCAAGCTGGACAAGAACGTCACCGAGGCCCCCGGCATTTCCGAGCAGTTCCTCGACGCGCTGAAGCACGCCTGGACCTACGCGACGCTGCTGTTCGGAGAGAGCCAGATCCGGACGGGCCATGTGCTGACCGGAATCCTTCAGGACGACCACTTGCGCCGCCACATCATGCGCTATTCGTCGGTCTTCGGGGACATCTCTGCCGACATCCTCGCCAAGGAGAGCCGCCGCCTCTGGAAGGATTCAGAGGAAGAGACGATGCGTCCGATGGACGGTTCCGGCCTGTCCTCTCCTTCCGCCGCGCAGCCGGGTGACGACGACGACGGCCGCCCCGGGGCGTCCACTGCGCTTGGCCGCTTCTCCGTCGACATGACGGCGGATGCGGCGTCGGGCAAGATGGACAAGATCGTCGGCCGCGACGACGAGATCCGTCAGGTGATCGACGTTCTGCTGCGCCGCCGCCAGAACAACCCGATCCTCACGGGCGAGGCGGGTGTCGGCAAGACCGCCGTGGTCGAAGGCTTCGCTCAGCGCCTCGCCGCGGGCGAAGTGCCGCCGAAGCTGCAGGGCACGAAGCTCTACATGCTCGACATTCAGGCCATGCAGGCCGGGGCGTCCATGAAGGGCGAGTTCGAGCAGCGTCTGAAATCGGTCATTGACGAGGTGCAGTCCTCCCCCACCCCGATCATCCTCTTCATCGACGAGGCGCACACCCTGATCGGTGCCGGCGGTCAGGCGGGCACCGGCGATGCCGCGAACCTGCTGAAACCGGCTCTGGCCCGCGGCACGCTGCGTACCATCGCCGCGACCACATGGTCGGAGTACCGCACCTATTTCGAGAAGGACCCGGCGCTGACCCGGCGCTTCCAGCCGGTCAACGTCGACCAGCCCTCGGTCGAGAAGTGCTGCTACATGCTGCGCGGCATCCTGGAGCCGATGGAGAAGCACCACGGCGTGCGCATCTCGGACGAGGCCATCGTCGCCGCCGTCTCCCTGTCGCACCGATACATCCCCGCGCGGCAGCTTCCGGACAAGGCCGTTTCGCTGCTCGACACCGCCTGCGCCCGCGTCGCCGTCTCGCAAAGCTCTGTTCCCGCCCGCATCCAAGATATCCGCGAGAAGATCGCCGCGCTGGACGTCGAGATCGCCGGGAAGGAGTCCGAGCGTGATCTGGGCGAGTCGAACGAGGAACGCATTCTCGAGGCGATGGAGGAGAAAGGGAAGCTGGAGTCCGAACTGGCCGACCTTGAAGTGAAGTACGCCAAGGAGAAGGAGATCGTCGACAGGATCATCCTTCTGCGCAAGGAGATCGCCGTCTCGCAAGGTCACGACGTCGCCGAGGTCATGGACAACCGTCCCGCAGCGGAGGACGCCTCTTCCGACGCGGAGGCAGAGGCCGAGGGGGCGACGATCGATCCAGACGAGGCGCGCAAGGAAATGCACGCCTTCATGGCGACGCTGGAAGAGGGCAACCCGGACGACCGCATGGTCTATGCCCACGTCGATGCGCAGGCCGTGGCCTCCGTCATCTCCGACTGGACGGGCATCCCGGCGGGCCGCATGGTGCAGGACGAACTGGAGGCGGTTCTGCACCTTGCAGAGCATCTGCAGGAGCGTGTGATCGGTCAGGACCACGGCCTGAAGGCCATCGCCAAGCGGATCGAGACCAACCGCGCGGGCCTGTCGAACCCCAACAAGCCGATCGGTGTCTTCATGCTCTGCGGGCCGTCCGGTGTCGGCAAGACCGAGACTGCGCTGGCGTTGGCGGAAGCCATCTACGGCGGTGAGGACAACATCATCACCATCAACATGTCCGAATACCAGGAAGCGCACACCGTTTCCCTGCTGAAGGGCGCGCCTCCGGGCTACGTCGGACATGGCGAAGGCGGTCGCCTGACCGAAGCCGTGCGGCGCAAGCCCTACAGCGTCGTGCTGCTGGACGAGGTCGAAAAGGCCCACCCCGACGTGCACGAGCTGTTCTTCCAGGTGTTCGACAAGGGCATCATGGAAGACGGCAACGGGCGGCGGATCGACTTCAAGAACACGCTGATCCTGCTGACCTCCAACGTCGGCACCGATGTCATCATGGAGATGGCCGAGGGCGGCAACACCACGCCCGACCTCGATGAACTGGAAACCGCGCTGAAGCCCTTCCAGCTCGAGGTCTTCCCCCCGGCCCTGCTGGGCCGGATCGTCTCGATCCCCTATTTCCCGCTGGGCAAGGACGTGCTGGCCGGTATCACGAAGCTGAAGATCGGCGCGGTGGCCAAGCGCCTGAAAGGCGCGCATGGCGCCAACCTCGTCTATGGCGACGAGGTGATCGACTACATTACCGAACAATGCCGCGACCCCGACAGCGGTGGCCGCATGATCGACAACATCATCACCAACTCCATCCTGCCCGACCTGTCCCGCCAGGTGCTGCAGCGCATGGTGTCCGGAGAGGACATGAAGGAGGTGACGGTGAAGGTGGGCGAGAAGGGGTTCGAGTACGACTTCGCCTGAACAAGCTTCCGGCGCGCAGGGCCGCACAGAAGGGCCCCCGCGCGCCGGTTTCCGCAACCCGGCGGTGGTCGGAATGGCGGCATTTGAACGGCATATGAGGAAGGACTTGCAGGAGGAGAGGAAAAACGCGGGCGACACGGGTTGCGAAAATTGTGGCCTCGGCAAGGGCATGGAATACCTGCCCTGTCCATTGTGCCGGTCCTGAAAAGCCCCACCTATTGCGCAACCGGTATTTTACGTCACCGGGAGAACACCATTCAGGTACGAGTGAATTTCATCCAGTCTCACCCCGCTCCCCGATGAGGGCGCAATTTCGCTTCCGGGGGCAAGATATTGAGAATAAAACGCCATGAGCATTATTCAGACGATTTACGTGCAATCCAGCGTCGGGCGCAACGGGCGCAACAAGGCCGCCGATGTCGCCGCCGTTCAAAGCCAGTTGAACGCACAGATGTCTGCCCCGCGCGTCGCGCTGGTCGAAGACGGCATCTGCGGCACCCTCACCCGTGCCGCGATCTACGACTTCCAGAAATGCGTGCTGAAGTTCAACAACCCGGACTCCCGCGTCGACCCGAACGGCAGGACGCTGGCCGCGCTGAACGACGCGGCGTCGGAAGCGATCTGGAAAGCCGCCCCGCAGCCGTCCGAGACCATCGCCAAGATCCATCACAAGGTGAAGCTGATCCCGCAGCCCACCGGGACCTCCTGCTGGGCGGCGGCCACGGCGATGCTGCTGGGTCAGACCGTGGCGCAGGTGAAGGCGCGGACACCGGCGTCGATGATCCTGCCGGACGGCAGCCTCGACAACTTCTCGGGCGAGAATGACTGGGTCACGCCGACCCGCGAATATGCCAAGGCACATGGTCTGCAGTACATCGGTCCGCAAAGCTGGAGCGTGACCAAGCTGCGTACCCACCTGCGACGCGGCCCGCTGATCTTCGACATGCTGGAACACGCAGGGCCTTACAGTCAGGGCATGTCCTCCAGCGGACACTGGATCCTTGTCACCGGCCTGAGCGGCGAGCGCGACACCAAGGCCGACATTTCCTACAACGATCCTTTTCCGGTGGGCAGGGGTGCGAAAACCACTGAAAACTACGCGAAGTTCGTCCAGGAGTACCCGGCGCGGACGTACCGCGTCTTCCACAAGTAACGCGTCGGGCGCCGGCGCGTGTAGCGAGTACCGTGATTGAATTGTACTGAAATGATTGAGGTTTCTGATGACATACAAGAATTCCGTAACCGGCATCGGCACTGAGGTCGCGGCACAGTCCGTGTCGAAGGCTGTCGGCCGTGTGGCTGGCGCAACGAAGGGGTCTGCCGCGGGACTTATCGTCCAGCCAGTTGTCTGGGTCGCGACCGATACCGCCCCGGACGCAGGTGACAGCTTCCTTTACGGCGTCGGCGTCGCCGCAACCCTTGCCGGCAGTGCCCTCCTTGCCGGTGCCGGATTTGTCACCGGAATGATCAAGGCAGCGGTGGATGACCACACGCAGTCGCTGGTCGACGAGGCGAAGCTCGACGAACCGAAGGAGGTCCGCGACGGTATCTTCCCGCTTGGCGACTATGACTTCTGGGCCAGCGACAACGACATCCAGGCGATGACCATCGCCAGCTATGGCGGCGTGGTCTGGAAGCACAAGAACGGCGCGCTCTGCTTCATCCGTGACGCCAAGGGCCGTCTGGTCTGCGACTACGATCCGAAAAGCTGGGTCGCGCAGTACCGCCCGCTTCTGCCTCTGAAGAAGGGCAGCAAGGACGGCCGGGTCCGCTGGCACCACCGTTCGCGCTGACGGCCTGAAACCCGCAGGGGCACTGGCGCCGTGCCGGTGCCCGCTGTCGTGGACCTGTCCACGAGGCCGGGAGCGGTCTACCAGATCCGGCTGAGGGTCAGCTCATCGAATGCGGTGTCGGACGACACGAGGTCCAGCCCTTCGGCCCTGGCCACGCAGGCGATCATCCGGTCGAAAGGGTCGCGGTGGTCCCAGTCCAAGAGGGCCGCCTGCAACGCTGCGGCTGGTGACAGGGGCAGCAGGTCGATCCCGTCATTCTGTGCCTGCACCGCAAGTCCGGGCGCAAAGGCGTCCATCTCCGGCCATTTCCCAAGCCGGACCTTCTGACCGATCTCGTACAGGCTGATGACCGACAGCGCCACGCGGCTTGCGCCGAGGATGGCACCGCGTGCGGTATCGGTCAGCCGGGGGTCGTCCGTCAGCACCATGGCAAAGGCATTGGTGTCCAGAAGCAGTGCGCTCACGCGCCCCAGTCCTGCAATTCCTCTTCGGAGAGCGGTGCGGTGAAGCTGTCGGGCGGCGGAGACAGGCGGCCCTTCAGACCCCCGATCCGGACCTGCGCCTTGCGCGCGATCACCAGTTCCGCCGCGGGAACGCCGTGCCGCGTGATGACCACGCGCTCGCCGCGTTCGACGGCGTCGATCAGTTTCGACAGATTGGTCTTCGCTTCGTGAACCGATGCCATCATGGCAGCACCTTGGGTTAGTCTGACTATAGCTTAGTCATTTTCGCTGCCATCTTCAACGGTCTCTTCGGTCGTTTCCTCGTCGGAGGCGTCTTCCTCCGCGGCCAGCGCGGCGGCATCTTCCGCTTCGACGCGGGCCTCCTTCAGCAAGGTATCGACGGTTTCCCGGAACGCCTTGATTTCTTCGGGGACGGCGCGGGGTGCGGGGATGGCGGGTGCACTGGACACCACGACCGGCTGGCCCTTGATCTGCATCTTGCGATCCGACCACGCGATCAGGTCGCCGATGGTCTTGCCGCGCAGGAAGGGGTTCGCCCCCACGACGCCCGCGCCCATCACGTCGAGCACCGATGCTTCGCGCGGCGCGCTCAGAGCCTTGGCCGCACCGGCGGCGCCGAGGAAGTGGCAGAGGTACAGGTTGCCGGGCGTGATCGTATGGCCGCGAGACCTGAGGTAGGCCTCCCCTTCCCGCGCGAGGTTGCGCACCATCTCGCGGCTCAGGGCCGGGTCGAAGCGCAGCTCCAGCAGGGCCTGGCGGCTCATGCTGTTGGCCAGGTCGGGACGGTAGTCGCGCATCATCCTGAGCCAGGTGCTCTCGATGAACTGGCCCAGGCCCGTCGCCGTCGACAGCGGGTTCTTGGCCCGCGCATTGCCCGCGCTCTCGACCTTGATGATCTTGTTGACCAGTTGTTCCACCGCGGCCGATCCCGGCTGTCCGCCGTCCGAGACGGTCGCCACCGTGACAGAGGCGCGGAAGCTGAGCGGATCGACGGGCGTGCCGTTCACGCGAAGCTCGAAATGCAGGTGCGGGCCGGTGGACCGCCCTGTGGTGCCGACGTAACCGATGACGTCGCCCGCCTTCACCCGGTCGCCCTTCTTGAAGGCGCCGTACTTCGACATGTGGGCATAGCGCGTCTGCTGGCCGCTGCCGTGGTCGATGTAGATCACGTTGCCATAGCCCCCGCCCGGCCCGGCGTATTCCACCGTGCCATCCATCGCGGAGACGATCGGCGTGCCGGTGGGTGCGGCCCAGTCGACGCCATCGTGGTTGCGCACCTGCTTCAGGATCGGGTGGTGACGGGGACCGAAGGCCGAGGTCTTCACACCCTTCACCGGCACGACCATGCCACCCCCGATACCGCCGCCTGCGCCGCCGCTGGCCACCGTGGCGTTGAAGTCGAAGCAGGAGAATTCGCCCTCGTTCTCGCCCTCTGTCACGTAGCAGGTGAGCGTGCCGGAAGGCCCTTCGATGCCCACGTAAAGGACGCGGCCCAGCCCGTCGCCTTCCGGTCCCGGCGTGTTGGCGTAGAGCACGGAGAAGTAGTCGCCGTCGCTGGCAAAGCGGTCGAGGTCGAAATCCTTCGACAGGATCAGGATGAGCTGCCCGACCAGCGTCTGCGACAGGCCGTTCGACAGCGCAGTGGAATAGATCGCGTCGATGATGCGGACTTCCTTGGCCTCCTGCGCCTGCGCCACAAGCTGGCCGGTCCGCTCTGTCAGGTTCTCGGTGAACCACGGGTCCGCGCCGCTGTCGAAACGCCCCTCGCCCAGCCGGACGAGCGTGCCGATATAGCCGTCCGGCCCGTAGACCGACATCTGGATCAGCTCGCGCCCGAAATCGCCCTGCCGGTAGCGGACAGCCACGATGCTCCCGCCGGGCAGCTTCTCCGGTGCGGAGATCCGCGCCTCCGCCGCGCGCGCGATAGCGGCGGCGTCGGTCGCCCCGAAACCACTGGAAGTCAGCACCTGCACCAGCGGGCGTTCCGTCTGGAGCGCCGTCACCGCATCGTCATAGACCGCGCGCCGTTCGCTTTCGCGCAGGGCCAGCACGGTGGAGGTCGTGTTCTCGATCCGCGTCTCGACGTAGACCGCCGCCTGGTCAGACTGGCTCTCCGCCTGCAGGGCATCGTCGTCGGTCGTGATAAGGTCGCCCCAGCTGCTGTCTTCCTCGACCGCGACGAGGTCCCCGGCCTCCACCGGCGCAGAGGGTTGTTGCTGAGGCGGCTGCGGCAGAGCACCCGGTGCGCTGGCCTGGCTGCGCTGCGCCTGAAACAGGGCAAAGTCATCGCGCGACGACGGCAGTACCAGTTCCAGCGTCTGCTCGGCCGCGACAAGCGGTTCGCGCAGGTAGGCGAAGCGCTGAGATCCGGGCGGACCGACCCGCGCCGGCAGGAACTCCTGCGGGCCGGCGATGAACCGCACGTTGCCTTCGCCCTCCTGTGCGATCCGCAGGATCATCGGGTCGACCTGAAGGTCGGCGGGCAGCACGGGGCTGAAGCTGCTGGACGCGAAATCCGTCTGCGCCTCGTCCGCCTGCACCATGGTGAAGTCGTCGTCCTCGGGGTCGAGGCCGCCCAGTTCGGCCACGTCCGTGCCCCCTCCCCCGTCGTCCGGGGACCGGGCGACCATCCAGCCGACAATGGCGATCAGGACAATGGCAAAGGCGCCGCTGCCCATGATCGCGATGCGGCGTATCATCCGCTTGCGGCGGCGCCTGCGCGCGTTCTCTCCGGTCTGCCGCCACAGCTGACGTTCCCGCGCCTTGTCGCCGGTCTTCTTGAAGGAGGGGTCAACGTCGATCGGCATGTGTGGGTTTGGGGCTTGAAAATTGGATTGAAAGCAACTGGCTGACGATACTGTAACAGAGGAAGCGCGTGCCGGAAGAGAGTTCCCGCGCGCCGAAGGTCATGAATCGAAAATGCGGGCCTGCCAGGCCGCCGCCCCTACCGGAACACGCCCCCGAAGGACCCGCCGGAGAAGTTGCCGCCGGACGACCGGCTGGGCGCAGAGGTGGGCGCCCTGCTGGGGGCCTGGGCCGCCGGGGCGGACCGTGTCGTGCGCGTGTTGCTGGTGGACCGTGTCGAGGTGTTCCGCGACGTGGTCGACCGCGTCGTCGTCGCACGCGGCTGCGCCACCACCGGATCGGGGCAGCGCACCTCATCGTTGCCGAGGATCAGGCGGAACAGATCGACCGAGGCGTCCGGGCTTTCCAGCGACGCGATCTCCTTCTTCTTCAGCTCGTCATAGTAGCTGGTGGAGCCGCGCCGCGACCTCGGGCCGTAGTCGCCGTCGATGCCGCCGAGGTAGCAGTTCATCCGGCGCAGTTCGGTCTGGATGACTTTCGCCAGCACATCGCCCGCCGGCGGGTCGAAGGCGCCGGAGGCGAGCAGGCTGGCGTACATCTCGGGGTCGTTCTTGCGCAACTCGCGCAGCGTCGTGAGCGAGGCCGCGATGGCCGCGTTATCGTTGATGAAACTGGCGAGTGCGGTCGACTCCGACTCCGGTTCCGGGTCGACGTCGAGCGAGGCTTCGGTCACGCCCTCGATCAGGCCGACGAGGATCGAAGGCTCCGGCAGTCCCGCCGCCAGAGGCAGGGCGGCGATCTGGGCGGTTGGAAGGGCGGCGAAGGTCACGACAGGCGTGTTGTCCACGACCTCCTGCGGCAGGTCCGGCACGCGGGCGGGCAGCACGATCTCGATCACCTCGTCGTCGCCGATGGTCTCCTCGAAGCCGTCGTCATCGCCACCGCCGCCCAGCGAGAAATCCCCGTCGAGCGGGGCAAGCAGGATCACGTCCTCCGGCAGGAGTTCCACCAGTTCCTGGACGTCTTCTTCGGGCGCGCCGGTCATGATGACCGGCGAGGGCACGCCGCCCACGGTGAACATGCCGTCCAGCCGTTCCAGCAGGTCGCCGGTCAGCTCGTCCTCTTCGGACATGAGGCGCAGCACATCGCTCAGCCGTTCCTCTGGTTCGCACCGTTCGCCGGGTCCGGCGGAGGCCATGACCATCAGCGCCATGCCTTCGGGCGGTTCGGGCACGATGACCTGCGCAGGCACGGGCGACTGGTCGGTGCAGTTCTCCAGCATCAGGATCATCTCTTCCGTCCCGGCGACGGAGGCGCTGCGCAGGATCGTGTCGAGCGGCATGGTGCCGTCCTGCATCGAGACGCTGCCGGAGGGGATGCGGCCGGAGTAGAACAGAAGGAGCCGCGGCGAATCTTCCAGCACGGCAAGCGTGTCGGTCAGCCGAGCGCGGGGCATGTCGCGGATCATGTCGATCAGCGGCAGGCCGCCCTTCTCAAGCGCCTGACCGGCATGGAACGCGTCGGCAAAGGACATCTTGGCGCCCGGCCCCGGCTGGCCCACGACGATGGCCTTCCATTCCTGCGCGGCCATCGGCGCGGCGGTCAGGCCGAGGAGCGTGAGGGCAAGAGCGGCGGTGCGCATGGGTCAATTCCCTTGCTCAGGTTCGTGCTGAAGTCCCCATGTCTTATATCAGAACGGGCACAGAACACGAGTCCTGCACACGGTATTTTGTCCCGGTTTCGGCGTTTGCCCCGAACGCGCGGTCTGCTCTGCCGCCGTGGAGTGCAGACCGGCCGGCTGGCTAGCGGACGCGCTTAACGGCCGATACCCGACCCGAACCGCGCGCCCGAGAAGTTGGGCTGCTGACTTTGCGGGGCCTGTTGCTGCGGCTGGCTTCGCTGCACCTGCTGCGTGGGTTGCTGGCGGGTCGGGCGCGATTGGGTCTGGCTCGTAGTGTTCTGCGGGCGGGCGGTGTTGGTCGGCCGGGGCTGGGCCACTACCGGGTCCGGGCAGGGCACGTCCTCGTTGCCGAGGATCAGGCGGAAGAGGTCGACCGTCGCCGCCGGATCGTCGAGCGCCGCGAGGCCCTTCTTCTTCAGCTCCTCGAAATAGCTGGTCGACCCGCGCCGCGATCCCGGGCCGTACTGGCCGTCGACCCGACCGCGATAGCAGTTCATCCGTCCAAGCTCCGACTGGATGACCTTCGCCAGCACGCGCTCGTCCTCAGGATCGAAGGCGCCAGAGGACAGAAGGCTCGTGTACATCTCCGGATCGTTCTGCCTCATGTCACGCAGCGTGGCGAGCGAGGTGGCGATCTCCGCGTTGTCGTCGAAGAAGCTGGCCAGCGCGGTGGAAGGCGCGTCAGGCTGCGGGTCGACCTCCAGCGAGGCATCGGTCACCCCCTCGATCAGCCCCACCAGGATGGAGGGATCGGGCAGGCCAGCGACGATCGGCAGGGCGGCGATCTGTGCGGTAGGCAGGGCCGCGAAGGTGATGACGGGGGTGTTGTCCTCTACGACCTCCGGCAGGTCGGAGATGTCGGGCAACTGTGCGGGCAGCACGATCTCGATCACCTCGTCCGCGCCGATGGTCTCGCCAAAACCATCGCCGCCGCCCAGCGAGAAATCCCCGTCGAGGGCGGGCAGCAGGATCACGTCCTCCGGCAGGAGTTCCACCAGTTCCTCGCCCTCCTCCGCACGGGCGCCGGACAGGATGACTGGGGACGGGACGCTGCCTACGGTGAACACGTCCTCCAGCCGCGCCAGCAGGTCTCCGGTCAGCGGCTCCACTTCCGACATCCCACGCAGGGCGTCGCTCAGGCGTTCACCTGTCTCGCAGCGCGCGCCCGGACCGGCGGAGGCCACGACCAGCAGCGCCATCCCCTCCGGCGCTTCGGGCACCGCGATCCGCGCCGGGATGGGCGACTCGTCCGAGCAGTTCTCCAGCATCAGGATCATCTCCTGCGTGCCGGCGGCCGCCGCGCCGCGCAGGACCGTGTCGAGCGGCATCGTGCCGTCCTGCATCGCCACGCTGCCCGATGGCATCTGGCCGGAGTAGAAGAACACCAGACGCGGCGCATCCTTCATCGCGGAAAGCGTGTCGGTCAGGCGCGCCCGGGGCTTGTCGCGGATCGTGTCGACCAGCGTCAGGCCGCCCTTCTCAAGCGCGGCCCCGGCATGCAGCGCGTCGGCAAAGGACACCTCCGTCCCCGGTCCGGGCTGCCCCACGACAATGGCCTTCCACTCCTGCGCGGTCAGCGGCGCGGCAGACAGGCCGAGGAGCGTGAGGGCAAGAGCGGCGGTGCGCATGGGTCAATCCCTTCCCGGAACGAGAAACAGTCAGTCGGGCATCCGCGCGGGCGCGGCCCGCAACACGAATGCGCCGCGCATCTTGCAACCTCGCCGCACCGTTTGCCAGTCAGACTTTCCATAGCGCAAGGAAGCGCCGACCGCTTCGGTCAGGAGGGCGGATAGATGAACAGCGTCCAGCGTTCGCTCTTGAAGGTGTCGACCTCGTGGAACCGCGCCTCGAGGTAGCCGCGCAGGAGGCAGTCTTCCTCTCCCACGATGTCGAAGCGCTTGGTGTCGATGCACATGGGGGTCGCGCCGCGCATGATTTCCTTGCCGAAGACGTCCTGCGCGAAGACGTAGACATAGCGCACGTCCAGCACGCGGTCGATCACGTTGGCACAGCGGTTCGGCCCGACGGTCCACCAGCCGGAGGTGGTGAAGTTCTCATAGGCGTACCGTCCGACGGCGATGTTCAGCACGTTGAGCGTCTGGTTGCAGACAGCGAACTGGGCGGCGGACTGAGCGGGCGAGAAAAGGATGACCAGACAACCGGCAGGAATCAGCCGAAAAAATGCCGGAAGCACTCCAATGACGCGAAAAAGCCTTATATAGAGGGTGTGACGGGGCACGCGCCCTCCAAATTCTTGTGTGTTTTTCGCAACGTAGAGATCCAGCCTGAAAGTCGCCACATTTTGGACAAGAAATTGACGACTTTTCCGCTATATTGGAAGCCATGAAACGCATCATTCTCACCTGTGCCGGCCTCGTAGGCCTTTCCGCGGCAACCGGGCTCGCGCTGTTCGCGAGCCACTCGGCCATGGCCGCCGGTCCGCGCCTGCCCGAGCGTGTGGTGCTTGCCCATGCGGTCGCGGCCTCCAAGTCGACGCAGGCGGTTGCAGTCTCGTTCGAGATTGAAGCCAAGGGTGTGGTCGAGGTAGAGGTTGAGAACAACGACCGTGTTGCAGAGCCTCGCGGCCTGACGCAGCCGACGGTGTCGAGCCAGCAGGCCGATCTGAGCGACGGTCTCGCCCCCTACCGGACCCTGCGTCCGGTGTCGCGCGACGACGGTTTCGAACAGGTCGCACAGTCCGCAGTGGTGACGCGCGGCGATGGTCAGGTCGTGGCTCCGCGCCGCACAATGACCCGCGCCACGTTCGAGCGGGAAAGCCGCCCGCTGATCCAGCGGATCTTCCAGCCGCAGCCGGTGCCGGTCGTTTCCCGTCCCGACCCGAGCGCGTTCACCGCGTCGGGCATGCACGGCGTGTTCCGCTGACACAGCGCAAGGCGCGATCGTGAATTCCCGGCAAACCGGGTTGACATGATGGCACCCTTCCCCGCCAATATGATGCTATAACGGGCCCGGTGGTTTTACCCGGGCTTCATGCATTTTCAGGGGGAGTGAAACATGAAGAACCGTATTTTTGCTTTGTGGATTGCGGGTTTGGCAGCGGTTCCCGTGGCCGTGGCCGCCCAGGATGAAACGCCGGCGTCTGACCTGTTCAAACTGGAACTGAACGCCGCCGCCGAAACCGGAAACGGCAACTGCCGGTTGACCTACGTGGCGGAGAACAACTCCGGCACCGCGCTCGACCGGACGGAGTACGAAGTGGCGATCTTCGACGGCGAAGGGGTCGTCACCCGGCTGCTGGTGCTGAAGTTCGGCGCCCTGATCGACGGCAAGACCCGCGTGCTGCAGTTCGAGCTGCCCGGGGCCGCGTGCTCCGACATTTCGCGTATCGTCATCAACGACAGCTCGGCCTGCATTGACGCCGAAACGGGCAATGAGGCAGACGTATGCATGTCGGCGCTCAGCGCAAGCTCGCGCACCGCGATTCAATTCGGTATCTAACGTCAGAACGATCCGCGCGACCGGGGCACATTCCGCCCCGCGCGCCGCTCAAGGAGTGATTGATGGAGTCCTTTCTCCCCGAGTCCTTTAACATCGCGTCCCTCATCGTCTTCGGCGCCTTGGGGCTCCTGTCGCTCCTCGCGATTGCCGTGGCGATCTACAAATGGGTGCAGTTCATGATGCTCGGCGTCGGACGTCGCAAACGCGCCGAAGAGATCCTCGACAACTGGCTGTCCGGGCGCGCCGATCTGGCCCTGCAGCAGGCTCAGAAGCGCAAGTCCGTGCTCGCCCGCATCCTCCAGGCCGTGTTCTCGGGCGTACAGGCAAAGCCGGGCGACTCGACTTACGCCGAAGAGCTGGGCCGCCAGACCGCGATCATCGAACTCGCGACCATGACGGACCGCATGCGCACGCTGGAGATGGTGGTGCAGGCCGCCCCGATGCTGGGTCTGCTCGGCACCGTGATCGGCATGATCGACGCCTTCTCGGCCCTTGCGGTTGCCGAGGGTGCCGTCGACCCGACAATCCTCGCCGCGGGCATCTACACCGCCCTGACCACCACCGCTGCGGGCCTTGCCATCGCGCTGGTGGCCTATTTCGTCGCCAACTACTTCGAATCCCGGATCGAGCGGGAACGCAACATGATCGAGACCGTCATCTCGGCGGCGATCCACGGCCGGCTCGACCCGACCAAGAAACTCTGACGGGGCATCCGAGATGTCTCAACCGAAGATCAAGCTGCCAGTCCGGCCCCGGAATTATCGCTTTGCGATGACTCCGCTGGCGGATGCCATGTTCCAGTTGCTGATCTTCTTCATGCTGACCTCGTCCCTGACGCCCTATTCGCTGCTGACCGTGCAGACCGCCGCCCCCCCGCCCGAGCAGGTGACCGCGACCTCCGCGCCGACGCCGAACGACCAGACGCCGACACCCCCGTTGGAAGTCGCGCTCTGGACGCTGGAGGCCGAGCGGATCATCGTCGGAGGGCAGGAGTTCACCTTCGACAGCCTCGACGCGCTGGCCGACGCTCTGGGATCCGACGTGGCGCCTGCGGACGTGACCATCCTCGTGCGCGACACCGCACGGGTGCAGGACGTGACGACCGTCCTTGCACGGCTGGCCACCGCCAATGTCGGCGCCGTGCGCGTGGCCCGGGGGGCAATCTGACATGGCCATCCGCCACATCCCCCGCACCCACAAGAAACAGCAGCCGGACATTTCTCTGGCCATCGTCAACATCGTGCTGCTGCTGATCTTCTTCTTCCTTGTGACCGGGCGGCTGACCAACGCTCCGACATTCGCCATCGAGCTGTCAGAGACGGCGGACCTGCCGGTCGAACACCTGCCGAAGCCGATCCTCGTGCTGGAACCCGAAGGCGTCATGATGCTCGACGGAGAGCTGGTGGACGACGTGCAGCTCGCCAACGGCGTTGCCGACCAGACGATCCTGCACCTGCTGATCGACCGCAACGAAAGCGCGCAGTCCCTGATCGACGTGCTTGGCAAGCCGGAGTTCGCCCATCTGGAAATCCGTCTCGTGACCGTGCATCGCTCCGGCGAGGGAGGCGGCTCATGAGCTACCTGCCCTATGGCCGTGGTGCGCCCGGCGGCTGGATCCTCTCGACCGTGGGGTCTGTCGCCGTGCACGCCGGTGTCATCGCGTTGATGTCCGCGGGCGTGTCGCAGTGGTTCGTGGAACGCCCGCTGCCGCAGTCGTCGCCCGAGTTCCAGATCACGCTCGAACAGCTTGAATCCGATACGCTGGCCGGTCTGGTCGAACGTCTCGGCGAGGCCACCGGGCTCGACGCTGCCGAGGAGATGGAGAACCTCGACCCGGAGGGCGAACTCGCGCCGGACGATGCCTTCGACGACGCCGCGATCCCGGATGCGGAGCAGGTCGACGAGGGCGAACTGGACGCCCTCGACGCGGAGGTTCCCGACGACACGGCGGAGAGTGAAACGCCGGTTGAGGAGGTCACGCCCGAGGACCCCGAGACGCTCGATGCCGCGGAGGCCGAGGACCTGAGCCCCGAAGCCCCCGCTGACAGCGCGGAGGCAGAGGAACCCGACACCATCGAGCCGGAGGACACCGCGCAGGCAGAGCCGGAAACCCTCGAAGCCGAAGAGCCGCAGGACCTGACGCCCGAACCGCTCGACACGCTGGATGCGGCAGAGGTGGACGGCCTCGACGGGGTGACACCCGACGCGCTGGATGCCTCCACGGGCGACGACCTGACAGAGGAGCAGACCGCCGATACGCTGGACGCTGCCCCGGTGGAGGAACCCGCCGCCGAGGACGCAGGTGAGCTCGACACGGTCGAGGCGGAGCCGGTCGAGGAACCGCCTCTCGACACGGTGGAGTCCGTGGGTCCGGAAGAAGAGACCGTCGAACCGGAAGCGCCCGAAGTCGCCGACCTCCAGCCCGTCGAGGAAGCGCCGCTTGTCGCCCCGCCGCTGGATGACGTGACCGCCGTGGTGCCGGAGGAGGACGCGCAGGTCAGCCCGACAGAGGCAGACTCGCTGATCGTGGACGATGGCGCGGCACAGGTCGTGACCGGCTCCCCAGTGCTCGATCCCACATCCAGCGAGGATGCCGCCCCGGTCACGTCAGGCGACCTGGCCCCCATCGTCGAGAACGACGAAGAGGTGATCGCCTCCACACCCACCCGGCAGGTGGAGGCCGAGGATTTCGCGGCCCTTGTCCCGGTGACGCCCCCCACCCCGGGTGACGATGCCACCGGGCCGGAAACCGTCAGCCCCACGGCGCAACCGCTCGACCCGGTCACGGCGGCACCGCCTGCGGACAGCACGGACACGCTCGACCCCGTGACAGCCGCCCCGACGACCGACACGCTGGACCCGACGACGGCCACACCTGACGGCGAGGACACGGACACTATCGAGGCAACGCCGGTCGAACCCTCGCCGCCGCGCGTGACCCGCCGGATGCGCGCCCCACCCTCCGAACGCGATCTCGCCATCGGCGACCTGATCCAGCGCATCCGTGCAAAGACCGAGGACAACTGCGTCATCGCCCTGCCCCGCCGCGACGGCGAGGACGGGATCGGCCTGGCGCTTCTGGCGGCGGAGGACGGCGCCATGGGGCGCTTCGCCTCCGAGGTGCTGGTGCGCCCCGAGGACGAGGAAATCCGCCAGACCCGCACCCTGCTGGACGAACGGCAATGCGCGGCGCTGACCTTCATCGCCAAGAACCGCGACTACCCGGCGACCCGCATCGGCATGCGCCTCGACAATGCGGAGGTGGCGTCGGGCAACCGCGTCTCGGGCGTGATGCGCGGCGTAGGCGACCGGAACCTCGGGCTGTTCCTCGTGGACAACAACGGCGTGGTGCAGGACCTCGACCGCTTCACCTCGACCTCGGGCCAGTTTGTGCGCTTCGACGTGCCGGTTACACGGGTCGGGCCGTTGCGTGATACCAAGCAACTGCTGATCGCCATCGCCTCGACCGAACCGCTCTCGACGCTGAAGGACCGCTCCGGCCAGCGCGCCGACGACTTCTTTGCCGATCTCAGCGCGGAACTCAGCCGTCAGGCCGCGCTCGCCATCGTCGCCTTCGACGTGCGCTGAGGGAAGTTCCGGGGCAAACCCATGCCATCCGATGGGCGATCGCGCCGGAGCGCCCCGTCACGGGGCACTCCGCAAGCTCACTCTTCGGCCGGGTTGAGCTTCAGGTAAGAAACAGCTGCACTCGCCGCGCCGTTCCGTGAGGCGATCTCCTCGAGGATCTTCGGCAGGATGTTTGCCGCCTGATCGCCGCGCTGCGCCACCGCCGCCTGGGCCAGCGGCTCGTCGCTTTCGACCGCCAGAAGAAGCTGGGGCGCCGGATCCTGCCCGGTCCGCAGAGAGAGCGCAAAGCTCAGGTTGCGCTGGTTGCCCACGGGCTGCGACAGCCGGTCCGACAAGTTGAAGATGCCGCCGGTCGGGCTTATGAGGATCAGCCAAACGGCCTGCCCCTGTGGAACGGTCAACTGCGCCGTCACCGGGTTCTGGCTGGCGACCTCATCGGCAGAGAGGAACATCTCGACCCCGTTGCGGCCCCTGCCCTGCAGCGCCTTGGCGAAGTTCAGCACTTCGCACTGCTGGCGGGTGATCTCGCGCGGCTGCACCTCGGGCCGGGCGCCGAACCGCTCTTCATAGGCGGTGGGCAGGCCGGAGAACTGTTCGCGCGTGGCCGAATAGCCCTCGATGGTGCCGGCGTTCGGGCCCTGGTTCACACGGGTCACGTAGGTGCACGGGCCGGTCTCGAAGGCCGCGAGGAACCCTTCGCGCGTGTCGCTCAGCGGCTCGGGGATGCCGGTCTGCTGCGGTTGCGGATCGGGCGGCGTCGGATCGCTGCCGCCGCCTCCGCCGCCAAGCAGTTGCGACTCGCCGCCGATCAGGCCCTGCTGCCACGCGAGGAAACCGCCGCCCCCGACGATGGCGAGGAAGACGACCAGCAGGATCAGGATCAGGCCGCCGCCGCCGCGCTTCTCCACCTCCGGCTCCGGAATCGGGGTCGGGCCGAGCGAGGTGTTCAGGGTGATGTTCTGCGTGGCACCGGGGATCTGCAGGCCGGAGGTCATCGTCCCCGCCTGCGTCATCCCGTGCGCGGTATTGCCCGGCGGGGTCGTGTGCAGCGGTGGCGGCGCCGGCGGCACCCAGCCACCAAGATAGCGTTCCGGGATCTTGGTCGGATCGTTCACCAGTTCGCGCACTTCCAGCATGGAACCGGGACGGTCCTTCGGATCGGGCTCCAGCATGTAGGACAGGATCGGGCGCAGTTCTTCGGGGGCGTGCGACAGGTCCGGGATCGACTGGCGCGACTGCACCGCCTCGACGATCGACGACCCCATGTCGAGCGGCTTGCCGATGGAGGCGGCGGCGATCAGCAGCGCCAGCCCGTAGATGTCGGTCGCAGGCGAGATGTGCCCGCCGTAGTGGCCAAGTTGCTCGGGCGCGACGTACTTGAACTTGCCCGCGAACCGCCCGGCCATGGTGGCCTCTTTCACCACCGAGGACTGGGCGATGCCGAAGTCGATCAGGCGCGCGGTTTCCACCCGCCCGCTTTCCAGCATCACGTTGTCCGGCGACAGGTCACGGTGGATGACCTCCGCATCGTGAGCCGTGGCGAGACCGCCCGCCAGCCGGGCCAGCAGCGCCTTCGCCTGTTCGACCGGCAGCGGGCCGGTGTTGGCGATGTAGTCCTTGAGCGGCTCGCCCTCGATGAACTCCATCACGAGGAAATAGCGCTGAAGCTCTGGGTCGGGAACGTAGTTGTAATAGCGTACGATGGTCTCGTCCGTCAGGCGGCGCAGGGTCCGGGCTTCGCGCTTGAACAGCAGGCCCGCCTCGGCATCGTCGGCCTTTTCCTGCAGGATCGCCTTGATCGCCACCGGGTCGCCGGTGTGGATCTCGATCCCGCGATAGACCTCGCCCATGCCGCCGGACTTCAGGACTTCCTCAATCCGGTAGTTGTTGTTGATCAGCGTGCCGATGGGCAGCTTGCCGGTGGCGCGCGCAGCCTCCGCCGCGGCCTGGTTGGCCCCGGTCGGCGCGGGCGGATACCCGGTCGAGGTGGTCTGCGGCGCGTAGGACGGATCCTGCGTGTAGCCCCCCTGCCCCGTCCGGGTGACCTGCGGTTCGTAGGACGGGTCCTGCGTCGGATAGGCCGGGTTCTGCGACGGTTGGTTTGTGGTCTGCGGCGGCGCGGACGGTGGCGTCGGGGGCGGATAGCCGGTGTGCGTATACGGCCCCTGCTCGTAGCCGGGGTCGGTCTGCTGACCGGCGTTCGGATCGTTCGGCCGGGGCTGCTCGGGCCATTCCGTCGGCGTCTGCGCCGGGTAGGACGGGGGCTGCTGCGCAGGCCATGGCCGCGCTGCGCCCGGACCGGCGAACTGCGTGCGCTCGTCCTCGTCGTCGTCCTCAGGCGGGCGCGTCTGGCCCGGCGGCGTCGGCGGACGGAAGACCGTGCGCTCGTCGTCGTCGTCATCCTCGGGTGGATTGGTGCCGGAAGCGTTCATGCCTCGGCCTCACCCGCAGATGTGTCCAGTTCCAGCACGTCGTCCATCAGGTCGTCTTCTTCTTCCAGCTCCGGCGGTGGCAGGCAACGCATCGCGACCACGGTCACGTTGTCCTTGGCGCCACGTTCCAGCGTCAGTTCGATCATCGCCTCGCAGGCGTCCTTCGGGCGATGCCTTGCGGCCAGTTCCGCAATGTCCTCGTCGCTCAGGTGCTCCGTCAGCCCGTCAGAACACAGGATGAAAGTATCGTCCAGCGCCAGCTTGCCACTGACCACATCACATTGCGGGGTCTCTGTCACCCCGATGGCACGGGTGATGACGTTCTTGCGCGGCCAGTTCTGTGCCTCTTCCTCGGTGATGGCTCCGGAATCGAGCAGCATCATCAGTTCGGTGTGATCGCGGGTCTGCTGCACCAGCTTGCCGTCCCGCAGAAGGTAGATGCGGCTGTCGCCCGACCAGATGCAGGCGTAATCCTCGCCATGGATCAGCAGCGCCACCAGAGTTGCACCGATGGTGCCGCGTTGCAACTCCTGCGCGTGTTCGTAGATCGCGGTGTTGGCGCGGTGGATCCGCTCCATGAAGCGGGCCTGAAGGTCGTCCGGAGAGGCCGACATTCCGATGGAGTTCAGCTCCTGCACGATGGTGTAAGAGGCATAGTCCCCGGCCGCGTGCCCGCCCATGCCGTCCGAGACCACCCAGAGCCCACAGTCGGGGCGCGACAGGAAGTTGTCCTCGTTCACCGTCCGTTTGCGTCCGACGTCCGTGGCCTGCCCGGTCTCGAAGGTGAAGAATTCGTTATAATCCATGGGCATCCTTTGAGCGCCTCGTCATGCGCTGCCGCCGTGCAGGTCCTGCGTTGCCGCTAGAGGGGCGCAGGCCGGGTTTCAACGTTACTTACCATTCCGCGGCTTCGGCCGTCTGTTCCTGTTTCGGCTGCCCCGCCAGCAGCCACCTCAGCGCGCCCGCGTCCGGCAGGCCGTGGCAGCCCAGCCAGACCGGCAGGCGCGTGTCGTCCCCGGCGGACCACCAGTAGGACCGCTGCAGCGCCCCGCGAGCCAGGTCGGCACCCGCCGCGGCCCGCAGCAGCGCATCGAGGTCGCCCTCGGGATGGTGTGCCCAGATGGTCGGGCCAAGTGCGCGCTCCACCTCGCCCTCGGCAGGCAGCTCCAGCGTCAGCCCCTCGAGCAGGCTGGCCGCGCCCTTGCCCGGCGCCATTGCCGTCACATGCGCCTCAAGTGCCTCCCACGGCGACTGGTCGGTCGCGCCGCCATCACCCGGGACGGGCAGAAAGACGTTCTCGGCGGCAAGGATCAGCGGATAGTCCCGCCCAACCTTGTCCTGCGACGGCTGCATCACGCCCGCCACGGGCACGCCCAGAACGCTGCGCCCGATCCAGAACCGCAGCGGCTGCGCCTGTGCCCACCATGACTTCCAGTCCGAACCGGCGTCCTCGCGCACGCGGCTCAGGGTCTTGTCCAGCCAGCGCATCAGCGCATCGTGCACGTCCTTCGACAGCCCCGACTGGATGAAGTCGCCGAAGCCTGGGTGTTTACCCATGACACCGATGCGCGCGGGTTCCGTCACTCCGCTCACTCCAGCGACGTCGGGCAGCTGAAGTCCCGAAGCTCGCGCATCAGGAACGGCACGGTCGAGCTGTCGAACTCGATCCGGTAGGTGATCGATTGCCCGCGGATTGTGTAGCGCACGGTGACCACGTTGCCCTGCACCTTCGGTGCGCCGTCCGCCAGCCACTTGGCGATGTCCCAGCGGCCCTGGCTGAATTCGAAGGTCGCCTGATTGCCTATCCGGGTCGGGATCAGCTCGATCGACACGCCCGCCGTTTCTCCCGGCCATGAGAAGCCCGCAGGCGTCGAATCCGGCTGGGTCGGGATGGTCTTGCCGTGGATGTTGAGGTTGGCCAGCCCCACGCCCGGCGAAGAGGTCACATGCTTGATCGACATGTTGACCTCCGGCGTCGGAGAGCCGGATGCGAAGAACGCGCGCTGGATCTTCTGCGCCCGGTCGAACTGCGCCAGTGCGCTGCCGGACAGGCGCTGGCCGACGGCGGTGCCGGGATCCGCGCGCAACCCGTCAGAGGTGCGGATCACGTAGGGAGCCAGGTGCTGCGAATAGAACTGGTCCATCTTGCCGCCCGGTCCGAAGAACTGGCCGAAGATCGACGGCGAAAGGTGCCGCGACGACCCGCCCGAGAACGGGTAGAACGGCGCGATCTCCGTCTTGCAGAACTGCGCCACCTCGTCGTTCAGGGCACGGGTCAGCTCCGCCAAGGTGGCGTTCTCGGCGGCGGTGCGGAATTCCGTCGCCACCGCACTGTTCATCCGCGCGATCACGTCCGGCGCACCGGCGTTCGTGCGGGTCAGCGCGGTCAGCGCCTGCCCCAGCATCTGGTCGTCGGCGGGCGTCGGCGCAAAGGCCGCGTTCGAGCGGTTCTCCTGCACGCTGGCATAGGCCTGCAGCATGAAGTCGATGGGCCGGTTCGGGCGCTCGCCCTTGATCAGGGTGTGCCAGTCCTTGAAGTCGTCGGTGATGCGCTGCACCCGGCGCCGGTCGACGTCCTCGGCCAGCCCGCCGGAACTGGCGCGGAGCTGGTTCTTCGTCCGGTTGCCGAGGCTTTCGAGGATCACCCGCGTGAAGACGCCCGACCGCGAATAGATCCGGTCATAGGCCGCACTCCCCAGCGCGCCGCCCAGTTCCGCGTTCCCTCCCGAAGCGATCAAGCGCGCCGCGTCGGTCTCGGAAATCCCGCCGATCTCGTCGTAAAGACGCATCAGGTTGGTTTCCTCGGTCACGCCCTCGGCCAGTTCGGCGATGGGCGAGTTCGTGGGCGAGGCGGCATAGCTCAGCAGCGTGTAATTCGGGCTGTCCGCGCTCATCTTGGCGATGGTCAGCTTCTCGAACATCACGTTCCACGCCACCGTGAATTCGCGGCGGTACTTGGAGAAAAGCTCGTTCTCGAGGTTGGCAAGCTGGGTGTTGAAGTTCACCCGGTCGCCGGTCTCCCCCAGCACCCACTGCTCGTCTTCCAGCCGTTCCTTGGCCGAAACCATCTCGTCGACGAAGAAGCCCCAGTACCCTTCGAAGGTGTAGAGCCCCGGCACGGAAAGCTGGTCCAGAGGCGAGCCGTCCGTGGTCCGGAACACCTCGTTCACGTTGCCCGACACCCGGTTCACGAGGTTGAAGTCCGGCACGCCCGACAGGCTCGATGCCTCCTTGATCGCCGCATAGGCCTGATCGGCCAGCGGCAGGTTCACGATGCTCTCGCGCGCCCGGCCCTTGATGTTGTCGTCGGGCTTCACCATCACTTCCTGGTCGGTGTCCAGTTCGAGCATGGCGTCGAGATGCTGCATCAGCTTCGTCCGCTCGTCGAAGCGCGTGGCCCCGGGCATCATGATCTGCCATTCGGTGTCGAAATAGTTGCGGATCGCCTCGTCGCCGTCGCCCTTCGCCTCCAGATCGCGGCCAAGCTGCATGTAGACCTTCAGCGCGCGATATGTGCCTTCGGTGTCGCCGTCGATGATCAGCTGCGGGATCTCGTTTTCGAGGTGCAGCATCATGCGCGGCCGCAGCATCCGTTCCAAACCGTCGGAATAGGCCTTCCTGGCGGAGTTCGCGATCTCGCGCGACCGGTTCAGGCCGAAGCCTTCCCAGAATGTCGGGTTGTGCGGATTGCCGTAGCCCGCGGGCATGTTCCTCAGCGCGTCGAGATGGTCGATGACGCCGGTCGGATCGGGGTCCTGGATCAGCGAGTTGTCCAGCTCGTTGCGCGCGGAATCGAGGTAGACCGCCGCGTGCGCCTCTGCATCGCGGACCAGCGTCGCGTTCTGCCAGAAGCTGTAGCCGAAGGCCGCCATGGCCGCCGTCGTCGCAAGCCCGATCACGCTGAACGCCAGCGTCCTCAGGATCGCCACGCGCCGCACGGCGCGGCGGTCGAAGTTCACCCAGTCGCGTTCCTCGAATATGACCTTCGCCAGCACGTCGTGCAGGAAGTAGCTCTTGCCCTTGCCGGACATGAAGGCGGGCTGGAACCCCTCCCCTTCCCCGTCGCGCGACATCGCACCCAGCACCTGGTCGATGGGCGTGCCTTCCTGGGTGCCGGAGGTGAAGTAGAAGCCACGCAAGATCGCGTTGGTGTCGTAGCGGGTCGGCTCGAACACCTTGCGCAGGAACTCCACCACGTTCTCGCGCAGCATCGCCATCTGGCCGGGCAGGCCGAAGATCTGAATGCGCGAGGTGTCGTCGGGCTCCTCCACCATGCGGTCCACGACCTCGTCCGAGAGCCGCGACAGCAGCGCGTCAAATTCCTCGCCCACCTGCGCATGGGTCGCCTCGCGGCGGTCCTTGGTCTGGAAGGTCGTGCCCCACGCCATCTTGCGCCGGGCCTGGCTGAAGGAACTGAAGTACTCGCGGAAACCGGCAATCAGGTCGGCCTTGGTGAAAAGCACGTACACCGGGAAGTCGATGCGCAGCGCCTGATGGATCTCGCCCAGCCGTTCGCGCACCACCGCGGCGTGCTGGGTCAGAGACTCCGGCGTGCCCTTCAGCATGTCCTCGACGGAAAAGGCGAGGATCACGCCATTGATCGGCTGATCCGGGCGGCCTTTCTTCAGCAGTTCGAGGAACGCGCTCCACGAGGCCTTGTCGGCATTCGCGTCGCTCTCCTGCATGACGTAGCGCCCGGCGGTGTCGATCAGGACCGCCTGCTCGGCGAACCACCAATCGACGTTCTTCGTCCCGCCGAACCCCTGCGCGCCCTCGGTCAGCGCGTCCTGGCCGGGGAAGTCGATCCCGGAATAGCGCAGCGCCGTCGTCTTGCCCGCGCCCGGCGGGCCGATGATGACGTACCACGGCAGCTCGTAGAGGTAGTTCTTGCCACCGGTCTTCTTGAGCTTCTCCAACGCCTCGCTGAACCGTTCGTTCAGCACCTCGCCGTCGCCCACCGGTGCCTCGACGAGGCTGTCCTCCAGCGCCTTCGCCTTGCGGCGCCGGCGGATGAACTTGAACAGGTACCAGCCGAGGATCGGCGACAGGATCAGCACGATCACCGCGACCCGTACCCAGATCCGGGAGAAGAACTCCGACCCGGTCATCGGCAGGCCGAAGAAAATCGCAAGGAAGACGCAGATCACGCCGACGACGATCCAGAAGCGCAGGAACGCGCGGCTGGTCAGGATTCTCCAGATGACGTGGAAGAACCGGAAGAACAGGTGTTCCATGGCCTTACTCCTCCACTTCGCGGCGGATCATGATTTCCACCCGCCGGTTGCGGGCGCGGCCTTCGGCGGTGGCATTGTCGGCGATCGGATCGACCGGCCCCTTGCCCTCGACGCTCACGCGTTCCTTGTCGCTGAGGCTGGCGGTCACGAGGTCCGACACGGTCTGCGCCCGCGCCTGGCTCAGTTCCTCGTTGGTCTTGAACCGCCCGCGTCCGGACAGCGGCACGCTGTCGGAATGCCCGACGATGCGGATCGGACCCGGCTGTTCGTTCAGCACGACGCCGATGGCCGTGGCCAGCGCGGTCAGGTCGTTCTCAAGCTCTGCACGGCCCGAAGCGAAGCGCAGCGCCGAGCCGAGGCGGATCAGGATCCACTCGTTCTTGACGTCGACCTCGACCTCCTGCCCTTCCAGCGCCGCGCGGATATCGTCGAGACGGTCGACCACCACGGGCGGCGGCTCCGGCGTGCGCTCCACCGGGGCGGAGCGTTCGATGGTCACGTCCGGCAGGTTGAAGTGCATCATCGCGATGCCGTTCTGGGTGCGGCCCGCCTGCTGCGACAGCAGGTAGGCGAGCGTCGCGAACAGCGCCACGACCATGGCGCCGCCCACGGCGGCAGCGACCCAGACCGGGATACCGCCCCGGCGCCGCTTGCCGTTCACGATCACCGGCGTCCAGCGGACAGAGATGTCGTCGTCCGGCCGTTTCACCACCTTGCGCAGCGTCTCGTAGATCGCCTTGCGGATGCGGGCCAGTTCGTTCGGCCCGTTCGGCATCGCCCGGTACTGGCCTTCGAAACCCAGCGACAAGCAGACGAGGAACAGGTCCAGTAGGTGGAACTTCTGCCCCGGCGCCTTCATCGCGCGGTCCATGCGCTGGAAGAAGCCCACACCGGCGTTCCGCTCTCCGAAGAACCGCGCGCCCATGGAGTATTCCAGCCACATGCCCCGGTCCGCGCCGGGCAGGTTCTGCACGATGTCGTCGGCGGTGGCCGCCAGCGCGTATTTCGCGTCGGTCACGTCATCCGCCGGCACTCCGGCCTCCAGCGCGTTCGACTCGAAGGCGTCGATCTCGCGTGCGACGTGTTCCAGGAGCGGCGCGGACTGCATCTCAACCATGCCGGTGCGCAGGCGGCCCAGCAGGATCAGCAGGTTCGCGGCGGCGGCGACCAGCGGATTGTTCGGCCCGCCCGCGCCAAGCCCGGTGGCACGCAGCGCGTCCTCCAGTGCGATCTTCTGCCGGACAGAGCGGGCGACCGTCTCGCGCCGTCGCAGTTCAGGGAACAGCTCGGGGCTTTGCGGGCGGCCGGTGTCAGTGTCGTAGATCCGGCCGGAATAATGGTTGCTGCCCGGGTTGCCCATCGGGCGCGGCTGTGGCTGGTAGGCCGGTTGCTGCGGCGCCGGGCGCGGGGCGGCCTGCGGCGCCTGCGGGATCGGTGTAGGCCGCGGCGCCTGCGGTTGCGGCGGCGGGGGCGGCGCGGGCTGATGGTACTGCTGCTGCGGCGGGGGAGGATTATGGGACACCTTACCCCCAGCCAGGTGTCCTCTCCGCCCGCGCCACCGCCGACCCAGGTCTGGTGCGGCGGCTGCTGGATCGGACTTTGCGGGAAGGCCGATGGCGGGCGCTGCCCCTGCGGCGCCACGCGCGGCGGCTGGTTCTGCGGGCTGATCGGCGTGCCGAAGACGGTGCGGTCCGGATCGCTCGGGTTCACGTTCTGCGACGGCGGCGCGGGCCTCTGGCCACCACCCTGCGACGGGCGCGGCGGCTGCGGGATCGCCTGTCCGAAGACGGTCTTTTCGTTGTCGTCGTCGTCGCTTGCCATCACCCTTGCTCCGGAATGGCCCAAAGCTCCAGCTTCAGGTCTGGCCAGTTACCGGCGAAGTGCATCCCCACGGCCGGGGCCGAAGAGAACTCGCGCCAGAGGTCGGTCGACTTGTCGAGAAGGAAGTAGACGTTGGAGGCGATCACCCGGATCTGCCGGGGCGGGTTGGGCATGTGGACCAGCCCGATGCCCGGAAGGTTGGCGTTGATGATCTGCCGCATCGCCGTCGAGGGACCGACCTTGCACAGTTGCGGGAACTGCTGCTGCACCTGCGTGAGCGGCAGTCCCGAGGACACTTCTACCACGAAAGCGGCATTGGCGAACAGGTGGCGGTCGTTGACCTTCGCCAGATAGGAATTCGCCCGGACCTCTTCCAGCGGCAGCCGGATCGCGCGCCCGACCTCCTGCGCCAGCAGCGACTGGATGTCGTAGACGATGGGGGTAAAGCTCTCCTTCGGGCTGTCGTGCCGGTAACCCCCGTAATCCTTCGCCTTCCGGTCCGCCTGGTCGAAGGTGGTCAGCTCGCCCGCGAGGCTGACCAGTTTCTCATAAAGCCGTTCGGGATGCACCGCCCCCTGCCCGCGAAGGTGCCGCAGGACCGGCAGTTCGCGGTTGATGACCATCAGCATCAGGTAGTCGGTCGCCTGCATGCCCCCGCCCGACGACGGATCGGAGGCATAGCGCGCCAGCATCGACAGCTTGGCCTCCATCCAGCCGATCACCCGGCTGAGGTAGCCCTCGTAGGCGGAGTGCACCGCGAGGATCATGCCGGTCGGCGGCACTGTCTCGTCCAGCGTCACCACGCCGTCGCGCATGTCCGCGATCCGGCCGATGTAGATGTTCTGGTGCCCGGGTTTTGGCGTGTTCCGCAGCGACAGCTCCAGCCGCGGTGTGGCGATCTCGATCGGCTGCTCGCTGCGCGCGGACGAGGAGTTGTCGACCACCGTCTCCGACCCCAGCAGGTAGCGCGTGGCATTGTCGGCGCTGGCGGCGGCCACGTCCTGCGCGTTCACCTCGATGTCCGGCAGGGTCAGCCAGATTCCCAGACCGCTGGCCTCCTCCTCCGGCACGGGCACGGCGGTCGGCAGCGGCGTTGCGTTGGGTGCGTCGAACGGCAGCCCGTCGGGAAAGATGCCGACGATGGACCTCAGCCCGATCCGCCCCTGCTGGGCGAGGTCACGGTCGAAGACGAGGTTCGAGACACCCCAGGGGTACGGCGTGATCTGCGCGGTCCGCACCCGCAGGAGATGCTCCATGTAGCGATCAGCCTGCTGAAGGTGATGCGGCTGAAGGAACAGGCCCTCTTTCCACGCAACTTTGCTGTACCACGACATGTGCGAAATCGGTCCCTGTATTAAAGACACGACACCGCGAAAGCCGCGATGCCGCTTTGAAATCGAGTTTGAAACGTGGCCGGGGCTGGGTCAAGCCGCCCCGGCCGGTAATCCCTTATTAGAACTGCAGTCTGACCTGTGCGGTCAAGCCCCATGAGTCGAGATTGTCTGAGAAGCGTGTGTCTGCACGGAGGGATGCGTCGACCTGGCGTGCCGGGAGGGCGGAGCCTGCGTCGAGGATTGCGGTGTAGTTGAAGCCGAAGCTGAGCTCTCCGAAGCCGGCCAGGGTCTCGGATGTGAGGACCTGGGAGGAGCCGTTGCTGTCGACGGTGAAGGTGCTGTCGAGGTCGTCCCCGAAGTCGTTGAAGTAGGTTCCGGTGACGAAGTAGGTGGTCGCCGCCGTGCCGCTTTCCGCGACCTGGGTGCGGGCCAGGGTTGCGCCGAGGTAGCCGATCCGCTGGTCGATGTCGCCGACCTGCAGGGTGGCGTTGTCGGCCGTGGTGGAGGGATCGTTCTCGATGGCGATGCTGTCGCTCTCGATGTGACTGAACGAGAAGCCGGCGGTGGGCACGAGGCGCAGGCCGAGCTGTTCGTTGAGCGTGTGCGAGTAGCTGAGCGAGCCCGAGACGGTCTTGCCGCGGCTGTCGAAGTCCTGCGTCTCGATGCCGAGACCGCCGTTGGCGAAGCTGTTGCTCTCCTGGATGGAATAGGTGGTCTTGTCGGCGCGGATCGACAGGTCGCCGAACCACTGGCCCTTGGCCGCGCTCAGGTAGAGGCCGCCGAAGGTCTGGTCGAACTCGGTGCTGAGCGTGGTGACGGTGCCGCCGAAGTTGACCGGCAGGGAGGTGTCGCCGCCGTTGGTGCCGAGCATCGCGCCGTAGGCCAGGTCCCAGCCGTTGTAGTAGCCGCCCGAGCAGGACCGGTCGAGGCCGATCTGGATGCCGCGGTAGCGCAGGTCGATCTGGTTGGACAGCGAGCCGGGCAGGCTCGCGGCCGAGGTCGACAGGCTGGCCGAGGCCCGCCCGCCGGTGATCCGGCTCCAGGAGCCTATGGCGCAGGGATCGTCGCCCGGGGCCACCAGCGGGGTCACCAGCGCCGAGGACGGCCGGTTGACCACGGTGGAGATCAGGCTCTGGGTCGCCGCGAGGCCGGAGGCCACGCCGCCGAAGGCGAGGTTGGGCGTCGCGGTCAGCTGCACCGCGGTGCCGGTGTTCTGCAGGTTGTAGACGAAGGCGCCGTTGGTCGGCAGGCCGGTTTGGGTGGCCGAGACGCCGGCGGTGCTGGCCGCGGTGATCAGGTCGATCGGCGCCGCGACGTTGGAGAACACGCCGTTGACGTTGGAGAACGCCAGCGTCGGCGCGCCGGTGGCGGTGCCCGTCACGTTGACCTGGTCGGCGGTGTCGGCGGGCGAGGTGCCCACCATCGCGCCGGAGACGTTGACGTCCATGCCGATCACGCCGTTCAGCACCGCGTCGCCGTTGATCACCAGGCGGTCGGCGGTCTCGCCGTCGACCATGTCGATCAGGC
Organism: Sagittula sp. P11; assembly: GCF_002814095.1. NCBI lineage: Bacteria > Pseudomonadati > Pseudomonadota > Alphaproteobacteria > Rhodobacterales > Roseobacteraceae > Sagittula > Sagittula sp. P11. Next base: position 196,799 of record NZ_CP021914.1, read on the forward strand.
CGGAGCTGGTGAAGCTGCCCCCGCCGCTGGTGGTCAGCGTCACGGTCTGGCCCACGCCGGAGTTGATGTTGAACCGGCCGGTGTTGGTGATGTCCGAGCCCGCCCCGGCGGTCAGCGCACCGGTGGCGCCGAGGAAGTCCATCACGCCGTTGGTCTCGTTGCCGAGCGCCGCGAAGGAGAGCAGCGTGCCGCCGTTGCCGATGGCCACCTGGTCGTCGTTCTCGAGATCGCCGCTGGTGGTCTGCAGGGTCGCGCCCGCCCCCAGGGTGACGCCGCCGGCGTCCTCGATGTCGGCGCTGCCCACCGCGAAGGTGAAGCCGGGGTCGACGGCCAGCGTGCCGCCGTCCATGTCGAAGAGGCCGGTCACGGTGGCGTTGCCGTCCACGGTGGTCGACCCCGCCGTCTGGGTGAGAGTGCCGCCGATGCTGCCGGAATCGGTCAGCGTGCCGGTGTTGGTGACGTTGCCGGTGACCGCGACGTTGTTGTCGAAGGTGCCGGAGTTGCCCACCCCGCCCACGACGGTGCCGTCATTGGTGAAGCCGCCGGCGTTGGCGACGTCGGTGGTGAAGGTGGCGGTGTTGCTGACCGTGCCGGTCGCGCCCACGGTGGTGCCCGCGGCGGCGTCGGTGTCGGCGTTCACGTTCAGCGTGGCATCGTCCACGGTCAGCGCGCCGGTCACGACCGATGTGCCGCCCCCGCCCGTGCCGTCCACCGTCACGGTGCCGCCGTTTATGTCGAGGATGCCGCCGAGGGTGCCCGCCAGCGTCGAGGTCGCGGTGCTGCCGGCCTGCTGGACCACGTCTCCGGTGATCGTCGCCGTGCCGCCGCCCGCGCTGTTGAGGTCGAAGAAGCCGGTGCCGCCCACGGTCACCGGGCCGTTCACCGTCGCGTCGCCGAGGACGTTGGCGTTCAGTTCGATCCCCGCCTCGTCGAAGGTCACGCCGCCGGTGGTCAGCGCCGCGCCGCCGCTGGCGTCCGCGGTGAGTGTGACCGCGGTCAGCGATCCGGTGCCGGTGTCTGTCACCGTGCCGGTGCCGAGGTCGAGGGTGCCGCCGAGGATCTGCAGCCCCGAGCCCATGCCGCTGGCGACGAGGTTGTCGTTGCCGGTGGCGGTCACGGTGCCCGCGTCGATGACGATCTGGCCCTCGTTGACGATGGTGCCCTGGCCCGCGCCGCCGGCGCTCAGCGTGCCGCCGTTGGCATAGGTGATGACGCCGTTCGACTGGTTGGTCAGGGTGGTGGCGGCGATCAGGTTGCCGCCGGCACCCACCGCGACCTGGTCGTCGGTGGTAAGTGCGCCCGCGGTGGTCTGCAGGGTCGCCCCTGCGCCCACCGTGACGCCGCCGGCGTCCTCGATATCGGCGCTGCCCGCGCTCAGGGTGATGCCGGGATCGACGGTCAGCGTGCCGCCGTCGATGTCCAGCTCGCCGGTGACCGTGGCGTTGCCGTCCGCGGTGGTCGATCCCGCCGTCTGGTCGAGATCGCCGGTGATCGTGCCGGAGGTCGTCAGCGTGCCGGTGTTGGTGAAGGCCAGCGTCGAGCCGTTGTTGTCGAACGTGCCCGAGTTGCTGACCGTGCCGGTGCCGCCGTTGTTGGTGAAGGTGCCGGAGTTGCCGACGCCGCCCGTGGTGCCGTTGTTGGTGAACCCGCCGGAGTTGGTCACCCCGTCCACCGTGCCGTCGTTCTGGAAGGTGCCGGCGTTGGTGGTGGCGCCGTCGATCTCGCCGGTGGCAGCGACGTTGCCGAAGGCGCCCGCCGCCACGTCGACACCGGCGCCGGTGGCGTCCAGCGTTGCGCCGCCCGCGACCGTCAGCGTGCCCGCGTCGATGTTCACGAGGCCCGAGACGACCGCATCGCCGTCGACGGTGATCGTGCCCGCGCCGGTCTGCTGCAGGAAGCCCGCGATGTCGCCCGCCAGCGTGTTCAGCGCGCTGGTGCCCGCCTGGGTGACGTTGCCGGTGACCTCCGCCGGGGCTGCGCCCGAGGTGCCGTTGATGTCGAAGGAGGCGGTGTCCTGCGTTTCGAGGTTGCCGTCGACGGAGCCGTTGACCGTCACCGTCGCGGTGTTCTCGGCCGTCACGTCGCCGTCGAGCGTGCCGTCCACGACAACCGTGCCCGCGCCGCCCGATCCGCCCGCCAGCACGTTGCCGCTGGCGGTCAGGGTGCTGCCCGCGCCGACGTTCAGCGTCGCGTCGTCGACGGTGGTGGCGCCGGTCACCGTGGTGTCGGCGTTGACCGTCAGCGTGCCGCTGTCGACATCCACCGTGCTGCCGAAGGACGAGGTGCCGTCGACGGTGGTCTGCGCGCCCGCGCCCTGCTGGGTGAAGGCGCCGGTGACGGTGCCGTCGAGGGTGATCGCCGTGGCCGACTGGTTGTCCAGCGCCCCGGTGATCGTGCCGTCGTTGAGGTCCAGATCCGCGGTGCCGCTCAGGTTCACGTCGCCGTCGAGCGTCCCGGCCGAGACGATCGTCCCCGCCGAGGAGTTCAGCGTGGTGAAGCCCAGCGAGGTGCCGCCGCCGAGGAAGATCGCCGCCGTGCCCGCCGTCGCGCCGTTTGCCGTCGAGCTGTTGGTCAGCACGTCGATGTCCGAGACCGAGGAGCTGTCCAGGAGCGCCAGCGTGGCAGAGCCCTGGTTGGTGAAGTTGTCGTCGCCGTCGGTGCCGAAGCTGACGTTGCCGGTGCCGTTCACCGTGATCGTGCCGTCGCTGGTGATCGTGCCGGTCGCGTTGTTGTCCTGGTCGGCGTCGAACACGATGCCCGTCCCGCCGGTGTTGAACGTCACGCTGCCGGTCGCGCCGATGTCGATGCTGCCGTTGTCGTTCAGCGTCGACCCGTCATTGTAGGTCGCCGCCCCGTTGATCGTCGTCGTGTTCGCCGTGCCGAAGACCTGCGCCCCGGCCTCGGCCGTGAAGCTCGCGCCGTCCGCCACCGTCAGCGAGGCATAGGTCAGCGACTGGCCCGCGCCCACCGTCAGCGACCCGGAGGTCACCGTCGCCGCGCCGGTCACGGTCGTGGCCGCGTCCGCGTTCACCGTGCCGCCGTCGATGTCGAGCGTGGTGCCGATGACCGAGGTGCCGTCGGTGGTCAGCGTGCCGCCGTTCACGGTGACGCCGCCGCTCACGTCGCCCGCAAGCGTCGAGGTGTCGGTCGCGCCGGCAAAGAGCGTCAGGTTGCCGTCCACCTCCACCGTCGCGTCGCCGCTGGTGCCGTTGATGTCGACGGTGCCCGCATTGAAGACGCTGACGTTGCCGATCATGCTGCCGGTGTCGGCCACCGTCAGGGTGCCGCTGCCGGTGTTGCCGCCGTCGAAGCCCACGTTCAGGGGGCCGCCGCTGGCGGTGTAGGACGCGCCGGCCTGAACGGCCAGCGTGCCGCCGCCGTCGACGAAGCTCAGACCGTTCGACACCGCCGCGCCGTCCACCTGAACGGTTCCGGCAGCCGTGATGTTGAGGTTGCCGACGGTGCCTGCGAGGGTCGAGGTCCCCGTGCCGGCGTGGGTCGCCGTCCCGGTGACGGAGCCGCCCGCATTGATGTCGAAGGTGCTGGTGTTGTTGGCGTTGAGCGTGCCGTCGACGATGCCGTCCACCACAACGCTGCCGCCGCCGCCGAGTGTGCCCGACTGGACGTTGGACGTCAGCGTGCTGCCGGCGTTCACCGTCAGCGCGCCGGTGTCGACCAGCGTGTTCCCGGTCACGCCGAGATCCGCATCCACCACGACCGCGCCGCCGGTCACGTTCAGGCCCGACTGGAACTCCGAGGCGCCGTCGACCGTCAGCGTGCCCGCCGACACCGACACGTTGCCGGCCACGTCGCCCGCAAACGTCGAGGACCCGGTCGAGCCCTGCGACAGCGTCCCCGTCACCTCGACCGTCGCATCCCCGCTCGTGCCGTTGATGTCGAAGGCCGAAGCGCCCGCCGTCGACAGGTTGCCGTCGACCGACCCGCCGGCGTTCTGCACAAGCGCCCCCGTGCCCGAAAGCGCCACATCGCCGTCAAGCGTCCCCGCACTGGTCACCGTCCCCGCCGACGAGTTCAGCGTGTTGAAACCCAGAGTCGCGCCAGCGCCCACCTGGATCGCACTGCCCGAACTCGAACTGTTCGTCAGCGTATCAATCCCGTTCAGCGTGCCGTTCGCCTGCACGTCGATCGTGCCGGTGCCCTGGTTGGTCAGGTTGTCGTCGCCCGCGCCGTCGTTGTTGGCCATGCTGACGGCGCCCGCGCCGCCGCCCGCGACGGTGATCGCACCGTCGTTGGTGATCGTGCCGACGTTGTCCTCGTCGTCGTCCGCGTTGAAGCGGATGCCGGTCGCGCCGGTGTTGAAGGTCACCGTGCCGGTTGCACCTATGTCGATGCTGCCGGCGTCGTCCAGCGTGTCGCCGTCGTTGTAGACCGCAGCGCCGTTGATCGTCGTCGTGTTCGACGTGCCGACCATGGCGACGCCGCCCGCGCCGGCCGTGGTGAAGGTCGCGCCGTTCTGGACGGTCAGCGAGCCGTACGTCAGGTCTCCGGTCACGGTCATGGTGTTGGGGGACTGTACGGTCAGGCCGTCATTGAAGGTGCCCTCAACGTCGCTGTCGCCGGCGAAGACCACGTTGCCGCTGATCGTACCGTTGGCCACGACGGCCCCGCCGTCGACCAGAAGACCGCCCGCCGCGTCGAAGGCCTGGTTAGCGTTCACCGTCAGCGTGCCGTTGGTGTTCACCGTCGTCAGCCCGGTGACCGAGGCCACGGCGCTGTTCACGATGGTGTTGCCACCGTTCAGGGTCAGCGCACCGGCGATCGTGCCGTCGAGGTTCAGCGTTCCGGTGTTGGTCAGGCCGTTGGTCGCCGTAACGGTCACTCCCGATCCGACGGTCATCGTTCCCGCGTTGCTCGACGCGTTGTCGAGCGTGTGCGTGCCGGTGCCCGCGAAGATGATCGTGCCCGCGGTGTTCACCAGCGTGCCGATCCGGGAATCGGAGTTGATCGTGGTGACGGAGTTCGCGTTGTTCTGCGTGAACGTCCCGGTGATCCGGTCCGTCCCGGTGCCGTTGCCGATGGTATTGTTCGTCTGGCCGCTGGTGATGTCCACGTCGCCTGTGATGGTGCCGTTCATCGTCAGCATGCCGGCGCCCGAGATGTCGACGCTTCCAGACGCCGTGAAGTTGGCGCCATCGTTCACCGTCAGATTACCGCCGGAGATCGTGCTGGTGTGGATCACCGAGGAGGATCCCGTGACGGTGGTCTGACCTGCGGTCTGGTTAATCCCGGCGACGAGCTCTGCACCCGACAGGTTCAGGCTGCCCGAGTTATTGATCGCCAGTTGGATGCCGTCATTGCCAAAAATCGCCGCCACGTTCAGCGTGCCGGTGTTGGTGACGTCCGCGCCGATGCTGGTGGTGCCGTTGATGTTCAGCGTCCCGCCGTTGGTCACCGTGCCGAACTGGGCGAATCCGGTCGTTCCCGTCGCGGTCGTCGTGACCGTGCCGGACTGGTTGTCGAGCGTGACGATCTGGTAATTCCGGTTCAGCTCGACCGTCGCGTCGGCATTGGTGACAATGACTTCCGAAGTGAAGCCGAAGTTCGTGCCGTTTCCGAAGTTGTGGGTGACGGTCGAAGTGCCGCCCACGTTGATTGTCCCGTTCACGTTGCCCGCGACGTCCAGAACGGCAGTGCCTTCCGCGGTGATCCCGCCCGTCGCCGTCAGGCCCGAGCCGGCATTGACCGTAAACGTCCCCCCCGACAGGGTCGATGCATTGGTGATCGTGGCATTGCCGCCCACCACGGTCGCACCGCCGCTCTGGGTCAGCGTGCCCACCGTGCCGCCGTTCAGGGCGAAGTCGCCGGTGTTCTGCGTCATCGTGCCGATGCTGCCGCCGCTCAGCGTGACGTCCGGTGTCCCGTCGGTGACGGCGTTGTTCACGACCGCCGCGACGTCACCGCTGGTCACGACAAGCGCGCCGCTGCTGACGGTGGTGGTGCCGCCCAGCTCCGTGCCGCCTCCGGTCGTGCCGGCGACGGTCAGCGTGCCGCCGTTCACCGTGTTGGTGGTGGAGGCCAGCGATCCGGTCACGGTCAGGTTGCCGTTGGTGACGGTCGTTGCCCCGGTATAGGTGTTCGCCCCGGACAGCGTCAGGTCGGCCGTTGCGCCGTTCACGGTCAGCCCGCCGCCACCCGACATCACACCCGAGAAGGTCGTCGGTGCCACGGTGCCCGTGCCCGCGACGGTCAGGGTCTGACCGCCGGCAAGGGTCACGTTGCCGGCGCCGGACAGCGCGCCGATGGTCTCGCTGTTCACGACCTCCAATGTCCCGCTGGCGGCATTCACCAGCCCGGTGTCGGCAATCGCGCTCCCACCCGACGCGGTCAGGATACCGCCGCCGGTGATGTTCGTGGCGCCGGTGTAGGTGTTCGTGCCCGACAGGAGCACAGTGCCCGCGCCGCTGTGCGTTACGGAACCGGAGTTGCCGCCGTTGCCGGTATCGTCGGCGATGTTGTCACTTACGGTGAGCGTCTCGCCCGTGCCGGGAGCCAGCGTCACGCCCGCGTTCTGCAGGAAAAGGCCCGAACCCGCCGCGCTGCCGTCGCCTGCGCCGTTCTGGCCCGAACCGCCGGTGACGGAACCGCCGCTGAGGCCCGTCGTGCCGGTGAAGGTCAGGGTTGCCCCGTCCTGGACAAAGACCGCGCCGCCAAAACCCGCGCCGCCGCCGCCGCCCACAGAGGTGGAGCCGTTTCCGCCTCCGAAACCGCCAGCACCGCCGTCGATGAAGACGCTGCCGCCGCCGCCGCCGCCAAAACCTCCGGTGCCGGCAGTAATGAACCCGCCGCCGCCGCCGCCGCCGAAGCCACCAGTACCGCCGTCGCCGAAGTCGGCGCCGCCGCCGCCGCCGCCGCCATAACCACCTGCACCGCCTACGTCGCCACCACCACCGCCGGCACCGCCGCCTGTGTAGTCCCCACCGTCAGATCCGTTGGCGTTGACACCGCCTGCGCCACCGTTCGGGCCGCCGCCGTTACCGCCAGTGCTGCCGGAACCGTTCGTGCCGTCTTCGAAGGCACCACCGCCGCCACCGCCACCATTATCAGTGGAATTGTTGAAGTTCGTGATACCCCCGTCACCGCCGAGGCCGCCGCCACCGCCGCTTGCGCCGTCGTCAGAACCGAGTGCGCCGCCGTCACCGCCGATCGCGTCGTTGTTCGAAAAGCTCACGTTGGACACCGTCACGGTCGGAGCGGTATCGCCGCGCACGTACAGTGCGCCGCCTGCCCCCATGCCGCCGCCGCCCGCGCCGTTGTCGACGCCGTTGTCACCGTCACCGCCGTCGCCGCCCTCGGCGAGGCCGTCGGCAAGCGTGCCGTTCTCGATCGTGGCGGTGCCCGAGCCGACAAAGAAGATGCGTGTCACGCTGTTGCCCGACAGCGTGTTGCCGCCAAGGTCGATGGTCACGCCGTCCGCGTCTTCGAGCGTCGGCAGGAAGGTGGTCAGCGTGATGTTGTTGGACAGCGTGATGGTGTCCGCCTCGGCATTGGCGTTGGCGCTGTTGATCGCCGCCGCCAGCTCGCCCTCGTTGGTGACCGCGAAGGTCGCCGCCTCGGCGCCGCCCCCGATCACCAGCGTCGCGCCGGTGGCCAGGACAAAGACCAGTTCCGTCGCGCGGCCCAGCTTGCAGTGACGTGCCAGCGAACGCTGACGGATGCCGATCTGACGGTGCGAGGGAATGAAATCAAACATGGGGGCAACTTTCTTCTGAGGCGCTGCGGGCGTGCGCTGGCAAAGGGGCATGCCGGTCTTGCGGGCGCGGTGCGACCACAAACGGCGTTTCTGTCGGGCAGGACTGGAGGAAAACAGGGACCGGGCGGCACCTCTGCGGCGCCGCATTCAGAGACCCGCGGAATCCGGTGCGGCGGGCGCACCGGCGGGGCGGGTATGTTTCGGTCATCGGGCTTCGCAATTTTTGTTCGCCAGCCTGCCCAAAAGGTGAATAATTCATCTGTTGGTATGCGATGACGCCCCGGCACCTGTCAAAAATTTTCGGGACCGGCGTTCAGGGCGCGAATACTCCCGGCGCCAATGTTGCCGATCCGACACGCTGCGGTTTTACCCTGCGGAATTGGTATATTCTGGTTGGCCTGGTGGCCCGCCCCCTGCCCCCTCGGCGCCTTTCCCGGCGGGACGCGGGCCGGGTTCTGTCGGAAACTTTGGTTCTTGACCGATGTGTACTGGAGGACTGCCGGTCCGTGGGGTCGGGCGCTGTTCGGAGGGAGTAAGATGATCTCGTCAAAAGGCGCTCGGTTTCCGAAGGAAGTCGTCCTCTTCGCGGTCTTCGTCTGCGTTCGCTACTCGGTTTCATAAAGGGATGCGGAGGAGATGATGGGCGAGCGCGGCGTCCAGGTTGACCATGCGACTCTCAATCACTTGGTGGTCAAATACCCCCACTGATTGCCGCCAATGCGCGTCTCCGGACGGATCCAACTGATCGTTCTTGGCGCATGGATGAAACCTGTGTCCGGGTGAAAGGCACGTGGGTTTACCTCTACCGGGCCATCGACAAGCTCGGGAAAACCCTGGACTTCTCGCCGCCGAAACGGCGCAACAAAATGGCTGCGACCAAGTTCTTCGCTCGGGCGCTGGAAGTAAACGGTCTGCCCCGCAAGATCGTCATCGACCGCTGTGGGGCTTACACCGCCGGGATCAACGCAGTGAACCGAGTGCCACGTAGCTTTGGATACTTGATCCCGATCGAGACGGTCCGGATCAAGTATCTGTACACCATGGTTGAGCAGGATCACCGCACCATCACAAACCGCATTCGACCGATGGCTGGGATTCAAGCCATTGGTCTCCGCATCGGCAACGTTCGAAGGGATCGAAGCCGCCAAAATGATCCGCAAGGGCCAGATGACGCCCGGCCTTTGCCCGTTCACGCAATTTACGGCACTGGCGGCCTGACAAAAGGTGGTTAGAGCGGTTCTCTCGGTTGCCTATAAGTTTGCGACGGAACCAGGCGCGACGCCGCAAATCGCCGGTCAGCCATTCGAAGTCGCCGGAGAACTGGAACAGCGTGATCTCAAGTCAGTGGTCGCGGATCATTGCCCCGATGTCGCGGGTCCTGCCCACATCGGCAACGAAATCTTGCCCAAAGATCTCGATACCGTCGAACCCTGCCTTGGCGATGGCGGCCGGTTTCGCGCGTAGCGTGCCAGATATGGAAAACGTGGCGATTGAGGTTTTCACTGCGCCGCCTCCAGCGCTTGTCGCAAAGCGATCCGATCCAACGGTTTGCCGCCAGAGAAATGCTCCCAAGCGTGGACGCCTTGCCAGAAGAACAGTTCGTAGCCGGAAATGATGTCCAGACCTTGTGCGGTGGCGTCCTTCAGGAATTGCGTATCGACGGGCGTGTAGACCGCGTCAAAGGCCCAGTCTGCCCCTTGCATCGCATCCGCGACCAGTGGCGTGCCGTCGTAGCCGACCATGCCGACGGGTGTGCCGTTCAGCAAGCCCTGCGCCCCCCGGGCAGCTTCGGTCACATCTGCAAAGGCGGCAATGCGGGTGTCACCGGCAACCGCACGCAGATCGTCCGCCAGCGCCTCGGCCTTGGCCATATCACGGTCCACCAGCCGGATTTCCGTGGCTTTCAACGCGACCAACCCAAAGGCCAGCGCCCGCCCGACCCCACCGGTGCCGATCAGGCAGCTGATGCCGGGGGCGTCGATCCGTGTCGCGCGATAGGCCGCCACGAAACCGGTATAGTCGGTGTTGAAACCCTTCGGTCCATCAGCATCGAAAAGCACCGTGTTGACCGCTCCGATTGCACGGACCAACGGGTCATCGACCGTCACCTTGGCCGCGGCGCGTTCCTTGTAGGGGTACGTGACGTTGATCCCGCGAAACCCGTGGCCGGGGCACCGATCAAACACGGCGTCGAACTCTTGCCCCAGATCACGCGGGATCAGACGGTCATATTGCACGGTCATACCGTTCTGCTCACCAGCCAGCCGGTGCAGCAAAGGCGAACGCGACCGGGCGATATTGTCGCCGATCAGGCCCAGATGCAGATCGGGCATGGTCATGCCTCCTTGAACAGCTTGGATTTGCCCCAACGCCAGACAGGGGTCTGAGAGACGAATACGAGGATCACGGCCACCAACAACGTCAGGCTCAGCGGGCTGGTGACGATCCCCCAGAAGAAGCGGCCCAGTTCCTCGCGCTCGGAGATGATCGCGCGGCGCCAGTTGTCATCCAGAAGGCGTGAGAGGATCACCCCAAGGATCACTGGCCCCAACGGATAGCCGTAATGCCGCATGAAGTAGCCGAACACGCCAAAGCCGAGCATCCAGTAGACGTCGGTGATCGCGTTGTTCACGGCAAATGCGCCGACGATCGACAGCAGCATGATCAGCGGGATAAGCACAGAGCGCGGCATCTCGACGATCTTGGTGAACAGCTTTATGCCCGTCAGACCAAAGATCAGCATGAAGACGTTGGCCATGACCAGGCAGCCGACGATGAACCAGAACATATCCGGTTGCTCGATCATCAGCATCGGGCCAGGGTTCAGCCCGTGAATGAACAGCGCACCGATCATGATCGCGGTCACCGCGTCACCGGGAATCCCCAGCGTCATCATCGGGATGAACGCCCCACCCACGGCGGCGTTGTTCGCGGTTTCGGGGGCCACCAGCCCCTCCATCGCGCCTTCGCCAAAAGGCACTTCGGGGTTTTTCGTGACCCGTTTCGCGTGATCATAGGCCATGAGCGCGGCAATATCTCCGCCAGTTCCCGGCAGAGCGCCAATGATGACGCCAATCGACGAGGTTTGCAGCGACAACGGCAGGTGTTTCTTCACCGTCGCCAGCGACGGCACGATACGGCTGATCTTTTGCCGCACAGCGTCCTTGTCGACGTGGTGCAGCTGCAGAAGCGCCTCGGACACGCCGAACATGCCGATCATCACCGCGATGAAGGAAATGCCGCCGTTCAGGAGGTTCAGGTCAAAGGTGAAACGCTCGGTAAAGGTCAGCGGATCGCGCCCAACGGCACCGATGGCAATGCCAAGCGCCCCGGCAAAGATGCCCTTGAGCAAGGACCCCTGCGACAGCGACCCCACCAGCAGGATGCCCAGAATGGCCAGTAGCATGTAGTCGCGCGGCTGGAACTTCAGCGCGAAATCCGACACGAAGGGCGCGGCCAGTGCCAGCACGCCGATGCCGATGAACCCGCCGATAAAGCTCATGACCGTGGTCACACCAATCGCCGTACCCGCCTCGCCGCGCTGCGCCATGGGATAGCCGTCCAGCGCCGTGGCAATGGCAGAGGGCGCGCCGGGGATGTTCAGCAGGATCGCCGTGCGCGAGCCGCCATAGACCCCACCCATATAGATGCCGATCATCAGCGAGATCGCCGGGTAGACGTCCCAGGAAAAGGTGAACGAGATCAGGATCGACACCGCCATCGTCACCGACAGGCCCGGGATCGCACCGACATAGACCCCGGCAAAGGTGCCCAGACCCACCAGCAGCAACAGTTGCGGCTGAGTGAAGACAAGGAAGAAATCCATGAGCGCGGTCATTCGGCACCTCCTGCGAACAGCGTGCGGAAAAATTGGACAAGCTCGGCCTCGGGGACGATGCCGGACGGCATAAGAACGGAAAACACGATGCGGAAGATCAGCCAGATCACCACCAGCGCAGCCAGCGCGATGGAGCTGGTCCAAAGCCACGACCGCCGCCCCAGCACCTTGATCGCGACGATCAGGAAGGCGGCGGAGACCGGCAGGAAGCCGACGGTCTTCAGCGCCATCCCATAGGCCACCAGCAGCCCCGCGAACAGGATCACCGTCCACGGCAGGATGTCTTTCATCACCGTTTCCGTGCGGTCCAGCGGCAGGCGCACGGTCTTCAGCAGCACCAGCGCGCCACTGATCACCATGACCACGGTCGTCGCCAGCGGGATGGATCGCGGCGAGGACAGTCCGTTGGGGCCAAAGGAATTCTCGATCCCCCAGGCGTCCCAAACCAGATACAGGCTGGCCACCGTCAGAAAGACGGCAAAGAGCAATTCTCCGGGGCGCCGCTTGTCAGGCTCGCCGCCGGGCGTGGCATCGGATGTGCCGTCGTGATGTTCCGGATCGATCTGCATGGGGCCCTCCTCCCGTTGCGTGTCACTATGAAAAAGGGTGCCGCACCCCATTGGGCGGCACCCCGGTTGTGCCTCGGGCCAGCGGCCCGACAGGGAATGTCAGATCACTCGCCGGGGCGCGCGATGCCGAACTCTTCGGGCGATGCCTTGGTCATGCCTGCGTCTTGAAGCAGCCACGCGGTGCCCTGCTGCCACTTGGACAGGAACGCTTCGGCTTCGGCGCCGGAGATGTTCATCAGGGTAAAACCACGACCTTCCATCAGGGCTACGAAATCTTCGTTCTGCGCGGCCTGTGCATAAGCGTCGGTCAGCTTGGCGACCACCTCGTCCGGCGTGCCTTTCTTGGCGAACACGCCAAAGAACGGACCCCAAGGGAGGTAGGTGTTGTAGCCTGCGTTCACCTCGGCCACGACCTCGACATCGGGCAGGTTCTCGTTCTTGGCCACGTCGACCACGCCGAGCGCCTTCATGTTGCCGGCCTTCACGCCTTCGATGGCGGCGCCCAGAACTGCGGGCATCACGTCGATCGCACCGCCCTGCAGGCCGGTCAACGCCGGACCGTCACCGTCGTAGGGGACAAAGATCACGTCCAGATCACCCTCGACCGCCTCGACCATTGCGGTCACGACCGACGGCAGACCACCCGGGCCAGTAGAGCCGAAACGGACCTCGCCCGGATGGTCCTTCACATAGGCGATCATCTCGGAATAGGTGTTGAAAGGCGCGTCGTTGTTGGCCACCAGCAGCGGGGTGCCGCGTGCGAGGATGTTGATCGGCGTGAATTCCGAGTAATCCTTGTCGCCCAGACCCATGATTTTATACAGCATCGGGTTCTCGGCGCCCATCAGAACGGTGTAGCCATCCGCAGCTGCATCGGCGACGTAATTCAGGGCAATCGCGCCCACCGCGCCGGTCATGTTCTGCATGACCACAGTGCCGCCGAGAACCTCTTCGGCATGGGGCGTAACCGAGCGCATCACCGTGTCGGTCGATCCACCGGCCCCCCACTGGATGATGCCCTGGATTTCCTTTTCGGGGTATTCGGCAATCGCCATGCCAGTGGTCAGTGCAAGCGCCGCAGCGGCGCCCATCAGAATGCGCTTCATGGTATCCTCCCTAAGCGTCTCCATGTCTCCCACTGCCGGGATCCTCCCGACCAGGAGACGATGGCAGGCAATCTGCCCGATTCTGTATTTTAACGTCAAATACCCAAACTTCACTGATCATAACATCAGGTTAATCCATGGGATCAGCCTTGCGCACACCGCGCAACGATGGACCATCCTCGATCGCCTTGGACAGTTCACGGCGGAACTGCGCGATGGCATACTCGGCAAAGCCCGACAGCACGCGCCCTTTTTTGCGCACCACATAGATGCCGACCTGCGTCACCTCTTTCAGCGGGCGGCGGATGACACCGGGCATGTAGACTTCGGCCACAGAGAATTCGTCGATTACCGCAACCCCCAGCCCGTGCCGGACAAAGCTGACCAGCGTCTGGGCAAAGCGCCCGCGCATCGCATGCTGCACCGCCAGCCCCTCCTGTTCGAAGGGCCGCGCAAGAAGACGGCCGTAAGGATCTGCGGGTTCCAACCCGATGACAGGGTGCTGCGCCAGGTCATGTACGGAAACCTCTGCCTGGGCGGCCAGCGTATGACCTTCAGGCATGATCGCCACCAACCGTCCTTCGGCGATCTTGTCATTCTCCACAGCGGCGTTGACCACGGACGAGCTCATGATGACGAACTCTCCACGCTCCAGCAGAAGGTAATCCAAAGTCTCTTCGATCTTGAGGATGTTGAGGTCGATGAACAGGTCGGCGTAGCGTGCCCGCACCTGTTTCATGACGCGCGCAGCGATGAACTGCGCCACCGATGGGGCCGAGGCGCAGGATAGCCGCACCTCTTCCCCCTTCTGCAGCGCGCCAACCGCCTGCTGCAGGTTCTCGACTCCCTTGTAGACCTCGCGCAATTGGTCAAAGACTTTCGACGCCTCGATCGAGGGGATGAACAGGCCGGACTTGCGCTCGAAAAGCCGAATGCCAAGGCTTTCCTCGGTGTGCTTGACCAGGCGGCTTATGCCGGGGGCCGAGACATTCAGCATTTGCGCGGCACCGTTGATCGTGCCGGTCATCATCACGGCCCGAACGACCTCGATCTGCCGCAATGTCATTTCCGTCATGGGGGCCTCCCGTGCGGTTAACATGACGTTACTCATTGCGAAAAACAAGCATTTGACGTTACCCGCCCACCCCGCGAGTTTGCGTGCAGCAAAAGGGGGGATCGGCATGGACATGGACTGCGACCTGTTGGTGATAGGCTCGGGCGCGGCGGGTCTGGCAGCGGCCGTAACGGCGGCACATCACGGGCTGCGCGTCATAGTGTCAGAGAAATCCGCAACGGTGGGCGGCACGACGGCGTGGTCCGGCGGCTGGATCTGGGCGCCGTGCAACCCGGTCGCGCATCGCAACGGCATCGTCGAAGACCCGTCCGAGCCGCGCCGCTATCTCGAAGCCGTCCTGGGCAACGCGTTTAATGCCGAATTGGTCGATGCCTTTCTGGCTGCCGCGCCGGAAATGGTCGGTTTCTTCGAAGACAACACCGCGCTTGCCTTCGAATGTGGGGCAAAGATCCCAGATACCTACAGCCACTTGCCCGGCGCGGGTATGGGTGGCCGCTCGGTTATCGCGCAACCCTATGACGCACGCGATCTGCGAGACGCGGTAGAGCTGCTGCGCAAACCGATGAAGGAAACGACCTTCTGGGGCATGACGATTCAGGCCGGGCCGGACCTGCGGGCCTTCATGACGGCAACGCGGTCGGTCGGGTCGGCGCTGCATGTGGCACGGCGTTTGTCGCGGCATGTGTTGGAACTGGCGCGGTTCGGTCGCGGGATGCAGGTGCGCAACGGCAATGCCCTTGTCGCGCGTCTGCTGCGCTCGGCACTGGATCAAGGTGTGACGATCCTGCCCGGGCATCCCGCGACCGGGATGATCAACCTAGACCGGCGCATCAAAGGCGCGACCCTGACAGGCCCGGATGGTGCTGTTCAGGTCACCGCAAGCAAGGGCGTCGTGCTGGCGGCGGGCGGCTTTCCGCATGACCTCACGCGTCGTGCGGCCCAGTTTCCGCGACCCGAGAACCACCTGTCCCTTGCCCTGCCCCTCGCCACGGGCGACGGGCTGCGACTGGGCGAAAGTGCGGGCGCGCAGCAGAACACCACTTTGGTCAGCCCCGGCGCATGGTGCCCGGTGTCGCGCGTGCCCTTTGCCGATGGCTCGACCGGGGTCTTCCCGCATATTATCGACCGCGGCAAGCCCGGCGTGATCGGCGTGCTGGCCAGCGGGCGGCGCTTCACCAACGAAGGCCTGGGCTATCACGACTATGTCCGCGACATGCTGGTCTCGGTCCCCGACGGTACGCCCGCCGAAAGCTGGCTGATCTGCGATCACCGGTTCATCCGCCGCTATGGTCTGGGCATCGTGCGGCCCGCGCCGGTGCCGCTGTCGCCTTGGCTCAGGAACGGCTACCTGACCCGAAGCGAGACACCAAAGGCGCTGGCGCAGGCCTGCGGCATCGATCCGGCTGGGTTGGTCGAGACACTGACGACATACAACGCAGGCGCACGGCGGGGCGAAGACCCTGCCTTTGGGCGCGGCACGACCCCCTATATGCGCCTGCAGGGTGATCCTGACGTCACGCCGAACCTCTGCATTGCACCCATCGAAAGCGGCCCGTTCTACGCGGTCAAGGTGATGCCGGGCAGCTTTGGCACCTTTGCGGGATTGAAGACGGATGGACATGCAAGGGCTCTGGACGACAACGGCGCGCCGATCCCCGGCCTTTACGCCGCGGGCACCGACATGGCTTCTGTCATGGGTGGGTACTATCCGGCGGGCGGCATTAACCTTGGACCGGCCCTGACTTTTGGGTTCATCGCTGGTCGACACGCAGCGAAAGGCGTCTGAACATGCGTTTTCTGTCCCTGGCCCACCTTACTGCCATTGATCTCGATCCACCGGCCCTGATCCGCGCTGCCGCCGATGGCGGTTTCGACGCGGTTGGGCTGCGCCTTTTGCAGGTGACACCGACATCACCGGGTTATCCGCTTTGGGAAGATGCGCACCTGCTGCTCGAAACACGGGCGGCGCTGCGCGAGACCCGCGTAACGGTTCATGACATCGAGTTCGTGCGCATCACGCCGGACACGGATGTCGACGCCCTGCTGCCGTTCCTCGACATCGGGGCCGAACTGGGCGCGCGGGAAGTCATCACCGCGCCCTATGATCCTGACCATGCACGCATGGCCGAGACCCTCGGTCGTTTGTCGGTCGCCGCGAGCCAGCGAGGTCTGGGTATCGTGCTGGAGTTCTTCCCTTGGACCGATATCCGTACGGTGGATGACGCGCTGCGCCTTGCAACGCAAGCCGGGCCAAGTGTCGGCGTCCTGCCCGACAGCCTGCACTTCGACCGCTCTGGCTCCTCGCTCGACACCCTTGCCGCGCTGCCGCCCGAACGCTTGCGCTTCGCCCATCTGTGCGACGCGCCTGTCCTGCCTGCCTACAATGAAACCACGCTGTTGTACGCAGCGCGCGAGGAACGTTTGCTGCCCGGAAAAGGTCAAATCGACCTCGCCGCCTACCTCCAGGCGTTGCCAGCCGGGCTGCCTTTGGGGATCGAAGTGCCCAGGACAAAGAGCTTCCAAGCCATCGGTGGCGCCGAACTGATCAAGGAAACCGGTGAGTCAGTCAGATCATTCCTCAAATCGTTGATGACATAGAACTGCGGCAGCCCCGAACCGGTAATCGAACCGCAGATCATGGCCGTAAATGCGGGAACCCGGCGGGTTGGTTCTCCGGGCCCGAGAAGGAGAGCCCGTTCGTTAGAACGAGAAATCGTCGTCACGGTCGACCAACTCGGAGTTTTTGTTCTCAGCCGACTACGGGCGGCTCAGGAAGGCGACCTTCCGAGAGGCCGGGGCGGAAGGTAGCGAGGCTGAAGTTGGTGATCTTGGTGCCGCTCTGGATGGTGCGGACTTCGGGGGTCTGTTAGGCGTTCCCGGCGACGATGATGATTTTCTGCATGATAAGCTTCTGTGTGTCTTGTCTTAGGGACCGTCCCTTCGACAAGACCCATAAAACGCTCGTCGGGTAACGCGTGCACGGTGGACGGAACGGACGCCGGAAACCCTCTGAGGTTGGGGATGGAGCGGGCAGGAGGCCAAAGGCAACCAACACGGCCCGGACTGACGCGATGCTTCGCGCAAGAGACCGAACGGGATTAGCGGATCGTGCTTCGAAGGAGTAGCCCAGAAGGCAGAGAGACGCAGGGAGCCCACACCAGAGCATGTCGCCCCGTTCATCTGGACAGTTTGCCCCAAGCCGCACGCGACGACCCCAGCGCTCACCTCAAGATTCTCACGCCGCCTAGCGCTTTCGCCGTGCGAACGGTGCATGTGTTTCCCGAGACGGACAGCAGATACTTGGTCAGTCGCACGCAATACACAATCGCCCAACTTCAACCTTAAGATGCAAGCGGAGCGCATGCTGAAAAGCTGAAGGTCAACGCCAGGTCATGTTGACAAATGGCGGATCCAAAGCCTGATCGACGTGATGTCGACAAAGCCGAGGAAACTCCCTGCGGTCTTATCGTAGCGGGTAGCAACGCGGCGGGCGTTTTTCAGCTTGTTGAAACACCGTTCGACCAGGTCGCGTCGCTGGTAGAGTGAGCGGTCGACCCCGACGCGCATTTTGAGTGATTTCCGCATCGGGATGACAGACAGAACGTCACGGCTTTCCATGGATCTGCGAATGCTGTCAGAGTCATAGCCGCGGTCGGCCAGCAGGACGCTCGGGGTAGGCAGATTGTCGGTCAAGACCATATCGAAGCCAAGACAATCAGAGGTTTGCCCCGCGGTGATTTCGGTCCTCATGGGCAGCCCTGCAGCATTGGCGATGAAGTGGATCTTGGTCGTGAAGCCACCTCTTAAGCGGCCGAACCCCTGTCGCCGAGTCCCCCTTTAGCGCAGGCTGCCTGATGGTGCACGCCAACGACCGTGATGTCGATCATCGGAAGTGCATGCGGCACTGCCTCGCTTTCGTTAAGGGCGTCCATGATCAGTTCACAAAGTCCTGCCAGTGTCCAGCGCCGGAACTGCCGATAGACGCTGGAGCACTTGCCAAACTCTTCCCGCAGGTCTCGCCACCGGGCTCCGGTGCGGGTAATCCAGCAAATCCCATCAACAACGAGGCGGTGGATGCTAGCTGTTCAGTCCCGGCATTTGGCGGATCGAGTTTAGGATGAATCTGTCGGGCTCTGAAGTCCAGATCCTGCAGACGTTGACCTGCCACTGAACTTTCATCCAGCCACGACCGGAGCCCGGTTAGTGTTTACGCCGGTTGGCGCAGGTTGAGCAATCGCCCGGCGCGCGGAGCTTTCATCTCGCGCAGCGGGGCGGGCGATTGCGGTGGTCAGGGTCCGCGCGTAGGCAGCCGGGGTCTGGTAATCCAAGGCCGAATGGGGGCGCTCGGTGTTGTAGTCCGTAGCCCAGGCTGCGATCACGATCCGCGCATGGGCCAGATTGCGGAACATGGTCTCGTTGAGCAGCTCGTCGCGCATCCGGCCGTTGAAGCTTTCGACGAAACCGTTCTGCATCGGCTTGCCCGGCGCGATGTAGTGCCATTCGACCCGGTGCTCGGAACACCACCGCAGGATCGCGTTACTGGTCAGCTCCGTCCCATTATCGCTGACAATCATGCCGGGCTTGCCGCGGCGCTCGATCAGGGCCGTCAGTTCACGCGCGACACGGCGCCCTGAGATCGAGGTGTCCGGGATCGCCGCCAGGCATTCCCGGGTGACGTCGTCGACCACGTTGAGCACGCGGAAGCGCTGGCCGTTGGCGAACTGGTCATGGACGAAATCCAATGACCAACGGGCGTTCGGTCGCGCCTCGACCAGGATCGGTGCCCGCGTTCCGACCGCCTTGCGCCGCGCCTTCCGCTTGCGCACCGTCAGCCCTTCTTCGCGGTAGAGCCGATAGATCCGATTGATCCCCGAGGGCTCGCCCTCGCGGCGCAGCAGCACGAACAGGCGCCGGTAGCCGAACCGCCGACGCTCGTTGGCCAGGTCCCGCAACCGGCCGCGCAGAACCGTGTCCGGCGCGCGCTGAGATCGATAGCGGATCATCGTGCGATCCGCGCCGACGATGTGGCAGGCCCGCCGTTCCGACAGGCCATGCTCAGCCTGAAGATAGGCGACGACTTCGCGCTTCACCGCGGGCCCTACCACTTTTTTGAAACCAGATCCTTCATCGCCGCCAGATCCAGCATCTGTTCGGCCAGAAGCTTCTTCAACTTGGCGTTCTCATCCTCAAGCGCCTTCAGCCGCTTGGCCTCTGATACCGTCATGCCACCGAACTTGGCCTTCCAGTTGTAGAAGGTGCCTTCCGACATGCCGTGCTTGCGGCATAGATCGGCGCACTTCGCGCCGGCCTCATGCTCGGCCAGGATGCCGATGATCTGCTCGTCCGTGAATCTCGTTCGCTTCATTGTCCGTCCTCAGGTTGGGCCGGACTCTAATCGACGGTGGAGGAAAAATCCCGTGGCAGGTCAGCAGCAGCCCGCCGTATCTTTTCTTTCAGTTGAAGCAGGTCGGCTGGCTGATCCCCCCTTGCGGCAGATCTCCCCGAGCGGCGTGCCTTCCTCGCCCTGCTTCAGGATGAACGCCTTCTGCCCCTCAGTGAACTTCGATGCCTTCACGCTTTTCCTAACCTTAATCTCAGTTGTTTGAATTGTTTGCATGCACCCAAACAAGATGCGCAAATATTAATCGAATGAATAAATATTGCGGGCTTCTTCTCAGTTTCGCTTTGAGGAATCGAAGGTAGCTCTGATTGTTGATGTACGAACAATAATGAAAGACCCGCTCACCGGGTCCAATGACTGTAGAGACACAACAGGAGCGCACTATGAACAAGAAGGTTGCACCGGCGTCTTCCCTATCCCGCCGCACGTTGCTGCGTGGTGCTGCGGGCGCCGGGCTTTTGCTGTCCGCCCCCGGCATCCTCGGCCGCGCCTCGGCGCAATCCGGCGACGTGATCAAGCTCGGGGCCCCATTCCACCGCACCGGCATCGGCGCTTCTTACGGCCGCTGGTACGAACGCACCGCCAACGCGGCGGTCAAGCTCATCAACGAGCAGGGCGGGATCAATGGCATGCCCATCGAGATGATCATCGAGGATGACGGCACCGATCCGAAACGCGGAGTCGAGGTGATGGAGAAATTCGCCACCGAGCACAAGGTGGACGCGGTTTTCGGCCATCTCTATTCCCATGTGGTCGCCGCCACCGCACCGCGCGCGGGCGAGCTGAAAATGCCTTATTTCCTGTGCTCCGAAGCCCATACGCTGGCCTCGGGAGCGTTCAACCGCTACTGCTTCCAGCCCTCGATCACCGATGTCAAAAGCCAGGTGAGCTCCATGGCGCCGTGGATTTCCAACAATCTCGGCAAGAAGGTTACCCTGATCTACCCGGATTTCAACTTCGGCTACGATCACCGCGACAACATGACGGCGGCCATCGAGGCGCAGGGCGGCCAGGTGGTGGCCTCTATCGCCATTCCGCCGAGCGAAACCTCTTTCACTCGCTATATGCCGCAAATCCCGTTCAACACCGATGTGATCTATCACGTCATGGTCGGCCCGGCGGTTCTGACCTTTGTGAAAGAACTGGGCGAGCATCTGGGCAGCAAGCGCCCGGAGATTTTCGGTTTCATCGACAGTCTCGAAGCCGTGGACATGGACATCCCGCAGCTCGCTTTCCTCGAAGACACCTATTTCTGGGAGGCGATGCCGCGCTACGCGCAGGCCAATCAGACCGAGTTCGACAAGTTCTTCCGCGAAAAGGTCGGCGTCGATGACAAGGGCGCCTCGGTGGACGATCCGAAAGACATCGCGACCTATGCGCATATGTTCTCCGTCTGGGAGACGCTGTTTGCGATGAAGGCGGCGATGGAGAAGGCCGATTACAAGGGCCAAGCGCAGAAGATCGACTTCCTCGAGGCAATGGAAAGCATTGCAGGCTTCGAAGAATCCAACGAGTTCCCGCAGGGCGACAAGATGTTCAACGGCAAGACCCACCAGTCCTTCGGCCATCAGAACATTTCCAAGGTCAAGGACGGCAAACTCGAAGTCGTCTACCGCACCTCTATCGAGGAAACGCTCTACCCGGACGAGGTCGATTACACGCAGATGTCGTTCTGATCTCAAATCTCACGAGGGCCGGTTTTGACCAGCCCTCGTTCCCCCAGCCATCCTGAAAAAGCCGGACGGGCCACGTCGAAAGCGACGGGCGCGAACCGGGGGAGTACGCATAATGGATATCGCTCCATACCTATTGCTCGCGACGCTTGAGGGCCTGGTGCAAGCCTCGGTCCTGATGTTGACCGCGCTTGGCCTGTCCCTCGTTTTCGGTGTCATGCGGGTCGTCAACGTCGCCCATGGAGAATTCTTCATGGTCGGCGCGCTCGTCGCCTGGCTCTGTGGCGCCTATATTCCCGGCCCGCCCGCCATCGGGTTCATCGCCGGTCTGATCGTCGCGCCGCTTTTTGTCGGGCTGCTGGCCTGGCTCGCCGACTGGGCCGTGCTGAAGCGGATCAATTACAACCCCGAGGGCACAATCGTCTCGACCATCGGGATGCTCTACATCATCCAGCAGTTTGCGCTTCTGACTTACGGGCCGGACGCGCGCGCGGTGGATGCACCGTTCTATCACATCATCCGCACTCCGTGGTTCGGCTATTCCAGCTACAAGCTGTTCATCATCGTTGTAGCTATCGCGCTTGTGGCAGGGCTCTGGTTCATGCTGCGCCGCTCGAAGGTCGGGCTGATCATGCGGGCAACCCAGTTCGACAAGGAAACCGCGCAGAACTTCGGCATTCCGGTCGACAAGGTCTATTCCATTGTCTTCGCCATCGGCGCGATGCTCGCGGCCATCGGCGGGGTGCTGGTGGTGCCGAACCAGCAGGCGCATTACCTGATGGGCACCGACCCGCTTCTGTTGTCCTTTGTCGTCGTCATCGTGGGTGGGCTGGGCTCCATTCCGGGCACCATCGTGGCCGCCGTGCTTATCGGTCTGTCGGACGGTCTGCTCTCTGTCTTCTTCTCTCCGACGCTGGCCAAGATCGTCTCGACGCTTCTGGTAGCCGTCGTGCTGGTGTTCAAGCCGCAGGGCCTGTTCGGCGGCAAAGGAGCGCGGGCATGAGCCTGAACAGCACGGATATTCCCACCAAACCTTCACCTGCGGCGGGCGAGACCTCCGCTCCCGCAGGCCAAAGGAAAGCCTCTTTCATGACTATCCATAACAGCAGGCTTCTGATCCTGTGCCTTGCCACCATTGCCGTGCTCTTTGCCCTGCAATTCCTGCTCAGCGATTATCTCGTGCTGGCGCTGACCCGCATCCTGATCCTGTCGATCTTCGCCATGGGGTATAACATGCTCATGGGCTACACTGGCCTCTTGAGCCTCGGCCATGCGATGTTCTTCGGCTTCGGCCTCTACGCCGCCGGTCTGTCGAGCTATTATTTCGGCACCTCCCTGCCGGTCTCCTTTCTGATCGGCGTGGCCGCGTCCTTGGTGTTTTCCTTCGTCATCGGGCTTCTGGCGCTCCGCACCGAGGGTGTGTCATTCATGATCGTGACGCTGATGTTCGCACAGGCCGCCTATCTCTCCACGCTCTATTTCTCCAAGATCACCGGCGGCGATCAGGGGCTGACCCTGCCGACAACGGCACGTTCCTTTTCCCTGCTGGGGATCGGTTTCGACATGACCAGTGACACGGTGCGTTTCAACCTGTCGCTGGTGATGTTCTCCGCCGTGCTCTTGTTCTTCTTCTTCGTCACTCAGGGCCCCCTCGGGCGGCTGTTCTCGGCGGTGAAGGAAAATGAACCTCGCACGCAGATGCTGGGTTTCGACACCTACCGCGTTCGTCTTGCGGCCTTCACCCTCTCAGGCACGGTCTCGGGCCTTGCGGGGGCGCTTTACGGGCTGATGTTCGGCTATATCGGCTCCGCTTTTGCTGGGTTCCATTACTCGATCGAGGCGCTTCTGTTCACCCTCGTGGGCGGGCCGGGCACGCTTTTGGGGCCGCTTCTGGGCACCGGCGTAATGACCATGCTGATCGACCGTCTGAGCGGCATCACCACGGCCTATCTGATTATCATCGGGGTGATCCTCATCATGGTGAACATGTGGTTCCCCAAAGGTATTCTCGGCACCATTCGTGAAAGGTGGATCCCGTGGCTGAAGTAACCCTTCTCGAAACCCGCGGTCTGTCGCGCCATTTCGATGCGCTCAAGGCGGTAGACGGTGTAGACTTCAAACTCAACAAAGGCGAAATCCGCGCCATCATCGGGCCGAACGGGGCAGGCAAATCGACCTTCGTCAGCCTTCTGTCCGGGCGTATCCCGCCCTCCGCCGGTCAGGTATTTTTCGACGGCGAGGATGTCACCGCGCTTCCGGCACACAAACGGGTTCGTCGCGGCATTGCTTACACGTTCCAGATCACCAACATCTACCCGAGCCTCACCGTGCTCGAGAACATCGAGATCGCGGTGCAAAACCGGCTCAAACCGTCTCTGTTCGGCGGCGCGAGCGAGGCGGAGATCAATGCCGAAGCCATCAAGGCGGCCGAGGCCGTGGGGCTGCGCGATCGTCTGAATGAGACGGCGGGCATTCTGGCCTATGGTCACCAGCGACTTCTGGAAGTTGCGATGGGGCTGGGGCTTCGTCCGAAGCTTCTGATCCTCGATGAACCGACCCAGGGCCTCTCGGACTCGGAGATCGCCAACTTCATTGAGGTGGTGAAACGGGTGAACGAGACCGCCACCGTACTCCTGATCGAGCACAACATGGATGTGGTTCTGGCTCTGGCCGACCGGATCACCGTGCTCGAACGCGGTCAGCTTCTGGCCGAGGGCACGCCCGACGAGATCGTCGACAACGCAGCCGTCCAGGCCGCCTATCTGGGAGAACCGGCATGAGCATGATGTCCGTCAAAGGCTTTGACGCCTTCTATGGCCGCAGCCAGGCACTGCGCAATTTCACCATCGATCTGAAGGGCGGCGAAGTGCTTTGCCTTCTGGGCCGCAATGGCGCGGGCAAGACCACGGCGCTCAAGACCATCATGGGTACGGTGCGCCCGGCGTCGGGGACGCTGACCTTGGACGGCAAGGACCTCACGGGGCTTCCGGCCAAGGACATTCCGCGCGCGGGCATCGGCTATGTGCCGCAGGGGCGGCGTTTGTTCACCGAGCTGACGGTCTGGGAAAACCTCGAAATCGGGCTGATGACACGCAATACCGACATCAGCGCGCTCGATCATGCGCTCGAATTGTTCCCGGTGCTCAAGGAAAGGATGCGTCAGCGCTCCGGCACCTTGTCGGGCGGGGAACAGACCATGCTCGCCATGGCGCGCGCCATGTGCATCAACCCGTCGGTGATCATGCTCGATGAACCGACCGAAGGGCTGATGCCTTCGGCTATCGCAGGCATTCGCGATGCGGTGGTGAAACTGCGCGACGAAGGGGTGGCGGTCCTGCTGGTGGAGCAACGCGTCGATGCGGTGCTCTCCATCGCCAACCGGGTCGCCTTCATGGATCACGGCGAAATCAAAGCCGAATTCGATATCGAAGAGGTCCGGGCCAAACCGGAACTGCTGCACCAATACGTCGGGGTCGGCCGCTGAGCCGTTCCCTTCAGACCAAATCCAACGGGAGCACATCATGAACCAGTACAGCCCAACCGATCTTTCGCCCGATCGCGAAATCATGTCGGAGTCCATCCGCGCGTCCTATGACTTCATCGTCTGTGGCGGCGGCACCGCCGGCAGCGTGGTCGCCCGTCGTCTGGCCGAAGACCCGAACGTGTCGGTTCTTCTGCTCGAAGCGGGCGGCTCCGACCGGGTGCCGCAGGTGATCGACAGCACGCAATGGATGTGGAACATCGGCACCTCGCGCGACTGGGGCTACAAGGCCGCGCCGTCGGACACGGTGAACGGGCGCACGCCGGTCCTGCCGATGGGCAAGGTGCTGGGTGGTGGCTCGTCGATCAACGGCTCGGTCTGGGCGCGTGGTCACATGAACGACTTCAACAACTGGGCGGCAGCTTCCGGCGAAGAGGCGTGGAACTACGAGAACACGCTGGCGATCTATCGCAAGATCGAGGACTGGCAGGGCACGCCCGACGAGAAACGACGCGGCAAGGGCGGGCTTCTGAATATCCTTCAACCCGAAGATCCGATCCCGCTTGTTGCCAGTCTGATCAAGGGCGCCGAAGCCATCGGCATCCCGTTTGTCGATGACATCAACGCCGCGCCGATGGAAGGCGAGGGAGGCTGTGGCCTGCCGAACGTTCTGGTGCAGGACGGCAACCAGCGTGTGTCCATGGCCGCAACCTATCTGCATCCCTACATGGGCCGCCCGAACCTGCACGTCTTGCTCTGCGCCGAGACCACAAAGGTCGAGATCGAAGACGGCAAGGCCACAGGTGTCAGCTTTGTGCGCCGGGGGCGTCAGTACACGGTCAATGCCGACAAGGAGATCATCCTGTCGATGGGGGCGATCAACACTCCGAAGACGCTGATGCTCTCCGGTGTCGGCGATGAAGCCCAGCTCAAACAGTACGGTATCGCCGTGAAACAACACCTGCCGGGCGTCGGCAAGAACTTCCAGGATCACATCCTTCTGGCGGGCTGCTGCTGGGAATACATCACGCCGGAAGCGCCGCGTAACAACGCCGCCGAGTTCGTGTTCTACGCCAAGAGCCGCCCGGACCTTCCGACCCCGGATCTCATGCCGGTGTTGGAGGAATGCCCCTTCGGCTCCGAGGTCACCGGCCCGCAATACGGCCTGCCGTCTGCGCCCGAAACCGCCTGGACGCTGGCGCCGGGTCTGGCGCGCCCGGACAGCCGCGGCGAGGTGAAACTTGCCTCCGCAGACTGGCGCGATGCGCCGATCATCGAAGCGAACTTCCTTTCGACCCAGACCGACATCGACGCGATGCTGAAATGTATCGAGATGTGCCGTGACATCGGCAATTCCGAGTTCTGCGCGCCGTATCGCAAGAAAGAACTGATGCCCGGTCCGCTCCCGAAGGACGAGATGACCAACTTCCTGCGCGACGCGGCAGGAACCTATTTCCACGAGACCTGCACCTGCAAAATGGGCACGGACGAGATGTCTGTCGTGGACGGTCGCCTGAACGTCTACGGCATCAAGGGCCTGCGCATCGCCGATGGCTCGATCATGCCGGAAATCACCACCGGCAACACCATGGCGCCGATTGCCGTGATCGGGGAACGCGCCGCCGGGTTCATCCGTGAGACGTACAACCTGACCGCCGAAGCTTCGGCGTGATCTGAACTGAAGGACAATCAAAATGAACGCACCAGTGCCTGCACTGTCTTCAGCTGCGCAGAGCTTTATCTCTTCCAAGCACGGTCTCTACATCGGCGGGGAATGGGTCAAATCCCTCTCCGAGGAAACCATCGACATCGTCGACCCGGCAACCGGCGGGGTGATCGCTAAATCCGCCGCCGCGGGCTCTGCGGATGTGGACAAAGCGGTTGCCGCCGCCCGCGCCGCGTTCGATTCCGGTCCCTGGGCCGAGATGACCGGCATGCAGCGCGGTCGCCTGATCTCCAAATTCGCCGAGAAACTCGAAGAGCTGGCCGATGAACTGGCGGAAATCGAGGCGATCGACTGCGGCAAGCCGGTGACCTACGCCAAATATGTCGACGTGGGCCTTTCTGCGACGATCTACCACTACTATTCCGGCTGGGCCTCCAAGATCTCCGGCGAAACCGTTGGCGTCTCCATGCCGGGCGATTTCCATGCCTACACCATGCGCGAGCCGGTGGGCGTCGTCGCCGCCATCGCGCCGTGGAACTTCCCGCTGGTGCTGACCGCCTACAAGCTCGCCCCGCTTTTGGCGACGGGCTGCACGGCGATCATCAAGCCGTCGGAACTGACCCCGCTGTCGTCCTTGCGTCTGGCGCAGATCGCCGAGGAAGTCGGCTTCCCGCCGGGTGTGATCAACGTTGTCACCGGTTACGGCGCTGCCGCCGGTCAGGCGCTGGTCGAGCATCCGGGTGTGGACAAGGTGGCCTTCACCGGCTCTGTCGAGACCGGCAAGAAGATCGTGCAGTCCGCCACCGGCAACCTGAAACGTGTGACGCTGGAACTCGGCGGCAAATCCCCGATGATTGTTCTGCCCGATGCGGATCTGGAGAAAACCATTCCGGGGCTGGCGCAGGCGATCTTTTTCCATCAGGGGCAGGTCTGTACCGCTGGCACGCGTCTTTACGTCCACAACTCGATCCACGATCAGGTGCTCGAAGGCATCGCCGAAGCCTCGAAAGGGCTCAAGATCGGTCACGGTCTCGACCCGGAAACCACCATGGGGCCGCTGATTTCTTCGGGTCAGTTGCAAAAGGTCATGGGCTATCTCGACGAGGGCAAAGCCTCCGGTGCAGAGCTGGTTTGTGGCGGCGGTCGTGTGGGCGAATGCGGCTTCTTCATGGAACCGACGGTTCTGGCAGGCACCACCAACGATATGTCCGTCTCATGTCAGGAAATCTTCGGGCCGGTTTTGGCGGCTCAGGGCTATGACGACGACAGCCTCGACGCGATTGCGGCCAAGGCCAACGACTCGATCTTCGGTCTGGCGGCCTCGATCTGGACCCGCGACATCTCGGCGGCGCACAAGTTGGCGAAAAAGGTCAAGGCGGGCTCTGTCTGGATCAACCAGCACAACTTCTACGATCCGGCGCTGCCGTTCGGTGGTTACAAACAATCCGGCTGGGGCCGTGAGGAAGGCTCTGAGGCGATCAAGACCTTCACCGAAGTGAAGGCGGTCTGCGCCGCCCTGTAAGGAGGGGGCTGGTGTCTTGCGGCACGTTTCTCGTCGCAGGGGCCAGCCGCCCGTTCAACCTCTCGAAAGTTAAGGAACATCCCAATGAAACGCATGAGAGTACTCTTGCGCGGCGGTCTTGCCGTGTCTCCAGTCTTCCTCGCGAGTGCGGCCACCGCATTTGACTGTACCCTTGAGAGCGCCCGCGATCTCGGCCTGCCGGGCGTGACGGTCACTGCTGCCGCACCCGCCGAGAGCGGTGCGCCGGCTTGTCTCGTCTCGGGCACTGCCGTCACCTCCGACGACACCGCGCCCGATGGGGAGGCCCGGTTTGAAATTCGTTTGCCGGACGACTGGAACGGGCGGTTTGCCATGTTCGGAAATGGCGGTCTTGCAGGCCGGGTCCGTGCTTCCGCAAATGCCGTCGATGTCGAATACGCCAATGACACGGGCTATGTCACCGCAATGACGGATCTCGGCCATGTCGCCGAAAGCAGCGTCGATGCCCGGTTCGCCCTCAATTCGGACGGAACGCCCAACGAGGCGGCCGTGGCAGATTACTACTATCGCGCCAGCCATGTGATTACCGAAACGGCCAAGGCCATGGCTGAAGCGGCCTATGGCCGCGCACCGGATCATTCCTATCTTACGGGCTGTTCGACGGGTGGGCGTATGGCGCAGGTTGCGGCGACGCGCTACCCGGACGATTTCGACGGGGTGATCTCCGGTGCGCCTTTCATGGACATATCGTCCATGCTCAAGATCCAGCATTTCCAGATCAACCAGTTGCTGAGCCCGGATGCGCAGCTCCTGCCGGCCAAATTGCCAGCGATCGAGGCGGCGGTGCTCGCCTCCTGCGATGCGGTGGACGGTGTCACGGACGGTCTGATACAGGACCCGGCGGCCTGTTCCTTCGAACCCGAGACGCTCGTATGTACGGGGGCCGAAGACGACAGCTGTCTGACTGGCGCACAGGCCAAGGCCTTGCGCGCCTATTTCACGGCGTTGCACACCGATGACGGGCAGCTCGTTTATCCGGGATACGCCCCGGTGCTATTCGATAGCGGGTTCTCGTTGTTTCAGGGCGGAAAAGAACCGGCGCTGGATGTGAACGCGGCCGAGCCCTGGGGCAATGACGGGTTCGACCCGGCGCCGATCGAGTGGTCTTTCTCGGATCATATCGTCCAGTATCTGGTGAAACAGGACCCGACATACAATGTGCGGGAGTTGGGCATTTCGCCCGATGGAACCGTGCCGCGCGCGGTCGTCGAGGAGTTCGTTGCCATGACCGAGGCGGGCAATGGATCGGACCTGACGGCCACCCAGGCGTTCCTCGACAGCGGCAAGAAGATGATCCTCTATCACGGCTGGGGAGATCATGCGCTTTCGCCCTTCCGCACCACGCGTTTCGTCGATGATCTGATCCGTCGCGAAGGCAGCGAAGAGGCGCTGTCTGACAAGGCGCGTCTGTTTATGGTCCCGGGTATGGGGCATTGCCGCGGCGGCGCAGGACCGG
Source organism: Sagittula sp. P11 (assembly GCF_002814095.1). Classification (NCBI taxonomy): domain Bacteria; kingdom Pseudomonadati; phylum Pseudomonadota; class Alphaproteobacteria; order Rhodobacterales; family Roseobacteraceae; genus Sagittula; species Sagittula sp. P11. The sequence goes on from NZ_CP021914.1 coordinate 226,336, forward strand.
ACACCTTCAACACGCTGGCTGCACTCGAGGCATGGGTCGAAGAGGGGCGCGCGCCCGACATGCTCACGGCACGGAAATTCGACGACGAAGGTGTTGAGACGCGCGCGATGCCGCTCTGCGCCTATCCGGCGCGCGCCGTTCACGACGGGACGGGCGACGTCAATCTTGCAGAGAGCTGGAGCTGCCAGAACGCCTCTCTGGGGATCGGAAGCGTCGGGATCTCTGCGGGCCTGCTGACCGGAGGAGAACCCACACAATGACCGAGATGCGGCGCGTCATGGCGGCATGCCTTGTTGCTCTGGCCGCCGCAACCTGGCCCTTCGCGGCTCTTGCGCATGAGGCGGCGGGGGGCTTCATCCTGTTGATGCCGACGGAGATCTACATCCTCGGCGCGTCTCTGGCGGTGCTCGCGAGCTTTCTCATTCTGGCCGTGGTGCCCGCCGAGCGTTTTCACAGCCTTTACAAACGCGAGGCAGATCAGACCGTTGATGTGCGGCCGGGTAATGGGCAGGTGATCGTGTCCTGCCTGTCTTTCCTGTTCACGCTGTTCCTGCTCTATGCTGGGCTTGCGGGCAAGGACGATCCGCTGACCAATCCGATCACGCTCGGGGTCTGGACACTGGGCTGGATCGTAATGTCGGCGGTGGCAGCGATCTTTGGCAATCTCTGGCCCTGGCTGAACCCATGGACCGGCATTCTGACCGTTTTGGGGCTTGGGCAGAAGCCGGTGCTCACATTGCCCGCGCAGCTCGGCCACGGCATTGCCATCGCGCAGATGTTCTACCTGATCTGGGTCGATCTGATCTCGATCCATGCGACCGATCCCGAGGCTTTGTTCGTGCATCTGATCTGGTTTCTCGGGCTGAATGGGCTTGGCATGGTCCTTTTCGGCATGGCAGATTGGACGCGTCGGGCGGAGCCGCTTCATGTGCTCTATCACGCCCTGTCCGTGGTCTCGCCCGTCGTGCTTTCCTCCGATGGCTGGCGTCTGGTCCTGCCGGGGGCGGCAGCGCTGATGCGTCCGGTGCTGAGCCTCTCTGCCGCCGGATTCATCATTCTGATGCTGGCGGCCGGGACGTTCGACGGGGTGGTTTCGACCTTCAAATGGCTTGGATTTCTGGGTGTGAACCCGCTCGATTTCCATGGCCGGTCCACCGTGATCGGACCGAACACGCTGGGTTTGATCGTTGGTGTCTGTCTGCTGGCGACCGTTTTCAGTTTCGCCCTCTGGCTGGGAGAGCGCATTGCCCGGACGGATGTGCCGCTGCGCACGCTGATCGGGCGCTTCGCCTATACACTCTTGCCGATTTACGTCGCCTATATGCTGTCGCATTTCGCGACACGGCTGATCATGGACGCGCAATACTTGTGGGTCGTGATCTCCGATCCGCTGGGACACGGCTGGGATCTGTTCGGCACGGCGCACAGCCATGTCACCCAGTCGATGTTCAACACCGAAGCCGGGGTGCATACGCTCTGGGCCTTCCAGACCATCGTCATCACGCTCGGTCATATCGTGGCGGTTCTGATGGCGCATGGGATCGCGCTTGAGACCCACGAAACGCCGCGCAAAGCCGTCCTGTCGCAAATCCCTCTGGCGTTCTTCATGGTGTTCTACACCTCGCTTGGCCTGTGGCTTCTGGCGTCGCCGAGGATTTGAGGCGGAGGGACGAACCACGCGCGCAAACCCCGAGACGGGAGCGAGAGGACAAGGCCGAATATACACCTTAATGGATGGATTTCACGAGAATCTCCGAATTGCGGCACTTTCTCCGTCATAAGACGTATTTGTGTGCAAACAAGTAAGCTTACAACAAGCACAAGGATTCTCACCACGGAATACATCGATTCTATCGACATTGCCGTCATCGGCGCGGGCCTTGGAGGTGCTGTGGTGACCGCGCTCCTGCTGGGCGCGGGTTTTTCCGTTCATGCTTTTGAACAGGCCTCCGATTTCACCCGCGTCGGCGCGGGCATCCATATCGGACCGAACGTGATGAGATTCTTCCGCCAGATCGGTCTGGAAGAGCATCTGTCTCAGATTGGCTCGCATTCCGATTTCTGGTTCTCCCGCGACGGGATGACCGGCGACTACCTCTTGCGCATTCCGCTTGGGGACTATGGTCGCAAGGAATATGGCACGGCCTATATCACCATCCATCTGGGCGACTTGCATGCCGAATAGATCGACATCCTGCCGACAGAGCGGGTGACGCCCGGCTCCGAGGGAATGCGACCTGGAACTAGGCAAAGTCCAGCTGGTCCTGCTGGCCGGCGGGCGTCTCGAAGCGCCGCTCGAACCGGCGCGGAGCCGCAGGGCGAAGAGCCCTGGTCAGGAAGACAACCTGTCGACCGGGTAGGTGCGATGCTCTGTGGCCAGACACTCCTCCGGCTCGCGCGTCCCGTGGACCGGCACCTCAAGCCCGCGCTCGAGGTATTTCCTCACCGTCTTGCGGGCCAGCCCGGTTTGCCGCGCGATCGCGTTGACGCCAAGACCGTTCGTGAGCTTTACCAACGGCCCCCTAGGGTCGGGACTCATAGCCAATAGATGACGGTTGCGGCGAGAGCGATTGCGTAGAGGAAGAGCTTTGGTCACCTGTCGTATCGGGTCGCCACGCGCCGCCAACCCTTAGCCTGCCGAACATGATCTCGATCCGATTGCGCCGTTTGTAGCGGCGCTTGTCGTATTTCACGGCCGTCCTGCGTTGCTTCCGATCCGGCATGTGGGCGCGTATTTCCTTGTCTTTCAGCGCTTCCCGGAGCCAGTCCGCATCATGGCCACGGTCGCCCAGCAGCCAGTCGACCTTTGGCAAACCGCCCAGCAATGCCCGTGCGCCAATGTAGTCGCTGATCTGTCCGGCGGTGACGAAGAGGTCAGGCGGTCGCCTCTTGCTGTCGCAGATGGCGTGCGGCTTGGTGTTCATGCCGCCCTTGGTGCGCCCGATCAGGAGGCCATAGCCCCTTTCTTCGCGGCCAGGCTGGTCGCGGTCCGGTGTGCCTCCAGATATGTCGCGTCGATCATGGCCGTCTTCTTCTCGCCGTGCTCGGCGGCCATGCCAACCACGATGCATGCAAAGACGCCCTTGTCGCTCCATCGCTTCCAGCGGTTATACAGGGTCTTGTGCGGACCGTATTCCGCAGGTGCATCGCGCCACCGCAACCCATTGCGATTGATGAAGATAATCCCGCTCAACACACGCCGGTCATCGACGCGCGGCTTACCGTGGGACTTCGGGAAAAAGGGCTCCAGACACGCCATCTGCGCCTCCGTCAGCCAGAAGAGATCAGACATGTTCACCGCTCGTTTCTCGAACCGTGAATCACCCCATCCAGCGAAAATCAATGGGGCCTGACCCTAGACGGTACCATCGGGCGCGCGATGCGCGAAGCGACGGGAAAAACAGGTAATGTCGCAAACGTTTCTGTTCACCTGTTGGGCTTGATCTGCCGATCATGTCAATCGGTTGGTGAGGAGTATGCGGCGTGATCGAGTCTAGAGTCAGGACGCACAGCCAGTAGATGACCATGGCAGCGAGACCGATGCGGGTGAACCAGGCGGGCCGGTTGAATTGACCCTCCGCGGACCTTCAGAGGAAGAAAGCCCATGCGCAGACGCCACCGAAGCCGCAGTACAGCATTCAAACGCTGGGGCGTCGCCGAGTATCATGGCGGCGAAACACTCAACGCGCTCGGCTGCCGAGCTTATGGCTGAGTACGAAGCCCGGATCGGTGTGGTCAAGCAGCTTGCCGGGCGCTGGACGCTCGCCGAGAAACGGGCCTGCACCCGGGACTGTCGGTCCCGAAGACTCTCGATCCGGCGGGGATGCGAGCTGATGGACGTCGCGAGGTCCAGCCTTTGTGCCGATCCCGGTCCCAAGCCTGAGGACGCTGTCATCGTCGAAGAGTTCCGGACGGATCACTAGTTCGAAGGCTACGGCTGCCGCCGGATCGATGCCGAGCTTCCTCATCGGGGCATGGCCGTGAATTCGCGGGAGGCCCGGCGCCTGATGAAGGAGAAGGGCCTGAACCCGAGGCCGAGGCGGCGCTCCGTCCGTACGACTGACGGCGACCATGGCCGGCCGATAATTCCCCTCACTTACAATGAATCCGAGGTTCACGACCAAGACCAGTTGTGGGGGCCGACCTGACCTACATCCCCATCCGCCGGGGCTTCGCCTATGCGGCGCGGATACTCGACGCCTAGTCGTGGCGCGTCGTTGCGTGTAACGTCGCCCGCAGCATCGACGCCCACCTGGCGGCCAAAAGCGCTCCGCAATGCGATCGCGGAGCGGTGTCCCTAGCCGGCTGCGTGTCGTACACGGACCGCGGATATCAGTACGCGTCGGAACTGCATCGAGGAATTCTTGCAGAAAACAGCGTCTTTGCCTCGATGAGCAGACGCGCGAGGCCGTACGACAACGCGCAAGCCAAGAGCTTCATGAAGACACTGAAGGTAGAGGACGCTTACCTAATGGAGTGTGAGACTTTCGACGACGTCGCCATCGGGTTGCCTCGGTTCATCGAGGCCTGCAACAACTGCCCCAGAAAATGTCGACTCGCAGGGGCGCACTCCACCTCCCGCAGCGACATAGTTCAAACTCGCCATCTGACTTCCCCTGACCGCGCACGGCGCAGAGAGACACCGCCCGAAGTTCAACCTCTAGTCGCTTTGCGCAGCCGGTGCCGCGATGGATGCACAGCAAGACGGCCTGAACCTGCGCAGAACGCAGCGCGTCAAGCGCACGATCAACAGCGATCACGCGAGGAACATCGCTCTTGACCCGGCTCTCGGGACGGCCCGTCGTCGGCCACCCGGCCAATGTTTCGGCCCCCAAGGCGAAGGAACACCCGGTGCGGGTGCGGCGGCCGCCGGGTTTTTAATCTACGCACGGCAGGGCTGAAGGCAGCCGCCCCGGGCGGGAATATCCTACAACAATACGCATGAGTGGCGCACAGGAAACACGCCCGAAGGCCTAGGACGTTGCCGGGAATGGTGAAGACCAGTCCCCTGCCCCGTCACGCTGCACTATGCGCCTTTGAACAGATCCGAGACGCCCTTCACCTGCTCATCGATGACCGCGTGAAACATGGTCGCGAAGGCGTCGGCCTGTGGCGGGCGATCGAAGCGCGGGAAGACGGCGGAGAAGCGGAAGGGAATGTCGGGGGTAAAGGGCCTTACGACGACGTTGGACAGATCCGCGCGCATGATCGAGAAGACATCGGTTACCGATATGCCCAGACCCGACGACACATAGCTTGAAACCGTGTTTGAATAGAGCGTCTGGATCGTGGCGCCCGGGCGCACGCCGGCGCGTTCCATGACCGCCTCGATCTGCATCCGCAGCAGGCTGCTGACCCCCAGAGAGATGAAGGGTTCGCCGTCCAGATCCTCGACCCTGATCTCGTCGCGCCGGGCCAGGGGGTTGGTCTTCGGCAGCAGGCAAACCGCTGAAGACACGGGCATTTCGAGATGTTCGAGGTCCGAGCGTTCCGGCGGCACCCGGCAGAGGCCAAGCGAGAACTCGTCCCTCTGGAGGGCGTCCAGAATATGCACGGAGTTGTCGGAATGGATGAAGAATTTCGTATCCGCATAGCTCTCGCGGAAGCGCCGGATCGCCTCGGGCAGCGCCCCGACGGACAGCGTGGACATGGCCGCGATCCGCAGCTTTTGGCCCTGCTTCTTCTTCAGTTGGTCGGCACTGTCGCGTACCCGTTCGAGCGAGCCCACGTATTTCTCGACTTCGCGGAACAGCTCGATGGCCTCGGCGGTCGGCTGCACGCCGGACCATTTGCGGTTGAACAGCACGAGGTCGAGATCCTGTTCCAGATCGCGCACGAGACGGGTCACCGCAGGCTGGCTGATGTGGAGGATCCGTCCGGCCGCAGTCATGCCGCCGCCGATCATGACGGCCCGGAATGCCAGTATCTGCCGGTGGTTCAGATAGTGCACGGGCGCTCCTGTGGCGGCATACAGTCCATGGATAAGTCAGAACAAAACTGCAGAAGGAGAGCAAGCCCATAATCGGTTGTTATGACCTATGCCCTAATTCGATTCGCCAGCGCTCTACCCTCCTGCCTAGGCTTTCGGAAATCAAAACTGGAAGGAGGTCGGTCTTATATGGCTGATATCATGGGAGAATACGTTGATCGGTTGGTGACCGTGGAGATGCGGAACCGCGGCATGAATCACAACATCATCGCTCCGATCTACGAAGAGGCGCGGCGCGAGGGCGGTGGTCGGCCCATCAGTGCCCGGGCCGCCGAGGCCCTTGTCGAGCATGTCGGCGAAGGCGACGTCGTGCTGATCGTCACCGGCGCCGGCTACGCTCCCGAAGTCCCCAACGGCGAAAGCGACGGACCGCCGGGCGCCGTGGCGCTGGCCCGCGCCCTTTACTGGGGCCTCAAGGCGGTGCCGGTCTACGTTTCCGAAGTCTGCCATGCGCCGCCGGTGATCGCCTCTTCCAATGCCGCGGGCATCATGATCCGGGACTATGAGCTTGCCACCACCCGCCGGATGGGCGCCGCGATGGTGACCGCCCCCGAAGACCAGAGCGAGATCGACGCATGGGCCGATGAGCTGCTGGAGCGGACGCAGGCCAAGGCGATCATCTCGATCGAACGGCTTGGCCCGAACGAAAGCGGCATCGTGCATTATTCGACCGGCGTCGCACCGAAGAACTGCGTGAACGTCGCCCCGCTTTTCGACAAGGCCGCCGAGCGCGGCGTTTTGAGCATCGGCATCGGCGACAACGGCAACGAGATCGGCTTTGGCCGGATCCACGCCTTCATGCAGGATTTCCACCCCTACGGGCGCGAAACGCAGACCGACAAGCCGGGCGGTGCGATCACCGTCACCGCGACGGACATCTTCCTGCCCGCGTCGATCTCAAACTGGGGGGCCTACGGCATCGCCGCGATGCTGGGCTTCCTGCTCAAGGACAAGGAGCTGCTTCAGGATCCGGAACTGGAAAAGCGTATTTTGCGGGCCTGCCTGGACGCCGGCGGCTGGGAAATGCGCTACTGCACGTCGCGGTTCATCGTCGACGGTGCGGAAGGCGAGAGTTCCATGGCGATCGTCCAGCTCTTGCGCGACATGATCCGCCTGAACATAGCCGCCCCTGACCGGGGTCTGTCCCATGGGAAAATGAAACAGGCAACAGTCTGAGTGTCCCGCCCCGGGGCGGGAAAGGCCGGCGGACGCCCGGCCTCGCCCCGGGGCGGATTTGGAAAACCCCGGTGACAAGGGGTGCAAAGAAGAACCCGAAAACGAAAAACCCGACAGCGGAGAACATCAACAATGACAATCTCAAAATATCTATGCGGCGCAGCCCTTTGCCTAATCCTGCCTTTCGCGGCCTCGGCTCAGGATCTGCCGGAAACAGAGCTTTCCGTCATCGGTTCGCCGGTGAACTCGCCGAACTGGACAAACGTGCTTGAGCCGTTCTGGAATGAAACCGTACCCGCCGACAGCGGCAACAAGATCACCGCGAATGCCGTCAGCATGACCGACCTCGGCGCCAAGGGCCCCGAATTGATGCGCCTCGCGGGGTCCGGCGTGGCGGACATCGTGGCGGGCAGCACGACGCTGATTTCAGGGGAGCTTCCCGAGAACGACGCCATCGATCTTGCCGGTCTCACGCAGGATCTCGATACGCTTCAGAAGGTGATCGCGGCCTACCGTCCGGTACTGGAAGAGCGGTATCGCGATCAGTTCGGCGTTGTGCCGCTTGGCTTCTGGCCGACCGGCGCGCAGGTGCTGTGGTGCGCGACCGAGGTTTCCGGACTGGACGATCTGGCCGGCAAGAAGATCCGGGTCTTTTCGACCACCACCTCGGCCCTGATTGCCGCCGCCGGCGGCACCCCTGTCACCATGTCCTTCAGCGAGATTGTCCCGGCGATGCAGCGGGGCGTCATCGACTGCGCGATCACCGGCAGCAACTCTGGCAACAATGCCAAGTGGAACGACGTCGCGACCCACCTCTTCCCCATCACCCTCGGCTGGGGCGTGAACTTCATCGTTGCCAATGCCGACAGGTGGGACGGGCTCGACCCCGAGGTGCGCGCGTTCCTTGAGCAAGAGATCGAGACCAAGCTGGAGCCCGCAGGCTGGGAGATGGCCCGCATCGCCACCGACCAGGGCATCTGGTGCTCGGTCGGCGATGATCGCTGTGTCCCTGAATCGACTGCGCCGCGCAACCTGACCAAGGCCGACATGACCCTCGTCGACCTGACCGATGCCGACCGCGAGACGCTCAAGACCCTTGTCGCTGAGCATGTCATGGCAGAGTTCACCGCCGCTTGCGGTGCGGACTGCGTGCAGCGCTGGAACGAGACGGTCGGCGCAGTTGTCGACATCGAGCTCGAAGCCGCGCAGTGAGCGGTCGCTCTTCCTGCCTGCCTTCCGACAAGCTTGAACGGCTCGCTCGGATCGCGGCAATCGGCAGCGGAGTCCTTCTCTTGGGGTCCGCTGCCCTCATGACCTTCGAGGTTCTGGCCCGACGGCTTTTGGGTCACAGCATCATCGGGGTCGACGAACTGGCGGGCTACGCCTTCGGCATCGCCATGGCCTGGGGCTTTGCGCAGGCCTTGTTCATGCGCGCCCACATCCGGGTGGATCTCGTCTACCTCCGGCTGCCCATGAAGATGCAGCGGGTGCTGGATGTGGTCGCCATGGGCGCCTTTGCCGGGATCATCGGGATCCTCGTCCGCCATGCGACCGGAACGCTGCTGGAGTCCCTGCGCCTTGGCGCACGGGCCAGCACCCCGCTGAACACGCCGCTCTGGATTCCGCAGTCACTCTGGTTGATGGGCCTGATCTTCTTCCTGATCTGCCTCCTGGTGCTTCTGTTCGACCTCGTGGTGGCGATGCTGCGGCGGGACTACGCGCTGGCCGCGCGGCTTGGCGCCTCCGAGAGCGCGCTGAAAAGGATGTGACATGCAACTGGCACTCTTTCTTCTCTTCCTGCTGATCGCCTTGGGCCTGCCGATTGCCGCCGTGCTCGGGCTGCTGGCGGTTGCCCTCGATCTGGCACTGTCCTCCTTCCCGCTGCAGCGCGCCTTCGGAGAGATCGCGTGGTCGCACAGCATCGACTTCGTTCTGATCGCCATCCCCATGTTCATCATGATGGGCGAGATCATGCTGCGCTCGCAGATGGCGGACCGCATGTATCGCGGCGTCTCCGCTTGGATCGGCTGGCTGCCCGGCGGTCTGATGCACGCCAACATCGGCGCCAGCGCGCTCTTCGCGGCCACCTCCGGGTCCAGCGTCGCGACGGCCGCCACCATCGGCACGACGGCGATGCCGCAGGTGGATCGGCACGGCTACAACGAGCGGCTGTTTCTCGGCAGCCTTGCCGCGGGCGGGACGCTGGGCATCCTGATCCCGCCCTCCATCAACATGATCATCTATGGCTTCCTGACCGACACCTCCGTTCCGCGCCTCTTCGTCGCCGGGCTGGTGCCGGGCATCCTGCTTGCGCTGATCTTCGTGGTGACGATCCTGACCCTGTGTCTGATCGTGCCGTCATGGGGCGGCCAGAAGGCGCCCATGTCGCGCGAACGCCTGTGGCGCAGCCTTCCGGACCTCGCGCCGCCGCTGGGCCTGTTCCTCGTGGTGATCGGTTCGATCTACGCCGGCTGGGCCACCCCAACCGAGGCCGCATCCATCGGCGTGATCGCGGCGCTCGGGCTGGCGGCGATGTATCGCGAACTGAGCTGGCCCATGCTGGTCGAGGTCTTCATCGGCACCATTCGCACCTCGTCGATGATGATCCTCATCACCCTGCTGGCCTTTCTGCTGAACTTCGTGATCGGGGCGACCGGGCTGGTCTCGTCGGTCAACACCTTCGTCAGCGGACTGGACTGGAGCCCGCTTGCCACCCTGCTGGTCATCCTGTGCGTCTACCTCGTGCTGGGCATGTTCATGGACACCCTCGCGATGATCGTGCTGACCATCCCGATCGTGACGCCCATCGTCGTGGGACTGGGCTACGATGCGATCTGGTTCGGGGTCATGATGGTGCTGGTTGCCGAAACCTCGGTGCTGACGCCGCCCATCGGCATGCTGTGCTACGTGGTCCACGGGATCCGCGGACGGGGCGAGTTGCAGGACGTGTTCATCGGGGTCGCCCCCTTCATCGTCGCCCTGATGGTCATGATCGGGCTGATGATCTCCATGCCGCAGCTCGCGCTCTGGCTTCCGAACCTGCTGTACTAAGGGGCGCAGGCTCCGAATGAAGGCTGATCCCGCTCCGGTCCTTGTAGCCGGGGCGGGATCATCGCGTTTCCGGAGGACGGTCCGCCATAGGGGAGCCGCCATGGAGACACGGGTCTCGGGCCAGCCGATGTCCTGCGCCTCGACAGGAAAGGCCCGCAACTCTTCGCCCCTGCCCTCCTCTTGGAACGAAGAAAAGGCCCGCGGCAGTGCTGCCACGGGCCAGGGCTTTGACACCGGTCTTCAGGTCAAGGCGCTGTCAAAGGGCCTCGAGCACCTCCGAGAGCATGTCGTTCTTCGCGCGGAAGTCCGCACCGAGATAGCCCGCCAGCAGCCTGATCCCGGCCTCGTGCAACTCCATCGGGGCGCCTTTCGCCCGGGCAAGTGCGCAAAGCGGCACAAGCCCGAAAGGCACGTCCTCCCAGATGTAGCGCGTGTCGAGGCTTCGGGGGCCCAGCGTTCCGGGGGCGCGCCGAAAGACCTGCCCGGCCATCTCGGAGACGGTGCCCGGGGTCAGGCCGGGGAAGGTCATCAGGTAGTGGTCATGCACGCTGCGGACCTCGAACCCATAGCTTTGCGCCAGCGCCAGCCGTTCCGTGTCGAGGTCCTCGATCAACCGGCCCACGGCGGGGGTAATGCACTCGTAGTTCTCCCAGGACTCGCCGCGCTCGATGCGGGTGAGGTTCGCGATGGCGTTGGCCAGGTGGATCTGGGGATTGAGGTTGCTCAGACCGATCCGCAGGACATCCCCCACATACCGGAAGCGGGGGCCGAAGAGCGTGACGCAGAGCGCAGTGGCCTCTTCGGCGTCCTCGAACCCCGCGCTGGCCATGTCGACCGTGTCGCGCAGTGTGCCTACGCGGATACCGCCGTCGTTGCGCTGCGCCGTGGGCACGGTCGTCGACCACGAAACGGTGCGGACAGAGCGGCCCTGAGCGGCAATGGCCCCGCGCAGGTAGACCGAGGCATAGGACAGTTCCGCGCTGAAGATCACCACCTGCTCGGGGCGAAGGTGCGGCACCAGCGCATCCAGCGCCGCCCGATTGCCCTGCGCGCAGCGGGCCATCACCAGAACCTCGGCGAAGGCGGCGGCCTCTTCGGCTCCGGCAACCTGCTCGATCCGGTGGTCGCCCTCGATCTCTCCGGTGAAATGCTCCACCCCGGACCCACTCCGGCTTTGCGACCAGAGCCGCACGTCATGCCCCGCCTGCTTCAGCAGCGCGCAATAGGTCAGGCCGACGGGGCCGCCCCCGACAACAGTTGCTTTCATAGTCTCTCCTCCGGCCGGGAAGCCGTCTTGGTTTTCAGTTTGTTGGAAAGGCTTCCGGGAAGAAGGTCTTCGGCAGGAACATGAAGACCGACGGAAGGAAGATCACCAGCAGGATGATCCCGACGGTGATCAGCACGATCGGCAGAACGGCGCGGAAGGCCCGGGGCATGTCGACCTCGCCGATCTGTGCGGCGATGAGCAGGCAGATGCCGTAGGGCGGCGTCGTCAGACCGATGGCCAGCGACAGGCAGACCACAAGGGCGAGGTGGATGTCGGGGATCTGCGCGACCAGCCCCAGTTCCTTGATGATCGGCAGGAAGATGATCACCGCGGTCATCGGGCTGAGCACGGTGCCGACGATCAGGCTGAAGATCATCAGCATGATCAGCACGCCCCAGTCCTTCTGCGAAACGGACGAGATGAACTCGGCGATTTCACGTGCAACCCCGAGGTAGGAGATCAGCCAGCCCATGATGCCAGCGGCGGCCACGGCGAACATCGGCAGCGAGTAGGCCACGACGGTTTCGCAGAGGATACCGAAGAGCGCGCGCGGATTCACCGTGCGGTAGATCGCGACGGCCAGCACCAAGCCGACAAGCGCGGCGATGGCCGAGGCTTCGGTGGCGGTGAACATCCCGCTGGTGATGCCGCCGAGGATGATCAGCGGGATCAGCAGCGCAGGGGCCGCGCGCTTGGCGGTGTCTCCCCGCTCCTTCCACGGGATCCGCACGGTGTTCACCACCCCGTGCCGCGAGGCGACGTAGTAGGTGTATCCCATCTGGCCCAAGGCGATCAGGATGCCGGGCAGGATGCCCGCCATGAAGAGGCCCGCGATGGAGACGCTGCCGAAGGCGCCGTAGATCACGAAGAGGATCGAGGGCGGGATGATCACCCCCAGTGTCGACGAGGTGGCGGTCAGCGCCACGGCGAAGGGGGCCGGGTAGCCCGCTTTCTTCATGGCCGGGATCATGATGGCGCCCACGCTGGCGGTATCGGCCGCGGCCGAGCCCGACATCGAGGCGAACATCATGCTGACGAGCACGTTGATGTGGCCCAGCCCGCCCTTGATGTGGCCGACCATCGACTGCGCGAAGGTCATCAGCCGGTCGGTGATGCCGCTGTCGTTCATCAGCCGCCCGAGCAGCAGGAAGAAGGGCACCGCGAGAAGCGCGAAGGAATTGATGTTCGACAGCATCTGGTTGACCACCGAACTGGCCGGCAGGCCGAGTTGCAGGACGGTGACAAGCGAGGCCAGCGCGATGGCGAAGGCAATCGGAACCCGAAGCAGGATCAGGAACAGGAAGCCGGCGATAAGGGTGATGATGGGGATCATGTCGGTCAGGCCCTAGCGGTCGGAAGAGAACAGCCGGGTGGCGGTCCGGATGATCAGCTCGATGGCGAACAGCATCATGGCGGCTCCGGCCACGGCGATCACGACGTTCTGGTAGAACATCGGGAAACCCAGCGAGAAGGAATAGCGGCGCCAGCTCATGTCTGCGTAGCTCCAGCCATTGACCATGAGCACCCAGATCACCGGGAGGCACAGGACGAGGGCAAGGAGTGCAAGCGCGAGATTGGAGCGTTCGAAGTGGGCGGGCAGGATTTCCACGACGTAGTGGACGCCTTTCCGGAAGCCCACGGCAGCGCCGAGGAACACGCTCCAGACGAAGCAGAACATCGCGACCTCATCGGTCCAGACGTAGCTGCCCGGCAGCAGGTTGCGCGAGAGGATCTGGAACAGAACGCAGAGGATGAAGATCAGGAAGAACGTGCCGCCCGCGACGTAGCACAGGCGTTCGATCCCGGAGTTCAGTTTGGTGAGCATGGCCGGTCCCTTCGGCGAAGAGGCACCGGGCGGCGGGGAGGAAGCCGCCGCCCGGATCGCGTCAATCAGTCGATGTTGCGGATTGCGTCGAGAACTTCGGAGGCCCCGATCTGTTCGGCGACCTCGTCATGCAGCGGGCGGACGACCTCGATGAAGGGCGCCTTGTCGACCTCCGAGAGGATGACCTGACCGGAGTCGACCAGCGGCTGGAGAAGCGAGCTGTCATACTCGATGCCCTTGTCGATGCCGACCACGGCTGCCTTGGCGGCGGCCTCGCGGAAGATCGTCTTGTCTTCGTCCGAAAGGCGATCCCAAGCGATCTGGCTGATGGTGATGTGGCTCACCATGAACTGGTGCTGCGTCGTGGAGTGATAAGGCGCCACTTCGTAGAGCTTGTTGCCGACATAGGCGCTGATGGAGCTTTCGAAGGCATTGGCCACGCCGGTCTGGAGGGCGGTGTAAAGCTCGGTGAAGGGTAGAGAGATCGGCTGCGCGCCACTGGCCTCCCACATCACGGCGTCCAACCGCGAGCCCGGGACCCGCATTTTCATGCCGGCCAGATCGTCGATGGAGGCGACCTCCTTCGCGTTGTTGGACAGGTTGCGGATGCCCCCGCCGGTGAGGCCCAGCAGCACCAGCCCGTTGCCCGAGTCCTGATAGACCCGGTCGAAGTAGCCGACGACCGGCCCTTCCGGATCCATCGCCTTGCGGAAGACCTCGATGCTGGGAAACAGGTAGCTGATGCTGAAAAGCTGGAACTCGGGGAAGAAGGGGGTCGCTTCCTGCGTGCCGCCGATCAGCAGGTCGATGGTGCCGAGGCGCATTTCGTCCAGCGCGGTGGCATCCCGTCCCAGCGTGGCGCCCGGGAAGATCTCGATCTCGATCCGCCCGTCGGTGGCCGCCTCGACCTCGGCCTTCAGCGTTTCGGCGGCGTCCAGCCACGGATGCGGGGGGTTGCCCTGGGTGGACAGGCGAAGGGTTTCGGCATCGGCGGTTCCGGCGAGGCCAGCCGCGACGGCGCAGGCGGCAAGGGCGCCCATCATTCGGTTCATCATGTCTTCTCCACTGTCGGAACGTGTTTTTCGTGACCCCGCAGGGATGCAGGGTGTTGCAAAGGCTGACAATCCGTTGTGATAATGTCCAATACAAACTAGTGATCTTATCATGCACTGGTGTTATACTAGGCCGGAGACGCCCCCACCGTGGTACATGTGACCCTCCGTCAGATCGAAGCCTTCCGTCATCTCATGGAGAGCCGGACCATGACCGGCGCGGCGGAGCGGATGTCGATCAGTCAGCCCGCGATAAGCCGCCTCATCGCGGACCTCGAGGCCACCCTCGAATTGCAGCTCTTCGAGCGATCCGGGCCAAGGCTGCGCGCCACGACCGCGGCCCTGCGACTGGTCTCTGAGGTGGAGCGGGTGTTCCTTGGACTCGACCATGTGGAGGCGGCGGCGCGGCGCATTCGTCGTTTCCCATCAGACCCTTACAGGATCGCCGCCCCGCCCTTCCTGTCGAGCGGCTTCATGGCGCGGCTGGTGGCCCGGGTGACCGCAGACCTGCCGGATCTGACCGTAAGCCTGCATACGGATACCTCGCACGCGATTGCCGAACAGGTGTCCCGGGGTGAGCATGATTTCGGTCTCTGCACCCTCGCCACTTCGGTGCAGGACGTCACCGTGGCCCACCGTGTGACCATCGGCACGGATTGCGTGGTGCCTGCGGATCACCCTCTCGCGACCAAGGCGGTGATCCGCGAGGTCGATCTGGATGGAGAACGGATTTTCGTGCTGGGCCGAAGCGGCGCCATCAGGCCGCAGATCAACAGCGTCTTCGAGCGCGCCAACATCCAGATGCGGATCGTGGGCGAGGTGCTGCACGCATCCTCCTGCGCCTCCTTCGTGGCCGAGGGGCTGGGCATCGCGCTGATGAACACGATCTCCGCGCGGACCTCCGTCGTCGCGGGAACGCGGATCGTGCCGTTTTCCCCTGCGATCACTCAGGATTTCTCGGCCATCGTCCCCAAGCGGGACAAGTTCGCGGACGTGACAGAGGCGTTCCTGTCCCACCTCCCCGGTGTCGTCGAAGACTTCACATAGGGGAGTTGTCACGGGTTCTGCGCAATTTCCTTACTTTCGGGAGACCGAGCTACCGTTTCCGTTCCGGAAAGCACTCCGGAGACCGGATTCTCTTAACTGGTGCGCCTTGTAATGCTGCGATGCAGCATTACATGTGACTCAACGCAAAGAGAAACGCTAAACACTCCCGAAAGGAGCCCTGACATGGCAAAGCAGAACCAGAAATCCGCATCGAACGAAATCCAGAGCATGTTCGATCCGAAGAACTACCAGGACTTTTTCAAGACATGGGCAAAAATGAACGAGCGTTTCACCTCGATCATGGTCGATGCTGGCCACCGCTCCATCAAGATCACGTCCGAGACGGCTAACGAGGCCCTGTCGAACTTCCGCGACGCAGCACAGGTTCAGGACGAACCGGCGCATTACGCGCAAGCCTACAGCACCTTGATGCAGCAGCAGATTGAACTTGCCGGACGCGCCATGCAGTCCTTTGGCGAAGAGAGCCAGAAAACCGGGTCCGCGGTTGCCGAACTGACGTCCGAAGAAGGCAACGCGATTGCCGAAAAGGCGACCGAGAACGCCGAACGTCTCGCGGAAAAGGCGAGCTCGGCCGCGAAGAAAGCGGCCTGAGTTCCATCACGCGAAAGCGTTGCCCAATAAGAAACGGCGGATCCGAAAGGGTCCTCCGTTTTGCTTCTAAGAGAGCCCCGATGCCGGTGCCATCAACCTGACAATTGGACTCCGACAGGGAACAACCGCTCGCTCCGCACACCCGCAGAATGGTCTAGCCGCTCTGAAGTGGTCCATAACCGATCGGATCAGTGCAGGGCCACGATCCGGGAGGGCCCGCCTGACCCGCCTGCGACCTTGGGCGCTCCGACGAACACGTACGCCCCGGAGGGCGCGATCTCGTCCATCGACGCAAGACACTCGACGCCCCACCGCCCGGAGCCCAGCCAGTCGTAGTGGACGGGGAAATCACCTGAAGCGAGGCCGCGGTCCAGCGACAGCGTGTCCACCGCGATCCCCCTGACCGAGCGCTCCTCGATCAGGAAGCGGGCGGCTTCGGCGTGGAAGCCGGGTGTGTGGTTCTTACCCTCGGCGTCGAGGCCCGTGTATTTCTCTGTCGTGAGATGGGCTGCCCAGCCCGAGTTCATGGCAACACAGGCGCCTTCGGGGATTTCACCGTGCTGTGCTTCCCACGCCGCGATGTCGTCGGGGGTCAGGTAGGCGTCGGCATCCGCGGCCGCCTTGGCCCGGATGTCGATGATTGCAAGCGGGCAGAGCAGGTCTGCGACCGGGATCAGGTCTACGCTGTTGCCGTCTTCGGAGAAATGGAGCGGCGCGTCGATGTGGGTGCCGGTGTGCTCCATCAGCGTCCAGCGGTTGAGGTTGACCCGATCCTTTTCCCAGGTGACGGGACGTTCCATTTCGAACCACCGTTCGCCGGAGAAGGTCGGAAACCCTTCGTAGAGCGTATGGCTCATGTCGGTGATCTTGCTGAAACTGAGGGGACCGGTATCTGTCGCCGCAGACGCAGGACGGGCGCCGCCGGCAAGGGAGCCGGCACCTGCCATTGCAGCGATTCCAAGCGTGAAGCCGGATTTCAGGAGACCGCGGCGCGTGGCCTTTTCACAGACCGCGTGAAGGCAATTCGGAGGGCACATTGGATTTGTCCTTGTATGATGGGGTAAGGAAGATGAGCGGCGGGATGCCGCGATCCGCACCCGCAGCCAAGGAACGGCTACGGGTGTGGCAACAGGCATGGCGGTCAGAGACCGTTGATCGCGTCCAGCATGCCCTCGGGCCAGGACTTCGACAGTGGAGAGTTCAGGTACTGCTCCTGCGCGTGGGACTGGAACGCCGCGACATCGGGCGTGTACACCTTGAGCCCCTCACCTTCGAAGAACTCGATCAGCTCGGCTTCCTGGTTCAGGTATTGTTCGTCCGACCACGCGACGGCCTTTTTCGCCGCCGCGCGCATCCGCTCCTGCTGTTCGGGAGTCAGGGCGTCGAAGACTTGCGACGAGACGAGGATAAGGCCGATCCCGACATTGTGGCCGGTCAGCACGATCTGGTCGGTGACCTCGTAGAATTTCATCTCCTTGTCGTTGGGCAACGGATTGTCCTGACCGTCGACCACGCCGGACTGCAGCGCGGTGTAGAGCTCGGCATAGGGAACCGGAACCGGGTTCGCCCCCAGCGACTTGCCGAGGAATTGCCAGCTTTCGCCGCCGGGCATCCGCAGTTTCACGCCGGACATGTCGGCGGGGGTGTTGATCTCCTTGTCGCCGCGCAGGTTGACCTGGCGGGTGCCGTAGTAGAGTGGGGTCAGGATCTCGACGCCCAGCTTATCGCGGGCGATCTGGCGCAGCTGTTCGCCGACCTCCGAGTCGAAGACCGCCTTGAGGTGCGCCTGGTCGCGGATCACATAGGCTGCGCCAAGGATGTCGAACTCTGGCGCCTGCTGGGCGAGGTCGGAGGGCGGCAGGCTGGCCATCTGAATGTTGCCGCGCTGGATGCCCGTCAACTCAGTGCCCTGCTTCATCAGGGTCGCGCCATAGTATGGCTTGAAGTCGAACTCTTCGCCGATCTCCTTGGCGAAGATATCGACGAGGGCCACGTTGCGCGGCGCCTGCTGCGGGTTCACGTCGGAAAAGATCAGCTCGATCTTGTCCTGAGCCTGCGCGGCCCCCGTGAGCATCGCCACCGCAAGCGCGGCTGACGCGAAAGTCCTGAGTCTATTGTGGATCATCATGTCCTCCCTTGGTGATCGTCAAAGTGCAAAGCGGTTCTCCGGCACCCCCTGCCCCGCGCCTTCTATTGCGAAGACGCTGCCGGCCAGCGGCTCGACGTCCAGTTGATCGGGCGACAGGAACTTGAAGGCCGAGGTGACGTAGAGAGTGCGGAATTCGGGCCCGCCGAAACACAGGCAGGTCGGGTTGGTTACAGGCAGCGCGATTTCGCGGTCGATCCTTCCGTCAGGGGCGTAGCGTACGACCCGGCCACCGGCAAAGAAGGCCTGCCAGAGGCAGCCATCGGCATCGACGCAGGCACCGTCCGGCCGGTCGCCGGAGGCGGAATAGTCGGCGAAGACTTCGCGCCCGACGATGGTCTCCCCTGCCTCGTCAAGTGCGAAGCGCCAAGTGATGTAGCGGCGGGTGTCGGTGAAGTACATGTGCCGTCCGTCCGGATCGAAGGCGATACCGTTCGACACGATCACGTCGTCCAGCATCTGCGTGGCGGTGCCGTCCGGATCGACCCGGTAGAGTGCGCCCAGCCCCTGGCTCAGACCATTGTCCATCGTACCGATCCACAGGCGTCCGCGGGTATCGACCCGGCCATCGTTCAGCCGTGTGGCGGGCATCTGCTCGCCGGGGATGGTGGCGAAGGATCTGGCCGCACCGCTTTGCGGGTCGATCAGCACCAGGTCGAGGTCACGCGCGGCGAGCAGACCGTCGGACCCTGTCAGTGCGAGCGAGCCGAAGTAGATGCCGGGCTGTTCCAGCGCCACCGCTTCGCCGGTGGCGGGGTCCAGCCGCCAGAGCGTCGGCTGCTCGATGTCGATCCACCACAGGCAGTTGCGACGCGCGTCCCAGAGCGGGGTCTCTCCCAGTTGGGCGGCGACTTTCTGGACGCATTCGACCTTTGGTTGTGTCATGCGCTTCATCCCTTGTAGCCCAGCATCCGGGGCAACCAGAGCACGAAGTCGGGCACGAATGTGATGATCATCAGGGCCACGACCAGGGCGAAAAGGAAGGGCACCAGGTCCCGGACGATGCGTGCCAGTGGCTGTTTGGTGATCGTGGACACGATGAACAGCAGCAGTCCGTAGGGCGGCGTGATCAGCCCCAGCATGGCGTTGACCACGCAAATGACACCGAAGTGCACGAGGTCGATCCCAAGCGACTGGGCCGTCGGGATGAAAATCGGAACGATGATCAGCAGGATCGCCCCGGACTCCAGGATGCAGCCCAGAACGAGGAACAGCGCGTTGATGGCCAGCAGGAACCCGACGCGGGACAGCTCGTACTGGCCGAGGAAGGCTGCGAGCGAGTCCGGCACGTTCTCGCGGGTGACGACGTACTGGAAGGTCAGCGCCCCCGCGATGAGGATGCCGACGGTCGCCGTCGAACGGGCCGAAGCCAGCAGCGTCTCGTAGAACTGCCCCAGTCTGACCGAGCGATAGACCACGACCGAGATCGTGAGCGCGTAAAAGGCAGCCACGGCGGCGGCCTCTGTCGGGGTCATCACGCCGCCGTAGATGCCGCCCAAAAGGATGACCGGCAAAAGCAGAGCGGGAATGGCGCGGAAGGTGACACCGGGCATGTCGCGCAGCGAAACCACCTCGTCTACGGAGAAGTTGCGGCGATGGGCGATGACGGCGTTCATCACCATCAGCACCACCCCCATCAGGAGACCCGGCGCCATGCCGGCGGCAAAGAGGTAGCCGACAGACTGGTCGGAGACGAGCGCGTAGAGCACCATGGGGATCGACGGGGGGATGATCGGCCCGATCGTGGCCGAGGCGGCGGTGATCGCAGCGGCGTAGGACGCGGTGTACTTGCCGTCCTTCGTCATCATGTTGATGATGATCTTGCCCATGCCGACCGCATCCGCGACGGCAGAGCCCGACATACCTGAGAAGATCAGCGAGGACACCACGTTGACGTGTCCCAGGCCGCCCTTGAACCGCCCGACGAGCGCCTGCGAAAACTGCAGCAGCCGGTCCGCCAGAGAGCCGATGTTCATTATGTCGGCCGCGAGGATGAACAGCGGGATCGCCAGCAGCGTGTAGCTGTTGAACAGCCCCTGCAGGAGCGTCTCTGAGGCGATGGAGGGGTCGAACCCTTTCATGATCAGGTAGACGGAGGACCCGCAGATCATGGACAGGCCCATCGACAGGCCGCCGAACGCCAGGAAGGCGATCAGCAGGATCGAGACGAGAAACGGATCAGTCATACTCGTGGGTTCCGGCCGATTGGGTTGTGTCGAACGCCGGCCCGGAACCGGAAATGCCGCGCCAGATGCTGATGAAGCAGCGCAGGATCACGGAGAGCGCGAAGGGCATGTAGATCGCGAAGACCCAGTCGAAGGGAATCTTCATGTAGGCGGTCTTCTCGATCGCCATGAAGGTGACGTAGTCCCACACGTAAGGCAGCGTCCAGATGAAGATGCCCGCGCAGATGGCCCCCGTCACGACATCCATCGCCCGCCGTCCGCCGCGCGGCAAAAGGTTGTAGAGAATGTCCAGCCGGATCACCTCGGATTCGCGCACGACAAAGGCGTATCCGAACAGGATGCCCCACAGCCACGCGATCGACACGAACTCCACCGTCCAGCCAAGCGGGAGGTTCAGCAGGTAGCGGAACACGATCTGGATCAGGAAGCTGACGAAGAGTGCGCCGAGGATCAGCGCGAGAAAGTTCTCGGCTCGCGCACCGAGCCATCCGATTGGTTTTCGCAGACGGTCCATCCTGCCCCCGGTGGTGAAAGGTGTCGGGTCCGGCCGAAACGGCCGTCTCCCCGTTATCTGGCCTCAGAGGCCGTTGATCTTTTCGAGCCGCCTCTCGGGCAAGTCCGCGGAATACTTGGAGTTCCTGAACGCCTCGAGCACGTGGTTGCGGAAGGCCTCCCTTTCGGGTTCGTAGACCTTCAGCCCCTGTTCCTTGAAGAAGGTCACCAGTTCCGCCTTCTGGGCGATGGTGTCGACATCCAGCGCAGCCTGGAACTCGCGCACGTCCTGCGCCACCGCGGTGCCGGCGCCGATTCCGGCAGCCATCAAGGCTGCCAGCCCTGCCACCTTGAAGTTCCTCATGATCCTACGCTCCTCCCAGTTGCGCTTCGTGGACGTCAGGACGCCCCTAACCGAACGAACCGAATGCCTCCCGCATCCGGTCGGTGTCGGGCTTCTCTCTCTTGAAATGTTCTTGGACCCGCGCGGGCTCGCAAAGCGCCATACCGAAGACGGGCGGGACGGTGCGCTTGTACCGACGAGGCACGTCCAGCCATTCAAAGCCCTCTGCCCCGAGACTGTCCGAGGCACTCGCCGGAACGTTGCTCTCGTCCGCATCGACCGGGACGTGGCCAAGCCGCAACCCGACCGCTGCCGTGATCGCGCGCGGTGACCGAAACGGGCCGATCCCGCGGCTCATGCGGGCGATTGAACGCCCGCGACCGACAACCGGGCCGGTCTGCAAGGGAGCGGCAAACGTCACGAAACTCCTCCTGTCCATGGCGGGTTCTCTGACCGCTTGACGTGAGAATGTTCGTGACGGTTAAATATGTCAACCTTTTGTACCAGATCGTTAAAAGTGGGTGCGGCGATGCGAGATCCACGGGCATTTCCGCGCGCCTTGCCTTGCGGTACACGGGGGCGTTGGCCAAGGATCGAAGGAGAGACGGCACCATGGGGGATGCACCTTCCCACCCGCGCCCGGGCGAAACGCAACGCGGTGGCTGGAAACAGGATCCCGATGCCGTGCGCCGCAACATCCTGCAGGTCGCGCGCACCGTCTTTGCCCGGCAGGGCCTGTCGGGCGCGCGGGTCGATGAGATCTCGGCCAGCACGAAGACGTCGAAGCGGATGATTTACTACTACTTCGGCGACAAGGAGGGGCTCTACCGCGCCGTACTCGAGGACGCCTATGCGCGGATGCGCGACGACGAGGCCGCCCTGGACCTGCGCGCCGTGCATCCCATGACGGCCCTGCGTCAGCTGGCGGAGTTCACCTTCGAGCACCACCGGCAGGACCCGGACTTCGTGCGACTGGTGATGATCGAGAACATCCACGGCGCCGCGCATATGGACTCGTCCGAGATCCTGGCCGGGCAGAACAGTTCGGCGATCCTGCTGCTCGAGGACATCTACCAACGCGGCTGCGACGCCGGCCTGTTCCGGCGCGGGCTGACGGCGCTCGAGCTGCACTGGCACATCTCGGCTCTGTCCATCTTCAACATCGCCAACCGCGCGACCTTTTCGCGGATCTTCGGCAATGACCTCTTTACCGAGCGTGGCCAGCGCATGCTGTGCCGCCATGTCGGCGACATGATCCTGGGGCTCGTGATGAAGCCCGGACTTTCCGCCGAGTTCGACATGCCAAGACCCAAGGAGGAGGCACGCACGATCAACCCGGGTATTTTCCGATTTCTCGACGTATGGGACAGCAAATGGGCCACGCTCGCACCGGGGGCGACCCCCGCCGAGCGGCGTACGCACTTCGAAAGCATCGCGCGCGACATGCGCCTGCCGACACCCCGCGAGGTCGAGACCGATGACGAACACTGGATTGACAGCGACGGCGGTCCGGTGCGGGTGCGGGTCTTTCGTCATGACAGCGGAGGCACGCAGCCTGCACTGATCTACATGCACGGCGGGGCATGGATGCAAGGCAGCCCGGAAACCCATTGGGACATCACCGCGCGGCTTGCAGCGTGGAACCGGCAGACCGTGATCTCGGTCGACTACGCCCTGGCGCCGGAGCATCCCTTTCCGGCGGCCTACCTTCAGGTGCTGTCCGTGGCGCGAT
The DNA here is from genome assembly GCF_002814095.1 of Sagittula sp. P11. Classification (NCBI taxonomy): domain Bacteria; kingdom Pseudomonadati; phylum Pseudomonadota; class Alphaproteobacteria; order Rhodobacterales; family Roseobacteraceae; genus Sagittula; species Sagittula sp. P11. Next base: position 249,254 of record NZ_CP021914.1, read on the forward strand.
GGGCCCATGCGGAAGCGAACTCCCTGGGGATCGACCCTGCGCGCATCGCCATCGGAGGCGACAGCGCGGGCGGCAACCTTGCCGCTGCCGCGGCGCTGGCCTGCCGTGACGAAGGCGTCCCGATCTGCGCCCAGCTTCTGATCTATCCGGCCTGCGACTTCGACCAGTCCCGCCCCTCTTACGCCGAGAATGCCGAGGGGCCCCTCCTGAAGGTCGCGGGCATGGCGGCGACCCACGCGCTCTACTGTCCGGACGAGGCAACCTTGCACGGCGATCCGCGCGCAGCGCCTCTGGCGGCCGATAGTCATGCGGGCCTGCCTCCTGCCTTCATCGCTGTGGCACAGAACGACCCTCTGCGCGACAGCGGGCTGGCCTATGCCGAGGCGCTGACGGCTGCAGGCGTCGATGTCGAGGTCGACCGCGGAGAGGGGCTGATCCACGGCTATCTTCGTGCCATGGAATACTGCCCTGACACAGAAACCAGCCTCCGCCGGATGGCTGGCTGGCTGCGCCGGATCACGGGATAACGAGACCCTCAGACTCAAAATACAGCGGCGCCGGGATACGGCGCCCCTGCCCCATCGCCCAGCACGCGGGTCGATGCGGGTTTGCGTGGGGGTGATTCCTGATATATCTTCCAAAACACCCTACGATTCTAATTTCGTAGGGCATTATGGGAGGAAAAATGCTAAATCTCAATCGTCGGCTCGTCTGTGGTTTCGCCGCTGCGGCCATGGCCCTTTTCCCTCTTGCCGCCGCAGCGCAGGACGCAAGGGAACTCACCTTCTCGGCGGTGTTCACACAGAACGACATTCGCGCGGAGATGATGGAACAACTGAAGTCCGCGGTGGCGGATAGCTTCGACCTCCAACTGTACTACGGCGGAACGCTGTTCGCGCAGGGCACGGAGCTTGTCGCCATTCAGCGCGGCAACCTCGACATGAGCAACGTTGCGCCGCAGGACATCGCCAAGCAGATCCCCGCGTTCTCGATCCTGACCGCCGCTTACCTGTTCCGCGATGCCGAGCATCTGAGCACCTTCTTTGCCAGCGAGGCGGGTGCAGAGATGGTGGCGATGGCCGAGGATCAGCTGGGCATCCACATCCTCGGTCCGACCTATTTCGGCACACGTCAGGTGAACCTCCGCGGCGACAAGGAAATCCGTACGCCCGAGGACATGTCCGGTGTCAAACTACGGATGCCGGGCGGTGACGCATGGCAGTTCCTGGGCGAGGCGCTTGGCGCCAACCCGACCCCGATGGCATATTCAGAGGTCTATACCGGCCTTCAGAGCGGCGCGATCGACGGGCAGGACAATCCCTTCCCGAACGTCGAGAACATGAAGTTCTACGAGGTGACGGACCAGATCGTGCTGACGTCGCATCTTGTGGCCTTCGATTTGCTGGTGATCTCCAGCCGCGTCTGGGACGAAATGACTGAAGAGCAGCGCACAGCCTTCCAGTCCGCCGCGGACGAGGCGATTGCCTGGAGCACCGAACAGCACCTTGCCCGTGAGGACGAGCTGGCCGCGTTCTTCGAGGGCGAGGGGCTGAAGATCTACGAGCCCGACCTTGACGCTTTCCGCAGCCATGCGCAGACGAAGTACCTCGAGTCGGACCTTTCGGCAGACTGGCCCGAGGGGATGCTGGACCGCATCAACGGCCTCTGAGTCCACGCCCATCGACCACACCAAGGATCAGACACCCGGCACGCCTTTCGGCGTCCGGGTCCTTCGTGCCAACGAGGAAACTCATGCGATGTCAAAGCCGATCTATATCCTGAACGGCCCGAACCTGAACCGGCTGGGCGTCCGCGAGCCGGAGATCTACGGCCACACTACGCTGGCCGAGGTCGAGGCGCTTTGCCGAGAGGCCGTGGGTGCCCGACCGCTCGAGTTCCGGCAGACCAACTCCGAAGAGACGATGATCGACTGGATTCACGAAGCCACGGACAGAAGCGCGGGGATGATCATCAACCCGGCCGCCTTCACCTTCTACTCGATGGCGATCATGGACGCGCTGAAGATGTTCGGCAAACCGTTGATCGAGTACCACATTTCGAACATCCACAAGCGCGAACCGATGTATCACAACTCACTGGTGTCGGGCGTCGCGACTGCAGTACTGGCAGGGCTTGGCGCCAAAGGGTACGTGCACGCCGTCCGCATCCTGATCGAGATGATCGGCGAGGACGCCTGAGTCCCGAAGAGACCTGACGGCAGGGCCCCGTTTGAGGCCCTTCCGGCCAGCTTTGTTGGGCCTTGCTTCGATGGTCTGCCGGATGGTCGCCGGGATCAGACCCCGTCGTCCAGCAGTTGAAGTGCGCCGGAATAGTTCGGCTCCATCGCCGCGATATGCCGGGTCAGCAGGTCCTGCAGCGCGTCCGGGTCGCGTGCCTCGACCGCGTCGGCGATCATGAGGTGTTCCGAATAGGTCGTGTGCCGATGCAGGCTGAGCTGTGCCGACAGATGCACGCGTAACGCGGCAAGACGGCCCGAAGCGATGTCGAAGGCCTCGCAGAAGAACGGGTTTCCGGCGTTCTCGAAGAAAGTGTTGTGAAAGGTGGTGTCGGCCTCGGCATAGGCGAGGGAGTCGTCGGCCGCCCGGGCGGTGTCCATCATCGAGATCGCTTCGCGAAGCCCCTGCAGGGTGGCCTCTGGAGCGCGCTCCAGCGCAAGGCGGCTGACCAGACGCTCGAGGTGCAGGCGGTAGTCGACCAGCGCGCGAAGTTCCTCCGCGTCGGGCTTGAAGACAATGCTGCCCCGGCGCGGCAGTATGTTGATCAGCCCCTGCATCTGCAAAATGGTCAGCGCCTCTCGGACGGGCGTGCGGCTGACATCCATTGCGACGGCGATCTTCTCCTCGGACAGCGGCTCACCCAGAGCGATTTCGCGGCGCAGGATCGCCTCCTTCAGGCGTTCGGCCACCGTCGCCGCCAGCGATTGCGGGCGGTTGATGGGGCTTTTCTTCATCGGATTGACGTTCTTGTTCGCTTTCAGTGCCATGCCCCGATGCCTTTTTCTACCCGATCCCGCCGACTGTACCCGATGGCTCGGGCAGGTCCAATATATGGACAATTGACATACTGTATACCAGTTAATACGAGGATGAGGGATTGGTAAGGAGACAGGCATGAGGGTGCTGGTAACGGGAGGCGGCGGTTTCATCGGAGCGTGGATCATCCGCAGGCTGGCGGAGGCCGGGCACGATCCGGTCGTGTTCGACATGCATCAAAATCGCGGGAAGGTTGCGGAAATCGCCGGACGCGATCTGGCGGACCGGATCGACTGGCACGTCGGCGATATCGTCCGGACGGACCCGGTGATCGCGGCGGCGCAAGGGTGCGACGGACTCGTCCACCTTGCGGGCGTGCTGACGCCCGCCTGCCGCGACAATCCGGTGTTGGGCGCAGAGGTCAACCTGATCGGCACGCTGAACGCCTTCCTCGCCGCCCGCACCCATGGCATCCGCAACGTCGCCTACATGTCGAGCATGGGGGTCTTCGGACCGGACGGCGGCGCAGAGCCGCGTCCCACGACGCTTTACGGTGCCTTCAAGTTGGGAGCCGAGCACAGCGCACGCGCCTTCCACGCCGAAGACGGCATCAGCTCGACCGGTTTTCGCCCCTACGTGGTCTACGGGCCCGGTCGCGACGTGGGGATTTCGGCAGGGGCGACCCTCGCCTGTGAAGCCGCCGCGCGGGGCGAGTCCTATACCATCCCTTTCACGGGTCCCATCGACATGATCCATGCCGACGACGTCGCGCGGATCTTCCTGTCCGCGGTCGAGGCTCCACCGGAGGGCGCCAATGCTGTCACCCTGCTGGGCCGGGAGACCGACACGGCTGCCATCGCCCGGACAATCAACGAACTGGCGCCCGGGGCCCGGATCGACGCGGCTGGACCGCCCATGCCCATCGACGGACCCAAGGCGGAACCCGCGCTGGCCCGGCTCTTCCCCGAGTGGCAGCCCATGACCCTGAAGCAGGGCCTTTCCGACACCATCGCATTCTACCGGAGCCGCACATGAGACGTTTCGAGGATCAGGTCGCCATCGTAACCGGCGGGGCGCGCGGCATCGGGCTGGGCATCGCCCGCCGGCTGACACAAGAGGGCGCGCAAGTCGTCGTCTGGGACCTGGCCGATGTCGCGCCGGGCCAATCCGATGCCCCGGCCGCAGAGATGAAGGTGGACGTCACCGATCCGGCCTCGGTCGAAGCCGCGACGGCCGACGTCTTGTCGCGCTTCGGACGGATCGACGTCTTCGTGAACAACGCGGGCATCAATGGTCCCGTCGCCGATGTCGAGCACTACGACCTGGCCGACTGGAAACGGGTGATCGACATCGACCTCACCGCAGTCTTCCTGTGCTGCCGTGCGGTGATCCCGCAGATGAAGGCCCAAGGCTATGGTCGGATCGTCAACATCGCCTCGATCGCTGGCAAGGAGGGCGTGCCCGGGATCGCCGCCTATGCGTCGGCCAAGGCCGGTGTCATCGGGCTGACCAAGTCGCTGGCCAAGGAACTGATCCGCACCGGGATCCTGGTCAATGCCGTGGCCCCGGTGATGGTCGAGACCGATCTCCTTCAGCAGATGACACCCGAGCATGTGACGGCGAGCAAGGCCAAGATCCCTATGGGTCGCCTTTTGCAGATCGAGGAACTGGCCGCACTTGTCGCCTTCGTCGCCAGCCCGGAGAATTCCTTCACCACCGGCGTGGCTTACGATGCCTCGGGCGGGCGCGGCACCTACTGAGGCGCCGTCCGAAACGGGACAGGCTCAGGGCCTGTCCCAATCCGGGGCCCAGTCGAAATCGCTCTTGCGGTCCTGCCGGTCCAGCGCCGCGATCTCGGCCATTTCCGCATCGCTCAGCTCGAAGTCGAAGATGTCCAGGTTCGCGCGGATATTCTCGGGCCGGGACGAGCGCGGGATAGCCGCCACGTTGTCCTGCTGCACCAGCCAGCGCAGGGTCACCTGGGCGGCAGACTTGCCGTGTGCCTCGCCAATACGGGTGATCGTCGGATCCTGGAAGACTTCGCCGCGGGCGATGGGCTGGTAGGCCGTCAGCAGCATGTCGCGGCTGCGCGCATCGGCCAGCAGTTTGTCCTGTGCAAGATACGGGTGATACTCGACTTGGTTCACCACAAGGTCGGCGCCGCAGGTGTCGACCGCCTCGGCCAGCAGCGGGATCGTGAAGTTACTGACCCCGATGCTGCGGGTCCTGCCGCTGTCGCGCATCTCGGCAAAAGTGGCGAGCGTATCGGCCAAAGGCACTTCGCGCGTCGGCCAGTGCACCAGAAGCAGGTCGACCGCATCCATCTGCAGCCGGTCGAGGCTTTCGGCGACGCTCTGTCGGATCTGATCGGGCGCCAGCTTGTCGAACCAAACCTTTGTGGTGACGAACAGCTCGTCCCGCGGCACGCCGGAATCGCGAATGGCCTGGCCGACCTCTGCCTCGTTGCCGTAGCGGGCCGCGGTGTCAATGTGACGATAGCCGTGTTCGATGGCGGTGCGGATGGCCGCGACGCCTGAGTCGCCGGTCAGCTCAAAGGTGCCCAGGCCCAGGGCCGGAATGCGGATGCCTTTTACGGTCTTGTGGATCATGTGGTTTCCTTTCACACGGTCAGGATAATTTTCGCGGCAGCTAGGGTGCCCGCGTCGATGTCGGCGAAGGCGCGGCTGCCGCATGACATGGGGCGTCGCTCGACCCAGCCCAGATCGCCCAGAGCCCCGGCACGCAGCAGGGCGATGGCCTGCCGGAAGTCCGCCATCGTGTAGCAGTAGGCACCCAGGAAGGACAGTTCGCGCAGGGTCAGCGCCCGCACATCCACACCTTCGCTGCCGGGCAGAAGGCCACTGTGGACGATCACCCCGCCGCGCCGCGCCAGGGAAAAGGCCAGTGTGCGCGTGGCCGCGGCACCCACAGCGTCGAAGAGCATGTCGGCGTCACCGGGCACGGACGCCTGCTCGGGCGCGACGGCGCAGATCCGGGCGGAGGCCGCCTCTGCCGTGGCCCGCCGCGCGGCGGAGGTCTCGGCCAGCGTCACGTTCCGGGCGCCTTCGGCGATCAGCACCAGTGCCGTCGTCAGGCCGATTGCCCCGCCGCCCAGCACGACCAGCCGCGCGGTGGACAGCGGTTCTGCCAGTGCACGCATCCCCAGACGGACCGCATGCACCGAAACGGCCAGAGGCTCTGCCAGGGCGGCAACGTCAAAGGGCATATCATCAGGAATAGGGACGAGGTTGCGCTCGGGCACCAGCACGCTCTCGGCAAAGGCGCCCGCATGCGGCGGCAAGCCGATGTTGCGCTGCGCCTCGCAGAGCTGCGGGGCGCCGGACAGGCAACGTTCGCAGGTGCCACAGTTGAGGAAGGGATTCAGGGCCACCCGCTGGCCGTCGAGCGCTCCGCCCTCCACCACGCCCGCAGCCTCGTGGCCCATGATCATCGGTGGCACGCGGCGGGGATCGTGTCCGTGATAGCCGTGCATGTCCGACCCGCAGATGCCGCAGGCTGCAACCTTGAGAAGGACCATGTCTCCGCCGGGTTGCGGCGGCGGCACGTCCTCCCACTCCATCCGGGATTTGCCCTTGTACACGAGTGCCTTCATGAGAACCTCAGTAGAACAGCGACGGCAGGAAGAGGCTGATCCACGGCACGAAGGTCACCAGCAGCAGCGTCAGGAAGTTGATAAGCAGGAAGGGCAGAGAGGCGCGAACGAGCCGGCCCACAGGCACCTTCGCCACCGCAGCCCCGACATACAGGCAGTTCCCGACCGGCGGTGTCACCAGCCCTACGCCGAGGTTCACCACCATGATCGCGCCGAACTGCACAGGGTCCACGCCTTGGGCCACGGCCACGGGCAACAGGATCGGGGCAAAGAGGATCAGCGCCGGGACAAGGTCGACGAACATCCCGATCACCACCAGGAACAGGTTGATCAGGATCAGCACCACCCATGGGCTGGCGTCGAGACCGTTGAAGAAGCCGACGAGCGAGTCCGGGAACTGCTCGATGGCCACGACCCAGGCGACGACCGAGGTGGTGGCGACCACGAAGAGCGGGATCGCGGTGTTGACCGCCGCTTCGACGACAATGGTGCCGAGCTGGCGAAAGCTGAATTCGCGATAGACGACGCCCGCCAGGAACAGTGCGTAGACGACCCCGATCACGCCGGCTTCGGTGGCGGTGGTCAGTCCGGTGACGATGGCTCCCAGCAGGAATACCGGAAGAAGCAGCGCCAGGATCGCGTCCTTGAAAGCGGCCCAGAGTTCGGATGCGGGTGCGCGCCGTTCTGCCTGGGGCCAGCCCTTGCGCTTGGCCATGACGTAGACCGCGACCATGAGTAAAAGACCGACGAGGATGCCCGGAACCAACCCGGCCAGAAACAGTGCGCCGACAGACGTGCCCACGGTCACGCCGTAGAGGACCATCGGGATCGACGGCGGGATCAGAATGCCGATGGTCGACGAGGTGATGGTGATGGCGCCTGCGTCCTCGCGGCTGTAACCCTGCTTCTCCATCGCCGGGATCATCAGGCTGCCCACAGCTGCGGTATCGGCCACGGCAGAGCCAGACACGCCGCCGAAGAACATCGAGGAGGCGACGTTGACGTGCCCCAGCCCGCCACGGATGTGCCCGACCAGAGCTGTGGCGAGCCGCACCAGCCGTGCGGCAATCGAGGTTTCTCCCGCAAGTGCACCCGCCAGGATGAACAGTGGCACCGCGACCAGCGGAAACGAATAGACGCCGTTGACCATTTTGTGGGGGACCTGCGCCATCGGAAAGGTGCCGTCCAGCCAGAAGGCCCCCATCGCCGCTGCGCCGATTGCCATGGCAACGGGCACTCCGATCAACAGGAGCACGAAGAAGGCGACGAAGATCGTCAGGATCATGTTGGTGCTCCTTCACCCGGTCTGCGCAGCAGCCGGAAGAGGTTTTCCACGCTGCACACCGCCATGAGCAGGGCGGACAGCGGCATGCAGATGTAGAAGTAGCCGCGCGGGATCTTCAGCGCGTCCGAAAGGCTGTTCATCGCGCTCGACACGATCTGGTAGCCGTACACGGTCAACGCGCCCAGGAAGGCGAGGACGACCAGTTCCGCCACGATGCGGAAGCTCCACCGCAGCCGTTCGGGCAGAGCGTCGACCAGCGCGGTAAATGCGATGTGGCGTCGTTCGTAATAGGCCACGACCGAGCCGATGAACACGATCCAGACAAGAATGACGTTCGGCACCTCGGTGGCCCAGTACAGCGAGTTGCCGAGGCCGTAGCGCCAGAACACGCCCATCGCCACGCTGATCACCAGCGCGACGATGAGGATGCCGATAAACCAGCGCAGGACTTGGTTTATCAAAGCCACGTTACTTGGCCTCTAGAACGGCGTCGATGAGGTCGCGGCCGATTGTGTCTTCGGAGGCGGCATAGGATTCCTCGGCACCGGCGCGGAACGACTCCTTGTCGATGTCGCGGACGATGGTGACGCCCGACTCCTCGATCTTGTCGACCAGCGCGGCATTGGCCTCGCGGGCGGCGGCGACCTGGATCAGGCTTCCGGCCTTGGCGGCCTCCACAACGGTGTCCTTCACGTCATCGGGCAGACTTTCCCAGAACGATCGCGACAGCACGAATTCCGTCGGGATGTTGGCGTGGCCGGTCAGGCTCATGGTGGACTGAACCTCGTGGAACTTCGACGTCCAGATGTTCTCCGGCGGGTTCTCCTGAGCGCTCACCACACCCTGTTGAAGCGCCGAATAGACCTCTTCGAAGGGCAGCGGCGTCGGGTTCGCGCCCCAGGCCTTGAAGGCGGTCAGCCATGGCTGGACATTGGGAACGCGGATGTCGAGCCCTTGCAGGTCGGCGGCAGAGCGAACCTCGGTGCCGTTCGTGGTGATGTAGCGGAAGCCAAGCTCGCCCCACGCCAGCACCTTGAAGCCCTTTTCGTAGAGGATGTCGCTGAGCTGCGCCTCGACCGCGCTGTCCGAGTGGAGCACCGCGTCGACATGCGCGTCGTCGCGGTAGATCATCGGCAGGTTCAGCACGTCAAGCCGCGGGTCGATCTGACCATGACGGCCCATGATAGCTCCGTCCAGGGTGCCCAGCTGCATCGCCTCGAGGTACTCGGTCTCGGTGCCAAGCTGGGCAGCGGGAAAGACCTTGATGTCGAAGCGGCCCGGGAATTCTTCCTCCAGCACCTCTTCGAACTTGTCGAGCCACAGCGAATAGCTGTGCGTCTGCGGCATGTTGTGGGCGATGCGCATTGTGATTGTGTCCTGCGCCATGGCGGCACCGGCGCCAAGGCCGATGCTCACCGCCGCCGCGGTCATGGAAATCCTGCAAAGCAAGGCGTTCATGTTTTCTCCTCCCTGATTTTTCTGCCGCGCCTGCCGGATGTGACACCGGCGCATGGCAGCTGGCTGTCGCCGATACTTGGCAACTGACATACAGTATGTCAATAGTCTTGCAGACCCGTCGATATCCAAGAAGAAAGACCCGTCAGTGACCCGTTCTTACTGCCTCTCCTACCTCACGCTGGAACTGTCCCCGCCCGAGACCATCACCCTTGCAGCCAGGTCTGCTTACCAGTCCGCCGGAGTCCGGCTGATGCCCGCTCTGCCCGGCGGGCAGGCGTTTCCGCTGTGGAAAGACGCGGCGATGCTGCGCGAAACGGAGCGGGCCATCGCCGATACGGGCGTGCCCATCCACGACATCGAGATCGCCTGCATCGACGGCGAAACCCGCGTGGGCCACTGGATGCCGATGCTGGAGACCGCCGGACGGCTGAAGGCCCGGACCGTGATCGCGGCGGGCCTCGACAAGGACGAGGGACGCCTGACCGATACCTTCGCGGCCCTGTGCGAGGCGGCGCGGCCCTTCGGCCTGTCCATCAACCTCGAATTCACGCCTTGGGCGCCGCTGAACAGCGCCGCCGCGGCCCTGCGGGTCGTGACCGACGCCGACCAGCCGAACGGCGAGGTGCTTATCGACACCATCCACGTTGCCCGGTCCGCCACCACGCTGGACGATCTGCGAGGAATTCCCGCCACGCGGATGAGCTACCTCCAGATCTGCGACTGCCCCGCGAGCCCCGCCGAGTCCGTCGAAGACCTCCTCTTCACCGCTCGGCAGGAGCGGCTGCTGCCCGGCGAGGGCGGCGCGGACCTTGCGGGGATCGTGGGCGCCCTGCCCGCAGACCTGATCGTGAGCGTCGAGATTCCCAGCCACCGCCGGATTGCCGACATGGGCCATGCCGCCTGGGCAGAGTTTTGCCTCGCCGAGTCGCGGCGCGCGATGGCGGACTTCGACGCAAAGCGCCAGCCATGACCGAGCGCCCCCTGCCGCCCTTCGACACGGCCCGCCTCGACCGGCTGATGCAGGACGCCGGGGTCGACGTGCTGATCGCCTCGTCCAAGCACAACATCCAGTATCTGCTGGGCAACTACCGCTTCTTCATGTTCGAAGCGATGGATGCCATTGGGCTCAGCCGTTACCTTCCCCTTCTGGTCTACCCAGCCGGTCGGCCCGACCTCGCCTTTTACGTCGCCAATGCCAACGAGCGGTTCGAAGAAGAACTGAATCGTTTCTGGGTGCCCGAGGTCGTGGCGAAATCGCGCGGCTCGGTGGATGCCATGCACCTCGCGCTCGGGGGGCTTGCGGAGCGGGGGCTGACCCCGGGCGCATTGGCGGTGGAAACCGGATTCCTGCCTGCCGACGCATGGGAGTGTCTGCGCACAGGACTGCCGGCGACAAAGCCTGTGGACGCGGTCACGATCCTCGAAGAATTGCGCGCCGTGAAGCAGCCTTGGGAGCTGGACCTGCTGCGCGCCGCATCCGAGGGGGTCGTGGACGCCATGCAGGCCACCTTTGAGCAATTGCGCCCCGGCATGACGAAGAACGACGCCGTCGCGATACTGCGCCGCGAAGAAATCGCACGAGGCCTCACCTGGGAATATTGCCTGATCACCGCCGGTCAAAGCCTCAACCGGGCGCCGTCCACCCAGGTTCTGGAAGCTCAGGACATACTGTCGCTCGACTCGGGCGGTAATGTTCAGGGCTACCTCGGCGACCTGTGCCGCATGGGCACCCTTTCCGCTCCGTCGGCAGAACTGGAAGACGCCCTCGCCGCGATCGAAGCGGTGCAGCAGGCCGCACGGGTGCCGTTGCGGGCTGGCGTGGCCGGCCGGACGCCGTTCGACGCGGTTGCCGATCTTCTGGCCCGTCCGCGCGAAGGCTCCTTCTCGTTCGTGGTGCACGGTGTCGGGCTGATCACCCACGAAGCGCCCCGCCTGATGGACGACGGGCCGATCCCCTACCTCGCGCTCCACCGGGACCGCCCGCTGGAGGCCGGGATGGTGCTGTCCGTCGAGACGACATGGCAACACCCCCGGCTGGGGTTCATCAAGCTCGAAGACACCGTTGCCATCACCGAGACGGGTTGCGCGGCCTATGGCGACACCGCGCGGGGCTGGAACCTGCCCGGGTGAGCCCTCACACGGGTCCGGTCAGGGTTCCAGCAGGATTTTGACCCCTTCGCGCGCGGCCACGGCCTTCAACGCGTCCTCGAAGCGGTCCAACGGAAAGCGGTGGGTTACCAGGCGAAGGACTTTCGGCGCGACCTGCGGAAGCAACTTCATCAGCAGCCGCCAGGTCGGATCGTTATAGGCGCGCGAGCCAGTCAACTGCACCTCTTTCAGCACGGCGGGCGTGGTGACGAAGGTTGCGGGGCCATGGCATAGGCCGATCAGAGCGATCCGCCCGGCCTTGCGCACCAGTTTCAGCATGCTTTCCGCCACGGCCGCGTTGCCGCTGGTTTCGTAGATCACGTCGGCGCCCTCGGGACCAAGTGCTGCGGCAGGGTCATCCGCATCGACATCGACAGCCTCCATCCCCAGTTCACGGGCCAGCTCGAGACGACCGGCATCGGCGGCGACGCCGGTGATCACCACCCTGGAGGCCCCCGCCTCCAGCGCGAGGATGCCGCAGAGCAGGCCGATGGGCCCGGCGCCGACGATCAGCGCAGCATCACCGGCACGAAGCGGCACCTGCTCCATCACGGCGTGGACCGCAACGGCAAGCGGCTCCAGCAGCGGGGCGACGGCAGGGTCGACACCCTGCGGCAGGGCAAAGACCTGCGCGGCTGGCACGCAGACCATCTCGGTCCAGCCGCCGTCGATGTGCCCCCCCATCATGCGCCGGCGGTCGCAGAGGGTCGGGCGCCCAAGACCGCAATACCGGCAGGTCCCGCAACCGACCTGCGGGTTGACGCCGACGACCGTGCCCGGCGCCAAACTGCTGCCCTCGGGCGCTTCGACGACCACCCCGGCGAATTCATGGCCGATGACCACCGGAAAGTCCGGTGCGTACTGGCCCACCACCGCCTCGTGCCACCTCCAGATCGCGACGTCTGTCCCGCAGATCCCGGCGGCGGTGATGCGGATCAGCACCTCACCCGGACCACGGACAGGGATGTCCCTGTCCACAACCGCCATGCAGCCATCGCGCGGCGCCTGCTTGACGACCGCTTTCATTGCGCGGCAGCCATGTCTGCGGCGGAAAGCGCATAAGCGAGGTGATAGACGATGGTCTGCGGGTCGCTCAGGTTCAGGCCGCTGTTGCCAATGACCCGGTGGAATTCGGGCAGCGAGGCCTCGAGCTCGGGCTTGCCGCTCCCTTCGATCAGAACCACCACGTCAAAGCCTTTCTCGGCCATGCCGGGCCGCATCTCGGTTTCGCGGGTGCGGATGTCCGAGACCTCGTTGCGCGCGGCCCCGACATGCACGCAGGCGGCGCCGGTAACTGCCAGCAGGTCATCGCACAGTCCCTGCGCCCCGTCCTTCAGCGCGGCGTTTCCGCCCTCGGCAAGGGTCAGCCGGATCGTGGCCATCGCGCCGCCGTCGCCAACGCCGGACGACGCCAGCCGGTCGCAGGCGACCCTGAGGAAGTTGCGGAACGCAGGCTGCACCCGGCCGGACCATTCGGTCGGATTGTTGAGACGCTCCAGATAGGCGGGCGAGCGGAAGACCTCGACCGACTCGGCAGTGTAGATGGTGCCGTACCGATACCGCTGCCGGCTCTGGTCGATCAGTCGCTTGCCGACCAGAAAGCCCGGGATCGAGAGGCGCTCGGGCATGTGTTCGCGCGTGTGCCACTCCATGTATTCCGTTTGTGACGCGGGGTCGATGTCATGCCAAAGGGCCAGAAAGGCGGTTCCGGGCAGGGTCATGGTCAGGTCTCCTTCGAAGTGGCGGCATGTCGCGCCGCGACATGGCCGAATGTCAGTGCGGGTCCGATGGTGATGCCCGGACCGGGGTAACTGCCGCCCATGACCGACGCCATGTCGGCCCCGGCGGCGTAGAGGCCGGGGATAGGGGCACCAGCGGCATCCAGAACCCGGGCTTGGGTATCGGTGACGATGCCCATGGCGGTGCCGATGTCCGCAGGGTGCAGGCAGACGGCGTAATAGGGTCCCTCCCCCATCGGCCCGAGACAGGGGTTCGGCCCGATGTGGTCCGGATCGCCGAGGTTACGGGAATAGGCCGTTGAGCCGCGGTTGAATTCCGGGTCCCGCCCCTCCGCTGCATAGCGGTCGTTTCGCGCGAAGCTGTCTGCCAGCACTGCGGGATCGGCGCCGATTGCAGTGGCGATGGCTTTGATGTCGCGCCCCTCGGCAAGGTAGCCCTCGGCCACCCAAGGACCGAGGCGCCGTGTCATCGGGTGGATCACGCCCAGACCGTACTGACGGATGAACGCCGCGTTGCACACAAGGTGACAAGGGATCGCCCCGGCCCGGTACATGCCCTGAACAAACCGGTGGTACGAGGTCGATTCATCGACGAAGCGCCGCCCTGACGCATCCACCGCGATGATGCCGGGCTTGGCCCGGTCCAACAGCAGGTGGGGGAAGACAGCCTTGCTTCCGTCGGATCGCGTCCGAACCGACGCCGGTGCCCAGAAGGCCGCGGTCGAATAACCCCGTTCAAGCTGGCCACCGGCGCCAAGCAGCAGGTCCAGGCCACCGCCGGTATTGGTGTCAGGCACCACAGATTGCTCGGCCAGCGGGTCCGGAAACAGGTCCTGCCTCAGCCGGGCGTGATGCGAGAAGCCGCCAGTGCAGACGACGATGCCGCAGTGCGCCGCGATCTGTTGTTTCCCGATGGCAACGCCCGTCGCCCGCCCGTCCGAGACCACAATGCGGTCGACGCGGCATCCGGTGCGGATCTCGACCCCGCGGTCGATGAGAAAGGCAAGCAGGCGCCCGACCAGCGCGTTGCCCATGACAAGACGCCGCCCGCGCGGCCCGGTCAGCCGGTCTCGCCCGTGGCGAAGCATCAGCCCCGCCGCGTGGCGGAAACTGGCCAAACTCCGCGTGGCGCGCAGCAAGTGCCCGATGTCGGTTCGGTCGACCATCATTCCGCCCATGATCGTGAACTCCGGCAAGGGCGGCTTCACCAACCCGAAGGCGGATCCAAGTTTGCGCCCGTCGAAGGGCTGCGCCCCAAGCGCCCTGCCCCGGGTCACGGCGCCGGGCAGATCGGTGTGGTAGTCAGGATGGTGCGCAAAGGGTGCGAGATCGATCGCGCCCGCATTCTGCAGCTCCGCGACCATCTCGGGCGCGCGCGCGAGGAAGGCCTCTCGCATCTCGGCACGCGACTCGTTGCCCACCACGTGATCGAGGTACCGTCTTGCAGCGTTCGGATCGTCCTCTCTGGAAAGCATCGTGTTGGGCAACCAGGCACAGCCGGCAGAGATCGCGCATGTGCCCCCGACCCGGTCCGTCGCTTCCAGCACCACGACCCGCAACCCGGCAAGCGCAGCCGTCGCGCTGGCGGCAAGACCCGCGGCACCCGCACCGATCACCACAAGGTCGAACTCTTCTGCCTCATCCATCTGTGCGTGCTCCTTTGTTGGACTTGAAGCATCTGCCATACTGTATGTCAATTATCCGGATCAGTGTGAATGGCTGCAAAAGATCCTGAAAACCGAAGGCCCGCACACCTGCCCAACCGGAGCGCGCAGCGTGTCTCATTTGAGGCGGACAAAATCACCTTTGCACCTCGTCGCGCGGATAAAGCCGGACGCAAGTGGGTTGCCGCCTTAGGTTGATTATCAAGGCATCCGCCTGGACACACAGCCGACAGCAACGAACGGCGGTAGCAAGCGTAGGTGGTATGTGCCGCTTTCCTCCGCGATCAGGTGCGGCGAGGAATGCGCGGCGCGACGCAGGAAGGCTGGCAAGCCTCCAGTGGTTAGTTTGTCATGGCGATGCCCGGCACAATTCGGCGGTCTCAGGCAAGGCGAGCTTCACCGCCCGCGGACAGCCCGCACAACCCGACGATGGAGAAATCTAACGGTCACGTAAAACGCCCCGAGGCCAGCAAGTGCGCCACGCCGCTGTCGATGTGACGCGTCAGCAGCGCAACCGCTGCATCGGCATCGCGCCCGATCACCAGATCGCGCAGACGGACGTGATCCTCAACCACGCCCTGCCCCCGAAAGTCCAGAGCCAGCTGGTGATAGCGGGCGAAGCGGTCAAATATCGAAGCGTAGCTGCGCAGCAGGATCGGTTGATCGCAGGCTGCGATGGTAGCGTTGTGGAAGCCCCAGTCACAGGCCACCCAGCGGTCCACCACCGCAGGGTCGCCCGCGATCAGGGCGCGCTCGGCCACGGACAGCTTGTAGTGCGCGGCCACGACCGAGGCCTCCCACTCGATATCCCCCTGCGCGATGGCGGCGCGCAGCGCATGGCTTTCCAGCAAACCGCGCAAGACCGCCAGTTCCCGCAGCTCTCCGGCGCTGACCGTGCTCACCCTGAACCCTCGCTGGCCTTCGGCGGTCACCAGCTCCTCGACCGCCAGCCGGTTGAGTATCTCGCGCAGCGTCGTCACCGACGCACCGTAGATCTCCTTCATCCGGTCGAGTTTCAGCTTCTCGCCGGGCATTAGCTTGCCATGAATGATGTGCGAGCGGATGCGACGGTAGGCGACGTCGCCCACAGTGTCGCCATCCCGTTCAACCGTTTCGAAGCGCCAGGTTTCCATGCCGCAGTCTTACAACCCCTCGTGGGACCGTGCGAAGGGGCAATCCGCAGGGCAAAGGAAATCCTTGCGTCTTTTGCGCATTCCTGGCCACGATCAAACCCTGCGAACCGAACTGGGGCGCAGAGCCCTGCGTCCGGCAAGCCACGCAGTGTCCCAGCGACGTTGAACAGTACATCTTGGAAATCCGCGCCCACCGCGGTTCGATCAGCCTGAATTCGGCGTTCGTGGCCATTACGCCGGCTGGTTCCGAGACGCGTTGAAAGGCAACGGAATACGCGCCTGCATCCCGGGCCGGAAGCAAAGCAAGACCCCGGTCAAATACTCCACTCGTAACATCGCTTCGCAATACATTGCCGGGCAGCGATCCAGATCGTCTTTGTCACGCTCAAGGACCGGCGGCGGGTAGCGACCCGCTATGACCGCTCCCCAAAGGTCTTTCTCTCAGCAATCGCTCCCGCCACGCCCGCCATCTACTGGTCATGAATCGCAACTCTGGCTGCGGCACGGGGTACCTTGCGGCCCGCCTTCGGGCGGAGAAGCCAGGGGCCGATACGCGCCACAAGGAGTGCGAAGGCGCAGGTCCATAGAAACGCGGAGAGGTCGATGCCGTCCAATCCCGCGACGACCGGTGCCGGGCCGGCCACACGCGCCGCAGCTGCCGCGATCATTAGAACGAAGGCCCCCGACAGGACCCTGCCCGCCTCCAGTGGCCGACCGGTATGCCCCATCGTCGCGCGCATCATCACCGCCACGGTCATGCCGCCGACCGCACCTATGCCCAGCACATGCGCCCCGCTTGCCGGCGCAACGAGGCCAAGTCCGGCCAGGGCCACGGCAGCAAATCCCAGCGGCACCATCAGGTAGGCAACGTGCAGCATCAGCAGGAGCGGCGAGCGCCATGTGCCTGCGCCCCGCCAGCGTGCGACCCGCACGAGATGCAGCACGGCGGCTGTCGTCCCGAATACGGCACAGATCATGGTGTAGGGGGCGACCACCCAGGCAATCAGCCCCGCAGCGCCAGCCGCCAGGCACAGCGCATCGAAGCGGGAGAAACCCACCGGCAACCGGGTCTCACCGCGCTGAACAAGCCAGTTGCGGGTAAAGCTCGGCACGATGCGTCCCCCGATCAACATGACGAGGAAGATCAGCAGTGCGATCCCGAGCCGGCGACCGTGATCCGCCGTTCCCTGCATCGCGGCCTCGGCATGGAACAGGATGTTGGCCAGCCAGAGCAGCGTCACGGGGACCAGCACCTTGAGGTTGCGCCAGTTCCGGCCGGCGACAATTTCCCGCGCGATCATCAAGGTCACCGCCAGAAGGAAAAGCTGATCGATCAGCGCCACCACGAATGGCCCCTGCCCCGTAAGCCCTGCCACGGCAACGCGTCCCGCAATCCAAAACGACAGCAGCAGCATCAGAGGTCCGCCGCGTGTCGGCAGGCGGCCGGTCCAGTTCGGCACAGCGGTAAACAGGAAGCCCGCGACGACGGCAGCGCCATAGCCAAAGATCATCTCGTGAATGTGCCAGTCCACCGGGTTTAACCGGCTGGCAAGTGCGAGGTCGCCGCGCCAGACCAGCCACCACATGGGAATAGCGAGCATCGCGAAGAGCGCAGCCGATAGGAAAAACGGTCTGAAGCCATAGGAAAAGAGCGCCGGGCCCTTGTATGTCTCGCGGTTGGTCATCGTGAACTCCTCTCCCGAGGGCAATCGGGCGGCGCCTTTGGCCCCGCCCGTGTCGATCAAATGACGAAGGGACAGGACGTCACTCGACCTGTGCGATGAGATCGGCCATGCGGCTCGTGGCCTTGCCCTTGTGTTTGACGGCGGTTGCCTCGTCGAGGTTTGCGGCGTCGCCAACCTGGAGCACCGCGACCATGCCCATGGCGTAATGCGGCGTGCATTTGACGCCATAGACACCCTGCGCGTCCACCGTCAGCTCGAACTCTTCGTTGAACTTGGTCTTGAAGCCGTCGACGCCATCGGGAAGCATACCTTCGATGGTCTCGACGTTGTGGCCCTTGTCGGCGGGAAGGAAGTGGATCACGTCGCCCGGTGCGGCCTTCACGAAGGCGGGCTCGAAGACCATCACACCCGCTTCACCCTTGTTCAGCATCTTGATCTCGTGGGTTTCGGCGCTGGCCAAGGTGGCCGCCAGGGCAAGGGCGGCGGTCATCATCATGGATTTGAACATCGGAGCATCCTTTCTGCGTTTCCGTTTGTTTCGTCTGCCCCCGATTTGCCGTAGACAGGCAGTCGGAACGTTGCCCTTGCACAAACTCCGGATGTGAAACCTTGCCGAAACTCGACGAAAGCCTGTTGACCGGCCTGCCGCCCTTTTCGCTGCTGGACCGCGCGCAGATCCGCGAGATCCTCGATCAGGCAGTGTCGCGCCGCTACGTCGAAGGCACGACGATCTTCGGCGAGGGGCATGACGCGGACCGGTTTTACCTGCTGCTGGACGGCTACCTGAGGGTTGTCCGCACGACCCCCGGAGGGGACCAGATCATCGTCTTGCACATTTCGCCGGGGCAGTTGTTCGGCATTGCGCCCGCCTTGCAGCGCGACACATACCCCGCCAGCGCTATCGCCGCGGCCGAGTCGATCGCACTGTCATGGCCGGTGCGTGTGTGGGATGACTTCACCAGCCGCTATCCCGGCTTTGCCACCGAAAGCTACAAGACCCTCGGTCAGCGCCTCGGCCAGATTCAGGAAACCCTGACGGAAATGGCGACGCAGGCGGTGGAAAAGCGCGTCGCCTGCGCGCTGCTCCGCATGGTCCATCAAAGCGGCCGCAAGACGGACAAGGGGATCGAGATCGCCTTTCCCGTGACCCGGCAGAACATCTCGGACATGACCGGCACCACCCTGCACACCGTCAGCCGGCTGCTGTCGGCATGGCAGAAAGAGGGCATCGTGGAATCGACCCGCAAGCATATAGTGGTCACGGATCCTCATGCCCTGGTGGTGCTGAGCGAGGCGTGACGGCTACGGCTTGGCCAGGCGTTCCTGCAATTCGGCGCGGAACGCGTCCTCGTCCAGATCGTATTCCAGACACGCATCCGTAATGGCGTGAAATGGCGCGATCAGGCAGCCGGGGCACAGCATCCGTCGGTCCATGAAAACCCCGGCCATGTCCGGCCATGCGGAAAACAGTTCCGAGAGAGGTAGTTCCGGGTCGTCGAAATCGGGCTGCGACATGGGCTGTCCTTTCATAGCCACATGTTGCCCGTACCTTTCGCCGGCTTCTTTGCGTTTGCACAACAAGTGGTGGGACAGCCCCCGATAAACAGCGGTCATCCGAAACAATTCGACAGGACCGCGACATGTCTGAATTCCTAACAAAATCGCGGGCAAGGAACGTGTTCTACGGGGGATCCATATTCTTCGTCGTCGTGTTCGTGGCCCTCACGGCGCAAAGCCACCTGCACATCGTGGACAAAGCCACAGCCGGGATGCCCCTGACCGACGAGGTCGTCCTCGGCAAACATGTGTGGGAGCGCAATTCCTGCATCAACTGCCACACGCTGCATGGTGAAGGCGCCTATTTCGCCCCCGAGGTCGGCAACGTGATGACCCGCTGGGGCGTCGCCGACGACCCCGAGGGCGCCTACGAGATGCTGGACGGCTGGATGCAGGCGCAGCCCTCCGGAATCGAGGGCCGTCGCCAGATGCCGCATTTCGAGATCACCGAAGAGGAGATGCGCGGTCTCGCCGAATTCCTCCGCTGGGCCGATCAGACCGACACCCAGAACTGGCCGCCGAACGACGCGGGCTGATCGTGGGAAAGGAGAAAAAACATGAAATACCAATCGCAAAAGGTGGCTTACGCCTATTTCCTCGCCGCGCTGGCGCTGTTCGGCATCCAGGTGCTGGGCGGGCTGCTGCTGGGCTGGATCTACGTTTCGCCCAACACATTGTCCGAGGTCCTGCCGTTCAACATCGTGCGCATGATCCACACCAACGCGCTGATCGTCTGGCTGCTCTTGGGCTTCTTTGGCGCGGCCTATTACCTTGTCCCCGAAGAGTCAGAGCGCGAGATATTCTCGGTCAAGCTTGCCTATATCCAGCTGGCGATCCTCGTGGTCGGAACGCTGGGCGCGGTCGGGTCGTACCTCGTCGGCATTCACGGCGGACGCGAATTCCTCGAACAGCCGCTCTGGGTCAAGTTCGGCATCCTCGTGGCGGCGGTGATCTTTCTCGTGAACGTCTCGCTGACGTTCCTTGCGGGGCGCAAGACGGCGATCACCAACATCCTGATGATGGGTCTGTGGTTGCTGTGCCTGCTCTGGGTCTTCGCCTTCATCAACCCGGACAACCTGTCGCTCGACAAGATGTACTGGTGGATGGTCGTGCATCTCTGGGTCGAGGCCACCTGGGAGCTGGTCATGGCTGCGATCCTCGGCTTCCTGATGCTGAAACTGACCGGGGTCGACCGCGAGGTGATCGAGAAATGGCTCTACATCATTGTCGCCACCGCGCTGTTTTCCGGCATCCTCGGCACCGGGCACCATTTCTACTGGATCGGCACACCGGGCTACTGGCAGTGGATCGGCTCGATCTTCTCGACCTTCGAGGTGGTCCCGTTCTTTGCCATGATGTCCTTTGCCTTCATCATGGTCTGGAAAGGCCGCAAGAACCACCCCAACAAGGCCGCGCTGCTGTGGTCGCTGGGGTCCTCCACCGTCGCCTTCTTCGGCGCGGGCGTCTGGGGCTTCCTGCACACGCTGCACGGGGTGAACTTCTACACCCACGGCACTCAGATCACCGCCGCCCACGGGCACCTCGCCTTCTACGGCGCTTACGTGGCGCTGAACCTGGCGATGTTCACCTATGCGATGCCGATCCTGCGGAAGCGGGACCCGTATAATCAGGTGCTGAACATGGCGAGCTTCTGGCTGATGACCGGCGGCATGGCCTTCATGACCTTCACGCTGACCTTTGCCGGCACGATCCAAACCCACATGCAGCGCATCGTCGGCGACTACTACATGGACGTGCAGGATCAGTTGGGCCTGTTCTACCTGATGCGCTTCGGCTCGGGCATCGCCGTGGTGCTGGGTGCCCTGCTGTTCATCTACTCGATGCTCGTGGTGCGCCGCGAGGTGGTGAAACCCGGCCCCGTCGCCGTACCCGGAGAGTGAGCCATGAAAGACCTGATCCATACCGACCTGCCGTTCTACCACGCACAATCCGACGAATGCGCGGTGTTCCAGACGGCCTATGAAAACTGCCTGCCCCTTCTTCTGAAGGGGCCGACAGGCTGCGGCAAGACACGCTTTGTCGAACACATGGCTGCACGGCTGGACCTGCCGCTGCATACCGTCGCCTGTCATGACGACCTGTCGGCGGCGGACCTGATCGGACGCTACCTGCTGAAAGGCGGCGAAACCGTCTGGGTCGACGGCCCGCTGACCCGAGCCGTGCGCGAGAGCGGTATCTGTTACCTCGACGAGGTGGTCGAGGCGCGCAAGGACGTGACCGTGGTCCTGCACCCGCTGACCGACGACCGCCGCCGTCTGGTCATCGACCGCACGGGCGAAGAGCTGCAGGCGCCCAAGCCCTTCATGCTGGTGGCCAGCTATAACCCCGGCTACCAGAACATGCTGAAAAAGCTGAAGCCGTCCACTCGGCAGCGGTTTGTCTCCATCGGCTTCGACTTCCCGACACCCGAGGTCGAAACCCCGGTGGTCATGCGCGAAAGCGGGCTGGACGAAGCGCGGGCGACTGCCCTCGTCCGGCTGGCGGGCAAGATCCGCGCGCTGTCGGGCATGGATCTGGAGGAAGGTGTCTCGACCCGCCTGCTGATCTATGCGGCCACGATGATTGCGCGCGGCATGGCGGTGGATCGCGCCATCGAGGCCGCCATCATCGAACCGCTTTCCGACGAGCCGGATGTGCAGCAGGCGCTGCGCGATCTGGCCGCCGTGATCTACGGGTGACGCCATGATCCACGTCCTCGACCTGATGGAGCCCGAAGAGACCGTCGGCAACCTCTGGCACGACATGGCGTCGCGCTGGGGGGCCGTTGCGGGGGACGAAGCCCGGGCGGTGACGTTCGACGCGATGCGGCCCTCGGTGCTGGCGCTGTTCCGGGCGCTTGGCGGCGCGGCGGGGGTGGAGATCACCCCGGCCCCGCTGACCACATCCGACCATCGCCCCGACCGGCTGCGGCGCATCGGGACGCCCCGTGAAAAGACCTGTGATGCCGATTTCGACGGGGACCGCCTGCGCCTGCCGCCGGTGATCGACACCTTTCCCACGCGCGATCTGAACCGGGCCTGCTATCTTTGGCTCACGGCATTGGCGGCGTTTGTCGATCTGCCCGAACCGCAAGCCGACCCTCTGGCTGCCGACCGGGCCCAGATCGACGCGTTGGCGCAGGCCTCCGACCGGGCCTACGCCGCCTGCCCCGGCCTGCGCGGGCCTCACGGGCAATTCTGCACCCACATCACTCTGAACCGGCACCGCTCAGGCCTGCCGCATTGCGAGGCTGGTATCGAGCGGATGCTGCTGGACCAGCTCTGTGGCCACGCACCCCAGCGTGAGTGCCTGACGTGCCCGGCCCCGCGCGGCTACCGGACCTTCGCGCCACTGCCGATCTGGCCGCGCCTGCGGCCCCGAACCCGCAGCGACCGGCCCGCCGCGGCGAGTGACGAGGCCGCTGCCCCCGCGATGGCCCTGCCCACCCGCAAGGAGGCCCGCCGCGAAGACCGCGATCAGGCCAATCGCAACGACAGCTTCATCGTGCACCGGTTCGAGTCGATCATGTCCTGGGCCGAAAGCCTGAACATCAACCGCATGGTCGATGACGACGATCAGGACAACGCCGCCAAGGCTGCCGAGGATCAGGACCACCTGACCCTGTCTCAGAACATGAAACGCGCCGCCACCCGACTGCGCCTGTCGCTGGACCTGTCGCCACAGGATGCGGACCACGAACGGCTTGCGGGCAAATTCACCTATCCCGAATGGAACCGCCGCACCGGAGCCTACATGCCCGACCACACCCGCGTGCTGGAGGCCGAGGCCAAACCGCGCGCCGACTACGCCCCCGATCCGCGCCTTGTCGCCCGCGTGCGACGGCAGTTCGCGCCCCTGCATCCCCGCCGCGTGATCCTGCCCCGGCAGCTGGACGGCGATGATCTGGACCTCGATGCGGTGGTGACGTCGCAGACCGACATGGCCTGCGGGCAACAGGGCAGCGACCGGGTGTGGCAATCGGGCCGCCCGATGGCGCGTGACCTGAGCGTTGCGATCCTGATGGATTGCTCGCGGTCGACCGAGGCTGCGCTCGGCGATACCTCGGTGATCGAAACCGCGCGCGAGGCGCTGGCCGCGCTGTCCTGTGGCATCGACACGGCGGGCGACCGGCTGGGGATCTGGGGGTTCTCGTCGCTGAAACGCGACCGCGTCTTCCTGCACCGGGCCAAGACATTTGCCGAACCGATGTCACAGGCTGTCACCACCCGCATCGGCGGCTTTCGCCCCGGGCACTACACCCGGCTAGGGGCCGCGATCCGGCATGTCTCGGCGCAACTGGCAGATGAGGGTGCGACCCGCCGGCTGCTGCTGGTGCTGACCGATGGCAAACCTAATGACCTCGACCACTACGAAGGCCCGCACGGTATCGAGGACAGCCGCATGGCCGTCCGCGAGGCCCGCGCGCTGGGGCAGTCGGTGCATGGCGTGATCGTCGATCAGGACGGACAGGACTGGTTCGCGCGGATCTTTGGCCGCGCCGGGTTCACCCTGTTGCCCGATCCGCAGCGCCTGCCCCGCGCCCTGCCTGACATCTACCAGACCCTGACCATGGAGAGCTGACATGAAACGTCTTTTGATCCTTGCCGCCCTGATCCCCGCCCCAGCGCTGGCCACTTTCGACCGGCCCATCCCGCAGCCGCAGACAGATGTGGCCGAATTCTGGTTCTTCGTCGGATCGGTCGCCCTGATACTGGCCCTCGTCGCCGTGCAGTTACTGGTCAGCCGCAGATGAAACCCGGATGGAAACTGCTGGCCGGGCTCTATCCGTTCGGTGCGGGGGCGATGGGGGTGAACCTGTTCTTTGCCTCGCTGATCGGGTCCTGGCTGGGCTGGCCCGTGCTGACGCCGTGGCAGTCTGCCGCCGGGGGGCTGGTGATCGGTGCCCCGGCGACCTACGCCTTTGCCTGTCACATCATGCGGCTGATGAAGGAGGCGGACGAGGCATGACCGGCTGGGCCGAATACACCCTTGCGCTCGCACTTTTTGCGGCCAGCCATTTCGTGCCGCGCCTCGGCGGCCTGCGAGAGAGGCTGATCGGCGCGGTGGGACGCCGGGTCTATTTCGCTGCCTATGGCGTGATCTCGCTGGCCCTGCTGGTCTGGGTGATCGCTGCCGCCGGGCGCGCCCCCTATGTGGAGCTTTGGCCGCAATTGCCATGGACGCGCTGGGTTCCGAACCTCGCGATGCCTGTGGCTCTGGTGGTTGTCGCTTGCGGTATCGGTGCGGCGCAACCCTTTACCCTTGGCGGGGGCAAGACATTCGATCCCGCGCAGCCCGGCTTTGCAGCCGTCTCGCGCCATCCGCTGTTCCTTGCGCTGGCGCTGTGGGCCGGGGCGCACCTGTTTCCGAACGGGGATCTTGCCCATGTCATTCTCTTCGGCAGCTTCGCCGCCATGGCACTGGCCGCCATCTTGGCCTTCGATGCAAAGGCGCGGCGCGCGGCTCGGGCGGATATCTTCGCGCACACGGCGCTCCTGTCGCTGAAACCCATGACCTGCTCGGCGTGGCGACGCGCCAACCTGCGCCGCGTGCTTATCCGCAGCGCGATGGGCTTGTTGGTGTGGGTGGCCTTGCTCCACTTGCACGGGCTCGTGATCGGCGTTTCGCCCTTTCCTGTCTGAAGCTTGATCCTGCGCAAAGTCGTGCCGCCGGAAAAGGCGCATATCGGCCGCATGAAACACCTAGACCGCCTCAGATCCCTTGGCCTGTTCGACAGCCGGGTGCCCCGCTACACCTCATATCCCACAGCGCCGGTCTTTGCGCCCGGCGTAGGCTCCGCCGACCAAACCCGCGCGCTGGCCGCACTGGACCCGGCCCAGCCGGTGTCCGTCTATCTGCACATTCCGTTCTGCGAACGCCTGTGCTGGTTCTGTGCCTGCCGCACGCAGGGGACGAAGACCCTGTCCCCGGTGGAAAGCTACCTCGGCACGCTGGAACAGGAACTTGCGCTGCTCAGGGACATCCTGCCCAAGGGTCTGCGCATGGGGCGGATGCATTGGGGTGGCGGCACGCCGACGATCCTGCCGCCCGAGATGATCCACCGTCTGGCGCAGGCGGTCCGAGCGGTGATCCCGGCCACCGAGGATTGCGAATTCTCGGTCGAGATCGACCCGACCATGGTCGACCGCCCGAAGATCGCGGCACTGGCTGCCGAGGGCATGAACCGCGCCAGCATCGGCATTCAGGACTTTGACCCTATGGTGCAGGCCGCCATTGGGCGGGAACAACCCTTTGACATCACGCAGGCCTGCGTTGACGACCTGCGCGCGGCGGGCATTCGCTCGCTGAACGCCGACCTTGTCTATGGTCTGCCGCACCAGACCACCGAACGGCTGGATGATACGGTGTCCAAGGTGCTGGAGCTGGCACCCGACCGCGTTGCACTGTTCGGCTATGCGCATGTGCCCTGGGTGTCCAAGCGGCAAAAGCTGATCCCCGAAGACGCCCTGCCGGCCGAAGAGGCGCGCCACGCGCTGGCGACGCTTGCCGCCGCACGGTTCAACAGCGCCGGGATGACCGCCATCGGGATCGACCATTTCGCCCGCACGGGTGATGGGCTCGCCCGCGCCGCTGCCACCGGGCATCTGCGGCGCAATTTCCAGGGCTATGTCGACGATACCTGCCCGACGCTGATCGGTCTTGGCGCTTCGTCGATCTCGCGCCTGCCCACAGGTTACGTCCAGAACGCACCCGCCACCGCCGCCTATGTCCAGCGGATCGAGGCCGGGCAGCTGGCCGGTGTGCGCGGCCACCTGATGACCGCGGACGACCTGCTGCGCGCCCGCGCGATCGAGATGCTGATGTGCGAGTTCCGGCTGGACCGCGCGGCGCTGCGGGACGCCTTTGGCGGACAGACCGCAACGCTGGATGCAGAGATCGCTCTGCTGAGCGGGCGGTTCGGCGATCTGGTGGTGGTGACGGAGGATGCACTGACCATCGCGCCCGAGGGCCGTGCGCTGACGCGGATCATCGCCAGCGCCTTCGATGCGCATGTCCCCGATGGCATCCGCTACAGTCAGGCGTCGTAAGCGGGGGTCATTTCCCCCGCACCAGCCTGAAGCCAAGGTGATCCGGCGGCAGCCCCACGGCGCAGCCGCCGACACTAGCATCGCGGACAAAATCGATCACTGCAGCGCGGTGCACGCCTCCGGCGATGCGCACACCGCAATAGGGTTCCGTCTCTGCCACGGTGCCATCCGCCGCCAATTCGCCGTTCTGCATGCAGCCATCTGTCCATTCCCAGACATTGCCTGACACATCCGCCAAACCGTTGGAGTTCAGGCCGAACTCACCGGCGGCATATAGTGTCGGGTCGGCATCCCGACGCAGGGTCGCGCCGTTTTCATAGCTCGCCAGCATCTGCGCGCCCGGATCGGCAACCGCGTAATCCGGTCCGCTGTCGCCGTAGCGTTCCGCTGCAGCCAGCTGCCATTCGACGTCGGAGGGCAAGCGCCAGTCCGCACCGGTCCGCTTGGCATACCAGCGGGCAAAGGCGGTGGCGTCCTTCCAGCTGACCCCGGTCTGCGGGGCGTCAGGCGGCACGGTGCGGACCCGGTCACATGCCTCGTCTGCCACACAGGCGGCGTATTGCGCCCCGCTCACCTGGTATTTCATGATGTCAAAGCCCTGCACGGTCATCGGCACCGGCCGCGGCGTACGCGTCTTTCCAGACCGAGAGAAATTCCCCAACGGGCGAAACGCGATCCCACCTGTGGCCACATGCACCATTTCCGGTGGATCGAAGGGCGGATCTGCCTGCTGTCGCGCTGCGATCCCCGAAACGAACGCGACGCCGACCGCCGCCATGGCAACAACGATTTTCATCGGTTCCTCCGATCAAATGAAAGAGGCGGTCACATCCTGCGACCGCCCCCTGTCTTTCCTTTTTGGCTGCATCAGATCGCGTTCAGATCACTTGGGGCAAGGACCTGTTCCATCAGGTCGTTGTTCCAGTCGCCCTCGACCTTCACATGTGCGGTTGCGCCAAGGTTCACCGCCTCGATCAGGTTGTGGTTCACGTAGGCATAGACCCCCGGTTGCAGGAAGGTATACAGCGCCGCGCCCGCCGAACCGCCCCGGATGAACCAGGTTTCCATGTCGCGGTCGGGGACGTTGTTGAACTTGCCGTGCTCCCAAACCAGGTCGCCGTGCCCGCCGATCAGGTGCGGACGGGTGTCGCGGTTGGCCTGGCTGTGGACGAACAGCACCCGCTCACCGACATTGGCGGTCATCGCGTTGTCGCCGGTCAGCGCGCCGACCTTGCCGTTGAAGACAACGTGGGTCGGGATCAGCCCGTTCATCACCTCGAGCGTGTCGGCATAGCTTTCGCCAACATCGGCGTAGCGCTTGTAATCGCCGTTCTCGTCCTTGGGAATGTAGAACTCGTTCTCGCCGATATAGTAGATGCGGTCGTAGCTGACCGGGTTGCCCTCGTGGTCTTTCAGCCCGTCACGCGGCAGCACCATGATCGTCCCCGCCATGCCCGAAGCGACGTGCCACGGGATCATGGGGCCGCCCGGTGCGCAGTGATAGACAAAGGTGCCCGGACGCGTTGCCTTGAACCGCAGGATGGTCTTTTCGCCCGGGTTCACATGAGTCAGCGCGCCACCACCCAAGGCCCCTGTCGCGGCGTGGAAATCGATGTTGTGCGGCAGCATGTTGTCTTCGGGGTTGATCAGGGTCAGCTCGACGTAGTCCCCTTCGTGCACCACCATCATCGGACCCGGGATCGACCCGTCAAAGGTCATGCCCTGCAGATAGGCCCCGTCATCGACCTCGATCTCCTTTTCGGCGATCTTCATCTCGAATTCGACGATGCGGGGTGCGCCGGGCGCAACCTGTTCGTGGTCGTGCACGAAGGGCGGCGCGATCAGCTTGCGCTTGATGCGGGTGAGGCTCGACAGGTCCGCAGGGGCCGCAAGCGGGGCCGCCACAGTCTCTGCATGCGCAGCCTTGGCCAGGATCGGAAGCGAGGCAACCCCGGCTGCGCCCATCAATGCGGCTCTTCTCGTAAGCATTTTCTCATTCCTTCTCGGTATGTCTGCGCGTTGAGAAGAGTTTATCCGGAGGCGCGGCGCGGAACGTTGCGGAAATGCAAGTTCCCGGCGACTTGGTACGCATTTGACGGGCTCGAGGGGGGAATGCCGGCAGGGTGACCTACAAGAAGCATCGCTCCCCGGGTTGCACGAGAACATTCCCTTCCGGTTGCCGATGTCGGGCCCCTATGAGGTCGACCTTATCGAGCAGATGGAGACGATCTTTGGTCAGGACCTCGACGGCCGTCGACGCTGCATCCGTTACGGCAGCACTATCTTGCAGGGCGCTGGTGGGAACGGAGCGGATCGCGCTCCTGCCAGTCGGTGCGAATATGTGGCCAACCCCAAGCGGTGCCCAGATCAAGGTGCCGACCGCGTCGAGGTAGTGACAGTACGGACCCCCAAGCTCAATCTGTGCCCCGAAGACATCCGCACCGACCAGCCTTGCCCATCCAGCCGCCCCACCGCGCAGATCTCGCCCACGTTCATTGCATCGCGCAGTCCTTTGCGGTGCAAGCGCCGCAACAGGCTGTTTGTTCCACATCCTTGCGCAACCTCGTTTAGCGTCAATGCCATGCAGGGTCGCCCGAGACGCACGGCGGTATCATCCATCGTCACACTGTCGAGTCCGACCATGGATTGTGCCGCCTCGATTTCGACTGGTCACCCCGCACGGCCGCATTGGCATGGGCGGCAAACAGCGGCTGGACAATCAGATCGAATGAACCTTCAGTCGCGTGGTACATTTCGCGTGCCATCGACAGTGGTCTATGTCCCGTTTTTCTTCCAGTTTCAGGGAGCCATGCAACTGTCAGCGTCCGGTGATCCCCGGGAAGGCGACCAGCAGACCAACCGCCAGGACTTGCAGTGCAATGAAGGGGAGCAACGATCGAAAGATCTCGCCCAGCGATATGTCCGGCGGCGCGACCGACTTCAGGTAGAAGGCCGCCGGGCCGAAGGGCGGCGACAGGAAACTGACCTGCATGTTCATGGCGAAGAGCACGCCGAACCACACCGGGTCGAGGCCGAGCGTCTTGATGATCGGCACGAAGATCGGCATCGTCAGAAGCGCGATCCCCACCCAGTCGAGGAAGGCCCCCAGCACAAAGAGGATCGCCATCATCACCAGCACGATGACCGTCGGATTGTCGGAAATACCCGTCATCAGCTCCGAGATGAAGCGGATCCCCCCCATCAGGTTGTAGACCCCCACGAGCGCCGTGGCGCCGATGCCGATCCAGACGATCATGCCGACGGTGGCCAGCGTTTGCATCGCGCTGTCGCGCAGCATGGCAAACGAGAACTCACCCCGCAGGACTGTCGACAGCAGCACGCCGCCGACGCCCACGGCAGAGGCTTCGGTCACCGAGGCGATCCCGGCATAGATCGAACCCAGCACGAAGAAGACGACCAGCAGCGGCAGGATCAGCCCTTTGAGCAGCTTGATCTTTTCCGCACTCGGGATCGGCACGGGATCGGGCGGCGGCGCGATGTTCGGTCTGCTGTAGGACAGCACGAGAATATAGATCACGTAGAACATCGCCAGCATGAAGCCGGGGATGAAGGCCGCGGTGAAGAGGTCCCCGATCGAGACGTTGGCCGTCAGACCGTAGATGATCAGCACGATGGACGGCGGCACCATCGTGCCCAACGAGCCGCCCGCGCAGACCACGCCGATGGCGAGCTTGCGGTCATAGCCCTGCCGCAGCATCTGAGGCAGCGCGATCATGCCCAGCAGGACGATTTCGCCACCGATGATCCCGGACATCGCGGCCAGTACCACTGCGACAAAGATCGTCTGAACCGCCACCCCGCCGCGCAACCGGCCGCCGATCAGCTTCATCGCGTCGAACAGGTCCCGCGCGATGCCGGATCGGTCCAGCAGCGCGGCCATGAGCACGAACATGGGCACCGAGACAAAGACGAAACTCTCGACAAAGGTGTAGATCCGCGAGGTGATGATCGGCACCGCCATGGTGCCATACCCCAGGAGGGCAAAGACCAGCGCGACCAGCAGCGTGACACATGTCGGTGACCATGTAGCCCGGGCCAATGGCGTTAGACTGGATGCCCAATTCGCCCCACTCCGCCGCCATCGCCTTGATCAGCATCTTGATGCCGCCCTTGGCGACCGTGTAGGGCGCCACCGTTGCGCGGGCCAGTTCCGAGGTGAGCGAGCCGATGTTGATCACCTTGCCCCTGCCCCGCTTGGCCATGCGTTTCGCGGCCTCGCGCCCGACGACGAAGGCAGCGGTCAGATTGATGTCGAGGACGCGGCGCCAATCGGCGGTCTCGAGTTCCAGCATCGGCTTTCGGAACTGGATGCCGGCGTTGTTGACGAGGATGTCGACGTCGATGCCCTCCGCATCCAGCGTCTCGAAGGCCGCGACGATCGCCGCCTCATCCGCCACGTCGAAGGCCGCTGTCAGCACGTCGTAGCCCTGATCGCGCATCGCCTGCGCGGCGGCCTCAAGCCGTTCTTGGTTGACGCCATTCAGGACAATGCGCGCCCCGGCTTGCGCGAGGCCCTCGGCAAAGGCGCGGCCCAGACCACGCGAAGAGCCGGTGATGAGGGCGGTCTTGCCGGTCAGATCGAACAGGGGATGGCTCATGAAACCTCCGAAATGCGTGTTGTCAGATCGCTGCGGTCAAAGAATTCCGGGCGCAGCTCGGTGCCCAGGCCGGGGCCGTCCATCGGGTAGACGTAGCCCCCCTCGATGCGCGGCACCTCGGTCACCAGTTCGCGATACCAGCCGTTGTAGAAGGCGCGAACCGATTCCTGGATGAGCGTGTTGGGCTGGCTGAAGGACATGTGGATCGCGGCGGCAAAGCCCACGGGGCCGATGCAGTCATGCGGCGCAAAGGGGCGGTGGTAGGTGTCGGCCATGGCGGCGATCTTGCGCCCCTCGGTCAGGCCGCCGGTCCAGCACAGGTCCGCCATGACCACATGCGCGGCGTCCCGGTCGAGGAATTCCTTGTAGGCAAAGCGCGAGCCCAGCGTTTCCGACGCGCAGGTCCAGACCGAGGTCGATGCCGCGAATTCCGCCAGCGCCTGCGCGTTGTTCATGCGGATCGGGTCCTCGTACCAGCGCGGTTGGTAGTCCTCCAGCACGCGCGCGATGTCCTTGGCCACGGGCAGGTTCCACAGGCAATGCAGCTCGACCATGATTTCCATCCGGTCGCCAACAGCCTTGCGGATCTGTTCGAAGGGCTTCACCGCCGTCTTCATCTGGTCCGCGGTGATGAACATGCCCTTGTTCTCGATCGCGGGCGGATCGAAGGGCCAGATCTTCATCGCGGTGATGCCCTTGTCCAGCAGGTCCTCGGCCAGCGCACCCGCATCGGTCATGAAGGCGTCGAGGTCCTCGTACTGGCCCTCGTCCCGGTTCCATGTGTCGACCGGCTTGATCTTGTTGGTGCGCACATAGCGGGTGCCCGCGCAGGTGTTGTAGACGCGGATCCGCTCCCACGACTGTCCGCCGAGCATCACATGCACCGGCTGGCCGGCCACTTTTCCAAAGATGTCCCACAGCGCGATGTCGATGGCCGAGGCGGCGCGATATTCGACGCCCGTGCTGGCCTGCGCATTGGGCAGGCTGACCATTTCCTTGTGCAGCGCCTCGATGTTCAGAGGGTTCTGCCCCAACAGCCGCACGGCAAGCGTGTTGTGGATGTGCGCCTCGCAGGCTTCGGCCCCGTAGAAGGTTTCGCCAAGCCCGGTAATCCCGGCATCGGTTTCCACGTGGACCCAAAGCACGTTGGCGAATTCCTCCGCACGATAGGTACGAATGGCGGTGATCTTCACGTCAGATGTCCTCCCTGCGCGTCCGGTCAGGCCGGTAGCGTTCGTCACGGCAATGCCTATCTGTCGCGTTGGCAGGTGGCTACATTTCGTGACAATTTCCGATAGATTGTCAGACAATATGGTTGCAGAATCCACTTAGAAGCCGGATTTCGCCCTTCACTGGCGGGAATCACCGCAACCAACGCCGAAGGGAGGCACCGCATGACAAATCCCATATCCGGCGAGCCCGGGCTGGCCGAAATGGCCATGAAGCGCATTCGTGACCTGATCCGCGCGCAGGGCCTGCGCCCCGGCGACGCGCTGCCGTCAGAGGCCGCTCTTGCGGAACACCTGGGCGTGTCCCGACCCGTGACGCGCGAAGCGCTGCGCGGCCTTGCCACGCTGCGGATTCTCGATATCGGCGGGTCGCGCAAGGCGCGCGTGGCCTTGCCAGATGCCTCGGCCCTGAGCCTCGTTCTCGACCACGCGACCTATAGCCGGGGATTGAGCATTCAGCAGGTGCTGGACGTGCGCAGGACGCTGGAGATGCGCACCGTTGGCCTGGCTGCGATGCGGCGCAGCGACGCCGAGGCGACAGAGCTGCTGGACATCACCACCCGCATGTTTGCCGCCCTCGAGGGGGGGCATACGGACCTCATGGAACTGGACATCCGCTTTCATTCCCTGATTGCAAAGGCTTCGGGCAATCATCTCTATTCCATGCTCGTCGACAGTTTCTGGATCATCACGCGGCAGACCTGGGCCATCGGATGGCGTTCGCGTGCAACGCACCAGAACCGCCGCGACAACATCAAATGCCATGAACGGATCGCGACCGCGATCATGGCGCAGGATGCCAGCCGCGCCGAAGCCGCCATGTCCGAACACTTCGACAGTGCTGTCAGCGTGCTGCTGCGTGCTGGCGTGACCTGAAGGGCGCGTTCAAGTCGATCTTGGGATTAGGTTGCTTCTAAAGATTCGGGTTTGTCACCAAAAACTGAGCAACCTGCCAACCTTGTCGCCGAGCAGCATCGAGATAGCCAAGCTCCGCTCTGGTTGATAGCGGTGGTTCGGTTTCTCTGAACAGTTTCCCGGCATTTTCTAAGTGGTTTTCTGCCTTGTTTAGGCCGCCACCGCTTCAGGCCTCGGCCGGTTGAAGTAGCCTGATCGGGTGTTTTCCCGTCGGTGATGAATGCGACCAACGAGAAAGGCTAAAGACAGATCACCGCGAAACCCTTTCCGCAACGATCGTGTACCCGGGCGAAGAAGAGAGGCAACGTCCCCTCCGCCCGGATGCCTCAAACGCGGCGCTGCCGGAACGCCCGGACGCCGGACCACAGCATCAATAGCGCCGTCGCGCCCAATACGGTGGCACTGATCGGCTCGGTGATGAAAGTGGTCAGGTCCCCCCGGGACATCAACAGGGCGCGGCGCATGTTCTCTTCCAGCATCGGCCCCAGAATGAAGCCCATCAACAATGGTGCTCCGCTTATGTTTACCAGGCGCATTGCGTAGCCCAGAAGCCCGATGCCCAGTACGATCAGGATGTCCAGACTGGTCAGCTTGACGCTGTAGACGCCGACGCAGATCAGGCAGATGATTCCCGGATAGAGCAAGCGATAGGGGATCGACAGGAACCGGATCCAGATCCCTACCAAGGGTATGTTCAGGACCAGCAGAAGCACGTTGCCGATCCAGAAGCTCGCCACCAACGCCCAGAACATGTCTCCGTGGTCGGTGATCAGCCGCGGCCCCGCGGGGATGCCGTGGATCAGCAGTGCACCGAGGATCAGCGCCATCGTTGCGCTGCCCGGGATGCCCAGCGTCAGCGTGGGGACGAAAGCGGTCTGCGCCGCGGCGCTGTTGGCCGCCTCCGGCGCGGTGACACCTTCGATGATTCCCGTGCCAAAGGCCTCGGGCCGTCGGCTCACACGCTTTTCAAGGGTGTAGGCCAGGAAGGAGGCGATGGTCGGCCCGGTGGCAGGCAGTGCGCCCAGCAGCGAACCGAGCAGCCCTCCGCGCAGGATCGGCATGGCACTGCGCCTACGGTCATCCCGCGTGGGCAGCATGTCTCGCAGGCGCACGTTGGCCTTTACCGACATGTGATCGCCACTCATCACCGTGGCCAGGATCTCCGCGATGCCGAACACACCCATTGCGATGATGATGATGCTGATGCCGTCGAACAGCTCCATCGTGCCGAAGGTGAAGCGTTGTACGCCGGTGTTAATGTCGGTGCCGATGGTGCCGAACATCACCCCAAGGACCACCGATGCACAGCTTTTGAGCACCGCGCCCTGGGTCATCGTGGTCGATGCCAGCAGACCAAGCACCATGATTGAAAAGTAATCGGCCGGACCGAAGCGCAGCGACAAATCCGCGAGAATCGGCGAGAACGCCGTCAGCAGCACGATACCGATGGTGCCGCCCAGAAAGGATGCGATGGCAGTGATGAAGAGCGCCACGGGCGCCCTGCCCTGCCGCGTCATCTGGTAGCCCTCGATGCTGGTCACCGCGCTAGACGCCGAGCCCGGCAGATTGATGAGGATCGACGAGATCGACCCGCCATATTCTCCGCCGTAATAGATGCCGGCGAGCATCACCAGCGCGGCCTCGGGTGACAGGTAGAAGGTCATCGGCAACAGGATCGAGATCCCGATCATGGATCCGATGCCTGGCAGCACACCGACAAAGGTGCCCACAGTCACGCCTATGAAGCAGAAAAGCAGGTTTTCCGGAGACAGCGCACTGGCGAAACCGCCGATCAGGTTGGCGAGAATATCCATAGATCAGAAACCTGCCCAGACGCGGATCGGCATGGACAACAGCACGATGAAGAGGAGCCAGATGGCGACGGCAAGCCCGGCCGACAGC
The DNA here is from genome assembly GCF_002814095.1 of Sagittula sp. P11. Lineage (NCBI taxonomy): Bacteria > Pseudomonadati > Pseudomonadota > Alphaproteobacteria > Rhodobacterales > Roseobacteraceae > Sagittula > Sagittula sp. P11. The sequence goes on from NZ_CP021914.1 coordinate 284,243, forward strand.
ATCAGTGCCTCGCGCCAAGTGGTCGAGGGGGTGGCCTTTGCGGCGATAGTGCCGCAGATCACGATCGCCGGGATAAGGCCCAGCCGGTCGATGGTCAGGCTGAAGGCGATGAAGGCCGCTGAAATGAACAGCAACGGCCGGAGCGCAGGCGGGCGCGGAATCTCACCCTGCCGGGCAAGCCCCATGATGATCAGTGCGACGCCGAGCAGCGTACCGATCACTCCTAGGACGAGCGGGAAAAAGCCCGCCTGCATCCGGGCGAGACTGCCGATGTCGTAGGATATCGCCCCGATTCCGAATCCCAGACTCAGGGCAACGATCACGATTCCGGCGAGCACGTCCGAAGACGCAAGGCGGTGGCTAATGGCGGTCATCTTTGGACTACCTCTCTGTTTAGGTTGTTATTTTTGGTTTCTGCCCCGGCTCTTGGGTGGCTGGGTGCTTTTGTCCTGCGCTGGCGAACCGGCGCTTGACAAGATGGAACGATGGTCGCATCGTTTAAAAACAATTACAACAATTGCTATGCAATACAGAGAAACATCATGATCAATTCTGTCCTTCGGGTGCTCGCCGCCGCTGTCGCTCTTGCCACGCCTGCGCTGGCGCAGGAATTTCCGACCCAGCCCGTGCGCGTCGTCGTGCCCTACAACGCCGGCGGAACCGTCGATTACGTCGGTCGCGTCACCGCCGCCGAGATGGGCAAGCTGATGGGCGAGAACTTTGTCGTCGAGAACCGGCCCGGCGCCTCGGCCAGCATCGGCAACCAGTATGTCGCCAACGCTGAGGCCGACGGCTACACGTTGTTGATGACCTCGGTGACAAGCAACGCCATCACCAGCGCGCTCAACCCCGACACCGCCGGCTATGTGCTCAAGGACGATTTCGCCCCCGTGGGCGCCGTGGGCCGCGTGCCGCTGATGCTGGTGGCCGCGAACAACATCCCCGCCGACACGATCGAAGAGCTGATCGAATACGCAAAGGCGGAAGAGCTTCCGCTGACCTATGCCTCCTCCGGCATCGGCTCCACCGAGCATCTGGGCGCGATTGTGTTCGCCGATGCCGCCGGTATCGAGCTTGAGCACATCCCCTACACCGGAGGTGCTCCGGCGATGGTCGATCTGGTGGCGGGCCGGGTGTCGCTGATGGTCGCGACCGTCTCCACCGCCCTGCCGCAGCTCGAGGCCGGGGCGATCAAGCCGATGGTCGTCGCGATGCCGGAGCGCATCGACATGCTTCCCGACGTGCCGAGCGCAACTGACGCGGGCCTCGACAGCTTCAACGTGGCCTCGGTCTACGGCCTGCTGGCCCCGTCGGACATCGACGAGGCGACGATGTCCGCGCTTCGCTCCGCGCTGCAGGAGACGGTGAGCAGCGAGGCCTTCGTCACGCAGATGGGCGAGCGCGGCATCGTGCCCTCGACGGATGCGCCCGAGGATGCAGGCAAAATCTACGAGGCCGAGGTGGATACCTGGTCCGAGCGCGTGCTCGCGGTCGATTTCGACTGATCTGCAATCGGTCACCGCCCTTGCGGGGCGGTGACCGAAAACAACGCGCGCCCTGACCGCACCGATGCTGCGGTCAGGGCGCCCCCTGCCGGGCCCACCGCCCGGAAAATTTCTCCGAGGAAAAAGTTTCAATGTCCCAAAGCGTAGAGATGGACCCGGTCAACGATGTCCTGTTCAAAGACCTGCTGGCGCAGCGCGCCGCAACCGACCCGGATCGCATCTTTCTGAAGTTCAAGGATGACGTCTACACGATCGCGGATATCAACCGCGCCGCGAACAAGGTGGCAAACGCGCTGCTCGCATCGGGGCTTGCACCCGGCGACCGCGTGGGGCTGATGCTGCCCAGCCACCCCGACCACATCGTCGCCATTTTCGCGACGATGAAGGCGGGACTCGTGCGCGTCCCGGTGAATATCCACGCCAAGGGCGACTCTCTCGAGCATTACTTCACCTCCTACGACATGGCGGCGCTGATCGCGGACGCAGCCTACGCAGAGGCGCTTGAAGCCGCTTTCGCAACCGCGCCTCGCCCTGCGATGTTCTGGCGCGGCCAGCAGACCCCGGCGCCGGACAGCTACGAGGCGCAGGTCGCGTCCGCCTCCGACGCGGAACCGGACGCTGTCTTCGGCCCTGACGACGTGCTGGCCCTGACCCCCAGTTCGGGGACCACCGGCGCGCCGAAGGGCGTTTTGAAATCCGACCGGACCCTGCGCGGTGGCCCGATGGCCGTGCTGAACATCACCGACGCAAAGAAGGGCGACGTCTTCCTGCTTTGGGAAGCGCTTCACCACGGCGCAGGCGTCGCGGTGATTATTTCGGCAGTCATCGGCGGCGTGACCCTGGCCATGGTGGAACGCTTCAGCGCCTCGGGCTTCTGGGACGACGTACGCCGGCATGGCGTCACGCACATCCATTACCTCGGCGGTGTGTTGCCGCTGCTCCTCAAGCAAAAACCTTCCGAACGCGACCGCGACCACAATGTGCGCATCGCCTGGGGCGGCGGCTGCCCGCCCGAAATCTGGCGGGACGTCGAGGAGCGCTTTGGCGTCGAACTGCGCGAGGGTTACGGACTTTCGGAGCTGATCACTTTCGTGACGCTGAACAAGGACGGCCGCGTCGGCTCGTGCGGACGGCCGCTGTCGCTTTTCGACATGATGATCGCCGACGATGAGGGCAACGAAGTGCCCCGCGGCGAAACCGGCGAGATCGTGGCCCGCGGCACGCAGAAGGGGCTCGGCTTCCTCGGCTATTTCCGCAATGAGCAGACCACCCGGGACACCGTGCGCGACGGCTGGCTGCTGACCGGCGATCTTGGGCGGATGGATGAGGACGGCTACATCTTCTACGCTGGCCGGAAGAAGGAGATGCTGCGCCGCCGCGGCATCAACATCTCGGCCTGGGAGGTCGAGCAGGTGGTGAACAAGCACGCCGCGGTTGCCGAAAGCGCTCTGGTCGGCGTGCCCAGCGAGCTTGGCGAAGACGAGCTCAAGATCTTCGTGAAACTGGTCGATGGCGCTGCGTTCGATCCGATGGAGCTTGTGACCTTCTGCGAGACGCGCATGCCCTACTATCAGGTCCCGCGCTATGTTGCGGTGATCGAAGAGTTCCCCAAGACCCCGACCCAGCGCATCCGCAAGAAGGAACTGTCGCGCGGCACCGAGGGCGCCTGGGATCTTGACGCGACCGGCTACAAACCGGGCCGCAAATCCGCCTGAGCCGCCGCGAAAGGACGCACCCATGACCCAGATCATCACCGTCTCGCGCCCCGCACCCGGCATCGGGGTGATCACCATCAATCGCCCCGAAAAGCGGAACGCGCTGAACGAGGCTGCCTGGGATGCGCTGGCGCGTGGCTTGGGCGAACTCGGCGACGACCGGGAGGTGCGGACGATCGTGCTGACCGGTGTTCCCGGCGCTTTCTGCGCCGGTGACGACATCGGGGCCTTCGCGGAGGCCAGCAAGGATCCGGTGAAGCGGGACCGTTACTGGAACACGATCATGCGCTGCTACGCCACGCTGTCCGATGTGCCGTTGCCGATCATCACTGCCATCGACGGACCCTGCGTGGGCGGCGGCATGACCTTGGCGCTGCGCGCAGATTTCCGGCTGGTGGGGCCGCGCGCCGTTCTCTCGGTTCCGCCGGCGCGGCTGGGGCTGGTCTATCCGGCCGACAGCACTGCGCGTCTGGCGGCCCTCGTGGGACCACAGGCCGCACGCTACATGATCTATACCGCCGCATCGCTCGACGCGGCGGAGGCGGTGGCGACGGGTCTTGCCTGGGGGGATGTCGCGGACGATCCGCTGGCGGCGGCACTGTCGCTTGCGGCCAGGATAGCGGACAAGTCGCCCCTGACCGTGGCGGCGGCGCGCACGGTCTTCAATCGCCTTGCCACACAGTTGCCCGAGGGGCTGGCAGACGAGATCGCCGCCCTCACCCGCGAGGCGGAGGCCAGCGATGACTACGTCGAGGGCGTCGCCGCTTTTGCTGCCAAGCGCGCACCGGTCTTCAAGGGGCGGTAGAGCACCGGGTCCCTTGTCGCGAACGGTTTTTCCCGGCACACACGCCATCGCGTGGGCTGTCCGCCCGTGAAAAGCTCACCACCGGAGGGAGACCGACATGGAGCAGCCGGAGACCAAGGAAGAGCCCAGCACGGTCGATACACGCCTCTTCGTCGGCTCCGTGCGCAAGGCGATGGCCGTGATGGAAGCCTTCGACGAAACCGAGCCCGCGATGTCTATGACCCGGATCGCGGCCAAGACTGGGCTTGGGCGCAGCGCAGCGCAGCGCTTCGTCTACACGTTGGAGACGCTGGGCTACCTGCGGCGGGATGCACGGACGCTCGAATACCGGCTCTCGAACCGTGCATTGCTCTTTGCCCGCAGTATCCTGACGTCTCACGCGGCCATCGAACGGGCCTTTCCGTCCATGGTCAGGCTTGCAGAGACCTTTGGTGAAACCGTGTCCTGGCTGGAATACGACGCCGGGCAGGTCGTCGTGCTGAGTTCTGCACCCAGCCCGCACCGCGCGGCCGTGGTGCTGCCCATCGGTGCCCGCTTCGATGCGCTGACCTCCTCGTCGGGACACCTGTTCCTGGCGGACATGCGACGCGAGATCGTGGTCGGCATGTTAGAGGACGCCGGCCCCTCCGTCCGGGCACGGCTCGGAGACCTCGATGCCGACAGCTACGTGGACCTTGTCCGCAGCGAAGCCGCCCGAGGTTACGCGCTGACCGAGAAAGACATGGACATCGGTTCCATGTCGCTCTCGGTGCCGGTGCGCAATCTGCAGAACCAGGTCGTGGCCGCCATCAACGTTTCGGTCCTGCGCGCGCGCACCGGGCCGGAAAAACTGCTGTCAGAGATCGTCCCGGCCTTGAACGAGCTGGTTCAGACGCTCGACGCGGACCTTTTCAGAGGCCGTTGAGCCCGGTCTCTGCCTGGTGTTCGAGGATCCTTGCGACACGCACCACCGCCGCGCGGATCGGCGGCCCCAGACGCTCCGAGATGGCTGTATGAGGAACCCTGCTCTCCAGCGCAGAGACGTTGAGTGCCCCCAGAACCAACCCGGATGACGACAGGACCGGCGCAGAGATCGAGACGCTGAACAGGTCTTCTTCCTTGGAGGTGGTGGCAAAGCCCTGCGACCGGATTTCCGCGAAGCGCGCAGCCATTTCTGCCGCGTCGGCAAAGGCGATCCGCTTGCGCAGCGCAGGACTGGCCGCAGCCAGAAGGCTTTCCGCGAACTTAGGGTCGCCTTGTGCAAGGATCGCCTGTCCCGATGAAGAGGGTAAGGCGGCGAACCGCTGCCCGGGGGCAAAGCTCACATGGCCGAGGTGCCTGCTGCGCACGGTCTGCTGGATGACGATCTCGTCGCCTTCGAGTTTGACCCAGCTTGCGGTTTCGCCTGTCTCGTCGGCCAGATCCTGAAGGACGGGCTGGACCAGCCGCATCAGGTTTCCGGGTCTGGTCAGCCCGCCGGACAGGTCGAGGATCTTGAGCGTCAGCCGGTAGTGGCGCTGGTCTTCCTCCCTTTCGAGGTATCCGAGCTGCTCAAGTGTGTAGACGATCCGCTGCACGGCGCTGCGCCCCAGGTCGATCTGCTTGGCAATGTCTGCGATGGTCCTTGAGCCGAGCCCGCCGTCGAAGGCCGCCATGACTCGCATCGTGCGTTCGACCAACGCCACGTAGAGCCGTGTGTCGACCTCGTCCTGCGGTGGAGCGTTGCGCGTGTTCATGGGACAGCAGAGCCTTCTGGGTGACGGACCCGAAGTCTCTATCACAGTCCAGCCGGATGCAAAGGCCGCGTATGGCATTGTTCGGCCCGTCGGTCGGAGCAGGGAACGACAGTTCACTCGCTGATCTGGCAAACGTTGCAGGACACACAGTCGACCTGCATCGCGGCGCTGGCGGAGGCGGGGCACGCCGGACCACTCCGGATGGCTTGCGGCAAAGGCCAGCGGAGCGATGATCGCGAGGAGGCGCTCGCCTTGGCTCCCTGAGATGACGTGACCCTTGGTGCAGGTCGCCATGTCCAGCGATGCCTCCACTTCTGCGAGGAAACGGGGCTCGGACTGTCTGGTGATCACACGTGCGCGCGCGTCCAGCCAGAGGTTTGTCGTTCTGCGTCTCGAGATCGAAGTACTTTTGGATAATAGCGCTCTGCGGCAGGTCAAGCTCTTCGCCTGAACGCGTGAAATGGCGTTCAGGGCAGCGCGTTCGAAGGACAGCAGCATCCGCATGTCAGGCCGGTATCAGCGTTGCCGGATCGTTCGACTGCTCCGCTCTTGGCTACACCCGAAGATCACGTCTTTGGCGTCACCATGCTCCTATTTGGAGGCAAGACTGGGACGCCATGTGTTTTCGGAATGAGGTTATCTGGAATGGTCATTCGGAACCGCGACACCCCTTGGTCTACAATGCCCATAGATCATGAATACGAACGGAGCGGCCCTATGGCAGCCGAACATGCAAACCCCGATAAAATCCGCGCGCTCTTCTCCCGCGCCATGTCCGTCATGTACCGCGAAGAGGTGCCGGCCTACGGCACGCTCATGGAGCTGGTGCATGACGTGAACGCCGAAGTGCTCTCGGCCAGCCCGGCCGAAAGGGAGCGCCTCGAAGGCCTGGGCGAGCTCGAGCGTATCGACGAGGAACGCCATGGCGCGATCCGCCTCGGCACCCCGCGCGAGCTGTTCACCATCCGCCGTCTCTTTGCGGTCATGGGCATGCACCCGGTGGGTTACTATGACCTGTCCGTGGCCGGCGTGCCGGTGCATTCCACCGCATTCCGCCCGCTCGACGACGCTGCGCTGCGCCGCAACCCGTTCCGCGTCTTCACCTCGCTGCTCCGGCTCGACCTGCTGGACGACGCCGACCTGCGCGACGCCGCCGCCGAGGTACTGGACCGCCGCGAAATCTTTACGCCGGGCTGTCTCGAACTGATCCACAAGGCCGAAGCCGATGGCGGTCTTTCCGAGGCCGACGCCGAGCGTTTCGTGGCCGAGGCGGTCGAGACCTTCCGCTGGCATGCCGAGGCAAACGTTCCCCACGCGCTTTACCGCCGCCTGCACGATGCGCACCGGCTGGTGGCCGACGTGGTGGCCTTCAAGGGTCCGCACATCAATCACCTTACTCCGCGCACGCTCGACATCGACCGCGTGCAGGAGATGATGCCGGATCGGGGAATCTCGCCGAAGGCCGTTGTGGAGGGACCGCCCACCCGCACCGTGCCGATCCTTCTGCGCCAGACCTCGTTCAAGGCGCTCGAAGAGCCGGTGAACTTCCCCGCTGATGACACCGGCGAGGCCGGTACCACGATTGGCCGCCACACCGCCCGCTTCGGCGAGATCGAGCAGCGCGGCATCGCGCTGACCCCGAGCGGCCAAGCCCTCTATGACCGCCTGCTGGCCGAGACGCGCAGCCGCATCACACCGGCCGCCGACGGCTCGAACGCCGACGCTTACCGCGCCACACTGGCCGAGGTGTTCGCGGCCTTCCCGGACGATCTGGAAACGCTGCGCAAGGACGGGCTGGGGTACTTCCGCTACTCGGCAACGGGCCAGCCCTGCAAGGATCCGTCCTGCGGATTGGATGCGCTGATCGCGCAAGGCTGCCTGCGTGCCGACCCCATTGTCTACGAGGATTTCCTGCCGGTTTCGGCCGCTGGGATCTTCCAGTCCAATCTCGGCGACGGCGCCGCTCAGGCCTTCGTCGCCAACCCCAACCGTGCGCGCTTCGAGGAAGACCTCGGCGCGCCCGTGCATGACCTGTTCTTCCGCTATGCCGAGACCGAGGCACGATCGCTCGCCGAGGCCCGTATCGAGCTGAGCCGGAGCCACCAGACGGCCTGACCCGGGCAGCGGCACGACCGCCCGAAGGCCCACACCCCGTACACCGAAAAGACAACCGACCAATCAAGGAACCCTCTCATGAGCACCCCTCTCAAGCAGACCACCGCCGACACGATGGCAGCCTGCGGCGCGACCGCCGATCTTGCCGTCGCGGGCGGCATGTCCGTCATCTCTCCCGTGACCGGCGAGCCCGTCGCCAGCCTTGCCGAGCATTCCGTCCCCGACACCGAGGCCGCCATCGCCAAGGCCAACGACGCCTTCCGCACCTGGCGGCTTGTCCCTGCCCCTCGCCGTGGTGAGCTGGTGCGCCTCTTCGCCGAAGAGCTGCGCAAGGCCAAGGAAGACCTGGGCCGCATGGTCTCCATCGAGGCGGGCAAATCCCCGTCCGAAGGCCTTGGCGAAGTGCAGGAGATGATCGACATCTGCGACTTCGCGGTTGGCCTCTCGCGCCAGCTCTACGGCCTGACCATCGCCACCGAACGCCCCGGCCACCGCATGATGGAAACCTGGCATCCGCTGGGCGTAGTCGGCATCATCACGGCATTCAACTTCCCCTGCGCGCCGTGGTGCTGGAACGCGGCCCTCGCTCTGGTCTGCGGCGATCCGGTGATCTGGAAGCCGTCCGAAAAGACCCCGCTGACCGCGCTGGCCTGCCAGGCGGTGTTCGAACGCGCGCTGGCGCGTTTCGGTGACGACGCGCCCGAAGGCCTCAGCCAGGTGCTGGTCGGCGGCCCCGCCGTGGGCGAGGCGCTGGTGGACAGCCCTAAGGTCGCGCTGATCTCGGCCACCGGGTCCACCCGCATGGGCCGGATCGTCGGCCCCAAGGTCGCGGCGCGCTTCGGCAAGTGCATCCTCGAACTAGGCGGCAACAACGCCGGTATCGTCTGCCCCTCTGCCGATCTGGACATGGCGCTGCGCGCCATCGCCTTCGGCGCGATGGGCACGGCGGGCCAGCGCTGCACCACCATGCGCCGGCTCTTCGTGCATGACAGCATCTATGATCAGATCGTGCCCGCGCTGAAGAAGGCCTACACCTCCGTTTCGGTGGGCAATCCGCTGGAAACCGAGGCGCTGGTCGGCCCGCTGATCGACAAGACGGCCTTCGACTCCATGGGTGAGGCGCTGAAGGAAGCGGCCGGGCTGGGCGGGACTGTTCACGGCGGCGAGCGCCAGGACGTCGGTCCGGAGACGGCCTATTACGTCAAGCCCGCGCTGGTCGAGATGCCGAAGCAGGAAGGCCCGATGCTGCGGGAGACCTTCGCCCCGATCCTATACGTGATGAAGTACAGCGACTTCGACGAGGTGCTCGAGCTGCACAACGATGTCGGCGGCGGGCTGTCCTCTTCGATCTTCACCACGGACCTGCGCGAGATGGAAACCTTCCTTTCGGCACGCGGATCTGACTGCGGCATTGCCAACGTCAACATCGGCACCTCGGGCGCCGAGATCGGTGGCGCCTTCGGCGGCGAGAAAGAGACCGGCGGCGGCCGCGAAAGCGGTTCGGACGCATGGCGCGCCTACATGCGCCGTGCCACCAACACGATCAACTACTCGCGCGAGTTGCCGCTGGCACAGGGCGTGGTCTTCAATATCGACTGACCATGAACACCGCAGTCGCATCAGACTTCCGGCCCGCCGAGCGCATCGAGTCGCTCGGCGTGTCCGAAATCCTCGCGATCGGGGCGCGTGCTGCAGAGCTGCGCGCCTCGGGTCGCGACATCATCAGTCTCGGGGCGGGCGAGCCTGATTTCGACACGCCCGACCACATCAAGCAGGCAGCCTGGGACGCCATGCAGCGCGGGGAGACCAAGTACACCGCGCTGCCCGGCACCGCCGCGCTCAGGACCGCGATTGCCGGCAAGTTCGCCCGCGAGAACGGACTGAGCTATTCAACGTCCGAGATCATCGCCTGCACCGGCGCCAAGCAGGTGATCTACAACGCCATGATGGCGTCGCTGAATCCCGGCGACGAGGTCATCATCCCAACCCCCTACTGGGTCACCTATTCCGATATCGTCGAGCTTTGCGGCGGCATTCCGGTTCTGGTGCCCTGCGCCGCCGAGCAGGGCTTCCGACTGAGCGCCACGCAGCTGCGCGAGGCGATCACGCCGCGCACCCGCTGGCTGATGCTGAACTCGCCCTCCAACCCGTCGGGTGCGGCCTATGCGGCCGAACACCTGCGGCCGCTCTTGGATGTGCTGCTGGAGGAACCGCATGTCTGGCTGATGGTCGACGACATGTACGAACACATCGTCTACGATGGTTTTCGCCATGTCACCCCGGTGGCCATCGAGCCCGCGCTGAAAGAGCGTACCCTGACCATAAACGGCGTCTCCAAGGCCTATGCGATGACCGGCTGGCGCCTTGGCTATGCCGGTGGTCCCGTGCCGCTGATCAAGGCCATGACGGTGATCCAGAGTCAGTCGACCTCGGCCGCGAACACGATCAGCCAGGCGGCAACCATCGCCGCACTGGAGGGGCCGCAGGATTTCCTGGCGGAACGGGCCGAAGCCTTCCGCGCCCGCCGCGATCTTGTGGTTGACGCGCTGAATGCCATCCCCGGCCTTGCCTGTCGCAGTCCCGAAGGCGCCTTTTATGCCTTCGCCGAATGCGGTGGTGTGATGGGGCGCCAGACGCCGGACGGAACGCGGCTGGACACCGACCGCGCGTTCTGCGCCTGGCTGATGGAAACGGCGGATGTTGCAGTCGTGCCGGGCACCGCCTTCGGCCTGCCGGGGCATTTCCGCGTGTCCTACGCCACCGACACCGAAACGCTGAAGACCGCTATGGCCCGCATCGCGGCTGCCTGTGCAACCCTGTCGGATCCGGCCTGAATAAACATCCGGGACGCCGGGAAGCCGGCGTCCTCTCCTGCAAGGGCTGGGCCATGACACCCTGCGCAGACAGTCGGGACACTTGAGCCGCTGCCGGATCTTCGTCACAACGGCTGGCGCTGGAGGTTCGTGTGAAACGGATCGGCTGACGGCGTGCCTGCGCCGCGATCGGGATGGAGACCGCCAATGTCTGACAGTGGAACCTCAGGGTCTACATCGCCTTGGTCCGCGCAGGCGCGCGGGGACGGCCTGCTTTACCTGTCCTCGGCCGACATCGAGAGCCTGAACCTCTCTCCCACGGCACTGCGCCGCGCCATTGCTGCAGCGATCCGGCAGCGGTCCGCACCCGTCCGTGGCGGCGGCCTGAAGACGCGGGTGCAGCTGGATGAGGGCCGCTTCTTCATGTCGATGTCCGATGCGGATGACGGGCTTGGTCTGGGCGTGACCAAGTGGATCGGATACTCGGCCGACAACGCGCGGCGCGACCTTCCTGCCATCAGTGCGCAGATCATCGTGAACGATGCCGTCACTGGCCGCGCCGTGGCGATCATGGACGGCAGCTGGATCACGACACACCGCACCGCTGCCCTGTCAGCCCTCGCGGCCGAGGCGCTGGCCAGGCCGGGCGCGTCCAACCTCGGCGTGTTGGGGTGCGGCGTGCAGGCGCACAGCAACCTCTCGGCGCTGGCGGACGTGCTGCCTAGGCTGCGCAGGGTCCGCGCGTTTTCACGCAGCACGGCGTCGGCGGAGGCGCTTGCGCTGCGGGCACGCGAGATGGGGTTCGAAGCCGAGGTCATGCAGGACCCCGAGGCGCTCGCCGCCGCGAGCGACGTGGTGGTGAGCTGCCTGCCCAGCATCGACAGCATCCCGCCCATCGTACGCCCGCAGGTGTTGCGCCCCGGAGCGCTGGCAATCGGGGTCGACCTCGGGCGCGCATGGCATCGCGATGGCCTCACGGACTATCTGGACGGATTCTTCACCGACGATCTTGCCGCGCTCGAACGCAACGGCGGCAATGCGGCTCTGGCGCATCAAGGCCGCTATGATGGCGACCTCGCCGCACTCCTGACTGGAGCGCATCCCGGCCGCGTGGACGATGCGCAGCGCCTGATGTTCCTGTTCCCCGGCATGCCGCTGGCCGACCTGGCGGTCGCACGGCTTGCAATGACGGAGGCTGCCGAAAAAGGTCTCGGCACCCTGCTGCCCCGCTGACCGGGCACGCATCACGGCCACAGGCACGGGCACCACTGTGAGCGGCCCCGGACCGAGCTGGTCAATAGCGCTGCGACCCACTTCAGCCCTTTCACTGGACCATGGGCGCAGGCATGCGTCGCCCATGGTCTACCTTCGTAGGCGCGGCCTCAGGCCGGTTCGGACATCAGCCTGTCGCGCAGCGCGAGCATGTCCGTGCAGACATCTTCGAGGTCCGCAACGTCGAAGCCGTCCGCATGGGCAAACCCTTCGGCGTGCAGCAACTCGGCGAGCCGACCGTTATAGCTCGCCCGTCCACCCGAGACGGTAAGCCCGCCCGCGTGTTCGAACGCGTCGTTCCAGGCGATGGCTTCGGCCTCGGTGACGCTGCCGGGCAGATCAAGGCTCAACACCCCGGTCTGTGACAGTTTCACGGGATATCCACCCGGCAGGCCATTCGGCCCAGGAACGTGCCCGGTCCAGGCGGCTCCGGCTGCAAGGGCCAGGATCAGGGTGACGCCGCTGGCCCCCGAGATCTCGATGGCGGGCTCCGGCGTCAGCTTGCACTCGGAGAAGGTCGCGAAGGGGTCGGTAATCTCACGATCATCGGAGAAGATGCGCGGCGCGGGGCCGGCGCGCTCTGCCGCTGGCTGGCGCCAGGGTTTGAGGCACTGGTAATGTGCCAACACCCTCAGCGTGCCCGCCGGACGCGCGCTGGCGCCACGGAAGACGTTTGACAGGATCGCGACATTGCCGGTCCCGCACAGCACGTCATGGCCCATGGCCGTGATCATCCCGTTGACCACGTCCGGGAAGGAGCAGTTGATCAGCGGTGTCGTCGGGCACAGCTTGCTGATTGCTGCCGCCATGCGCGCGGACATCAGCGCCTGGAAGACGGCGGTGGCGCTGAGCCCGCCTTCGGCCACCAGCTCTGTCCAGCGCGACCCCTTGTCCGAGATCACCGAGGAGGTCTGGATCGACGCCGCCTGTACCACGATGCGGGGCTGTAATTCCGACAGGAGCGCCTCGCTCGCGCCCTCCTCAAGCAGGTCGATCCGGTGCGCCCTGAAGCCGGCAGGCGTGCCGAACATGGCGGCCCGGGCATTGCCCGCGGTCTGCAGCCATTGCAGCCGGTCGACGTTGCGCCCGGCGATGACCACCGAGACAGGCTCTTTTGCGGTGGCCGCGATGTCGAGAGCGATGCGGCCGGCGAACATTCCGGTGCCGGTGATGAGAACGTCGGTCGTCATACGGTGTGGGCCTTTCTGGTGTTCTTGCGTTCCCAGCGTTCGGGCGACTTCGGCAAGAGATGCTTGCGGATCCGCTGGCTTGGCGTCTTGGGGAACTCGTCGATGAAGGCGATGAAGCGCGGCTGCTGGTAGGGGGCGAGCTTGTCGCTCAACCAGCGGCTGATCTCCTCGGCATCCGGTTTGGTACCGGGGGTTGGCCGCACGAAAAGCTGGATGTCATATTCGCCGATTTCGGCGGGCACACCGACCATGGCGGATTCCTCGATCTGCGGGTGCCGGTTGGCAACGCTTTCGACTTCGTGTGCCGAGACGTTCTCGCCCATGCAGCGCACGCTGTCGCCCACCCTGCCATGGAACCGCAGCATACCGTCCTCGCCCCAAGAGCCGGTGTCACCGGTGTGGAACCCGTCTGGCTGCAGCGCCTTGGCGGTGGCCTCGGGTGCCTTGTGGTAGCCTGCGAAGATTGCGCCCTCGATGGTCGAGGTGATGACCAGTTCGCCACGTCCCTCTCCCGGTCCGAGGATGCGGCCTGTGTCATCCTTCACCTGAATGTCGAACCAAGGCAGCGGTCGACCGATGGCCCCCACGACCCCTTCGACATTGGCGCAGCTGATCGACGAAGCCTCGGTTTGGCCGTAACACTCCTTGATGGTGATGCCGAAACGGTCCTCGAAATCGCGCCATGCGGAGGCAGGGCAGCCGCCGCCCCATGCGACGCGCACGCCATGGCTGCGGTCAAGCTCGGAGGGCGGCTGCTTGAGCAGGATCTGCGGGATACCGCCGAGATGGTGGATGTGGGTGCAGCGCGCAGTAGACACCTGCTGCCAGAACTGGCTGGCCGAGAATTTCTCGGCGATGGTGAGGGTGACATTGCGCAGGATCGGCAGGACCAGGACCTGCGCGCCGCCGACATGATAGAACGGCTCCCACATGAAGAGATTGTCGCCGTCCTGCAGGTTGCCCACCTCCTCCACACCGCGCGCGGCGATCTCGAGCATGGTCTGGGTAACGAGCACGCCCTTGGCAGGCCCGGTGGTGCCGGAGGTGAACATGATCGCCGCGAGGCCCATGGGCCCCGCCACGTCATATCGGGGCCGGACGGCGGGGGCGCCGGGAAGATCGCGACTGTGCAGCACGAGGATGCCTTCGCGCGGCTGCGCCTCGCAGGCGGCAAGCGTGGCTTCGAGCTCCGGATCGCATACCGCGATGGCGGCGTCCACCAAGCGGATTGCATGCACCAGCCCGTCGCCGACGAGCGCCGGGTTCACCGGCACCCAGACCATGCCCGCGCGCAGAAGCCCATGGATGAGAGCAAGCGAGGCGGGACTGTTGCGTGTCATCACGGCCACCGTGTCACCGGGGCGCACGCCATGGTCGGCAAGCCAGGCGATCATCGCGTCGGCGGCATCTGACAGTTGCCGGAAGCTGAGTTCGGTGCCTTCGGTGGTACGGGCAAAGACGCGATCGGGGGTCCTGTCGGCCTGTTGGATGAAGGACTTTGCCAAGCCTTGGATGTTCATGTGTTTCCTCGAAATGGAACAGAGAGCCGCGCCACGGTTCAGGCGGCGCGGCGTACAGGGTGTCTTCAGGACTTCTGGACGCGTTGGGCCACAAGCAGGATCAGCGTGACGATGACCAGCACCACAACGGACACGGCGGCCAGCGTCGGGTTGAGCTGCAGGTACATGTCGTCCCACATCTGCTTGGGCAGGGTCGATTTCAGACCGCCCGAGATGAACAGCGCGATGGTAAGCTCGTCAAAGCTGGTGACGAAGGCGAAGAGCGCCGCCGAGATGATGCCGCCCCGCAGAAGCGGCAGCGTGATCAATCTGAGGACCTTGATCCGCCCTGCCCCCAGCGTGGCCGCCGCCTGGTCAAGCCGCCAGTCGTAGCCCTTGAGCACCGCGCCGATGGCAATGAAGGTGAAGGGGATCGCGAGCAGCGTGTGACCGATGATCAGTCCGATGTTGGAGGCCACGAGCCCGATCTGGGCCATCAGGTAGAACAGGCCCACCGCGATGACGATGCGCGGCACGATCATCGGTGCGAGCATCAGGCCGAAGACCGTCTTGCCGAACTTGCTGTCCGAACGCGCCAGCGCCAGTGCCGCCATGCCGCCCAGAAGGGTGGCCAGGATGGCGGTGGCGAAAGCCACGCCGAAGCTGCGTAGGGTGGCCGAGATCCAGATCTGCGAACCGAAATACTCGGAGAACCAACGGGTGGAATAGGACGGCGGCGGGAAGGCCAGCGTCTGTTCGCCCGTGAAGGCCAGCGGCAGCACGATGATCGCGGGCGCCAGCAGGAATAGGAACAGCACCCCTAGATAGACGCCACGGAGCGGCCTCGGGGCCTCGTCGCCGCGATCACCCAGATGGTTGAACGGCGAGCAGATCCAGGCAAGCCCGTTCAGCACTCTCTGACCCGCACGGCGCAGCCACCGCACGCCCTTCTTCGAACCCTTGGTCCCCTCGGAGCTGGCCTGCGTCAGCGAAGAAAGCCCGAAGAACTGGTCGTAGATCCAGATCGCCACGAGGGCGGCCGCCACCAGCATCACCGACAGCACCGCGGCAAAGGCCCAGTTCACCAGCTCCTGCACCTGCATGATGATGATCTGAGCCAGCATCGTCTGGCTCCGGCCGCCAAGATAGGCCGGTACGATGAAGAAGCCGAGCGACGTGATGAAGGTCAGGAGCCCCCCGGCGGCAACCCCGGGCAAGGCCAGCGGAAATTCGATCAGCCAGAACCGCTGAGAACGTTTCGCGCCGAGGCTGCCGGCGGCCAGCGGCAGGCGCTGGTCGATGCCGGTCATTACCGGCACCATGGTCAGGATGGCCAGCGGCATCATTGCGTGGACCATGCCGACCAGCACGCCGAACTCGTTGTACATGAGATCCAGCGAGCTTTCGGTCACTCCCGAGCCGGTCAGGATCGAATTGAAGAGGCCGCGGTCACCCAGCATGATCATCCATGCGAATGTCTTGACCAGGTACGAGGTCCAGAACGGCAACAGCACCAGGAACAGCCACTTGTTGCGGCTCTTGTCAGGAAGCCGGGCCAGCCACGCGGCGACCGGGTAGCCCAGCAGCACCGAGAAGAAGGCCGTGAGCATCGAGATCCGGAAGGTGATCCACAGAATGCGCATGTAGACCGGGGTGTCGGCGAGGTGCTGGTAGTGCTCAAGCGTCGCGCCGCCGGTCTCACCGCCTGTGAAGCTCAGGCCGATGAGGCGCAGCATGGGCAGCAGAAGGAAGACGGCCACGAAAGCCAGCGCGGGCGCGGCAAGCCACATCGGGCCGACCCTCAGCCGCGAGAGGGCGCTGCCACGGGCGAAGATATCAGAGGCCAGACTGCTCATGACACCACCCGGCCGGCCTCGATGGGCCAATGTACGGTGATCTCTTGGCCGACATCGGCGCCTATGGCGACGCCCGGGTCGCGCCGCAGCGTGAATTCCGTGCCGTCCGGCAACACCAGCATCAGCCGGTTGTCCGAACCGATGTAGACCACGTCGCGCAACGTGGCGCGCAGCTCGTTCATGCCGGGGCCGGTGGCCGCGCCGAGCGATACCCGCTCGGGCCGCACGATCAGCGCGTGTATTCCGGCATTGACATCGCGCGCGCCCATGCGCCCCGCAAAGGTTCCCGCAGCGGTCTTGACCAGCGTGTTGCCCTGTGCGTCGGTGCCCGCGAGCGTGCCTTCCAGCAGGTTCGAATGACCGATGAATGTGGCGGCGAAGATGGTCTCAGGATCCGAGTAGATCTCGCTGGGGGTACCCAGCTGCTCGACCTTGGCATGGTTCATCACGCAGATGCGGTCGGACATCACCAGCGCCTCTTCCTGGTCATGGGTGACGTAGATCAGCGTGGTGCCGAATTCCCTGTGCAAGCGCCGGATCTCCAGTTGCATGGTCTCGCGCAGGGCCTTGTCGAGTGCGCCGAGCGGCTCGTCCATCAGGATGATCTCGGGGCGGAAGACAAAGCAGCGCGCAAGGGCCACCCGCTGTTGCTGCCCGCCCGAAAGCTCGCGCGGGAAACGGTGCGCGAACTTGTCGAGCTGCACCTTTTCCAGCGTCTCGGCCACGGACGTCCGGATCTGTGCGGCAGGCAGGTTGCGCATCTTGAGCGGGAACGCGACGTTATCCTCGACGGTCATGTGCGGGAAAAGCGCGTAGTGCTGGAACACCAGCCCCATGCCGCGCTCGTGAACCGGACGGTTGGTCCAGTTCTCGCCGTCAATCGAAAGCCGCCCCGATGTGGCCGGAGTCAGCCCCGACACCATCTGCAGCAGCGTGGTCTTGCCCGACCCCGACGGCCCCAGCAGCGTGAGGAACTCACCGCGCTGGACGTCCAGCGTCGTGGGTTCGAGAGCGGTGAACGTGCCGTATTTCTTTGACAGCCCATCGATGCGGATTTTGGCGGCAGGAGCGGTGGAGATGTTCATGAAGGAATTGCCTCTGTCGGAGTGGGCCGGGCACCGGTCGTGTGGCGGCGACGGGCTTCGCCCGGCGACCGCGCGCAACGGCCGTCTCTGGAGTGATCGCGGGGGGCAGAGAGAGCCTGCCAGCCGCACCCGCAGGGGGCAGCTGGCAGAAGGGTGATTACATCAGGAGCCAGAGATTGAACCGTTCGGTCATCTCGGCACGGTTCTCTTCCCACCAGCTTTCATCCGCCAGCACCATCTTGTCCAGGTTGGCCGGTGCGGTGGTCAGAACGGGCGCGCGCTCTTCCGAGATGTGGTCGTAAGCCGCGAGGTTGGTCGGGCCATAGGACAGATCATCGGTGAACAGCGCCTGCTGCTCGGGCCGGGCGCAGAAGGCCAGGAACTGCCGTGCGGCATCGACGTTCGGGCCGCCCTTGGGAAGGCCCCAGCCCTCGATCGAGTAAAGACCCTGGTTCCAGACCAGTTCAGCGGGCGCCCCGGCGTCGATGGCCGATTGCAGGCGGGCGTTCCAGCCGGCCACCATGTCGACCTCGCCACTCTGCAGCAGTTGCGAGGATTGCGCACCGCCGGTCCACCATACGTCGATGTGGTCCTTGATCTCGTCAAGCTTGGCAAAGGCGCGGTCCACGTCGAGCGGGTAAAGATCCTCGGGCGCGACACCGTCGGCCATCAGCGCCTGCTCCAGAGTGTCGATGGGATTGCGGCGCAGCGCGCGACGCCCGGCGAAGGTTTCCGTGTCCCAGAACTCGGCCCAGTTGGACGGACCGGCTTCCATCCTGTCGGTGTTGAACGCCGATATCGTCGCGTAGACATCGGTGCCGAGGAAGTTCGAATGCACCGAGCCCGGCATCATGGTTTCGGCCAGCGCCGGATCGAGTTGGATGTCGTCCAGCAGATCTTCCTGTTCAAGGATCAGCCGGGCCGACAGGGTCAGGGTACAAACGTCCCAGATGTAGCTGCCGGTCTCGACGATGGACTTGAACTGCGCCGTGGGTTCCGCGTCTCGCGCCACGGAAACGATCTCGATGCCGGTCTCGGCGGTGAAGGGCTCGTAGAAGGCCTTGCTGAAGCCCGCGCTGAACGGACCGCCCGGATCGGCCACGGTCAGCGACGCGGTCTGCGCATTGGCACGGCGGCCCAGCATCGGGGCTGCCAGCGCGGCAGTGCCGATGGCCAGCATGCTGCGACGGTTCAGGCGCGATCTGTCGTTCTTGGTCATGGTGTGTACCTCTGTTGGGATGTTGGCTTGGTTTTTGCTTTATTGTCTGTGTGGCGGCGCTCGCCCGCAGGGCGGAAACCGTCGTCTTCGGGAGGATTCCTCGTGAGGCCGGTCAGGCCTTTGCGCGCTTGGCGAAGAATTCCTCCATCATCCGCTGAGGCTCGCCGGTGGAGTAAGCCTCCAGCTGGATGCGGATACCGGCCTGCATGGCGTCCTCGTAGCCCGCTTGGGTCACTTCCTTGACCCGCTGACGGTTCAGACGCATCGCCACGGGAGGCTTGGATGCAAGATCCTTTGCCAGCTCCATCGACGCGGCCATCACCTGGTCCTGGTCCACAAGGCGGCTGATCAGGCCCCAGTCATAGGCTTCCTTGGCGTCGAGCATGCGGCCGGTGAAAGTCAGGTCGATGGTGCGGGCAATGCCGATCATCTCCCGCATGACCCAGTTGCCGGTGACGGTCGGGATGCCGGACAGGATTTCTGGCTGGCCCATGCGCACGCCGGGGTGGGCGACACGAAGGTCACACAGCAGCGCCACCTGGAAGGCCGAGCCCGCCGCCACGCCATTGAGCGCCGCGACGATGGGCTTGGAGCTGTCGCGCAGGCAGGCATAGAGCTTCTTCCATTCGCCCATCCAGCTTTCGGCCCGGTCTGCGTCGAAGGTCTTGCTCTCGCCCAGATCCTGCCCCGCGCCGAACGCCCGGTCGCCGGCTCCTGTCAGGATGATGGCACGCACCTCGTCATCCGCTTCTGCAGCCACGAAGGCGTCGATGAGCATGTCACGCATGGAGGTGTTCCACGCATTCATCTTCTCGGGACGGTTCAACGTGATTGTCAGAACGTTGGCGGTTTTTTCGGTAAGAATGAAGTTGTCCATAGCATCCATTGCATTGTGATAGTTACTATTGGATAAAAATGACAGCAGGCATGTTTGTCAATCGTCTTGTGGCTCTCGGTTGAAATTCCTGTCTGTGTTACCGAAGACAGTGCGGTGCATTCTCAGGGTGTCTGCATGCGACCAAGGCGGGATCGAAGGACAAGATGGTGTCAGAACAAAACAAGAAGCCGGCGAAGCGGGCAGACCCCCTCATGGTGCAGTCAGTTGCCAAGGCCTTTCGCGTGCTCGAAGCCTTCAACGGCCAGCATCCGCAGATGACGCTCTCCGACATTGCCGAACAGACCGGCCTTGACCTGAGCGGGGCGCAACGCTTTGCGCACACTCTGGAAACGCTGGGCTATCTCGAGAAGGACACGCGCACGCGGCAGTTTCAGCTGTCGGTCAAGACGCTGGATCTGGCCCATCATTTCACCCGCACGTCACGCCTCGTGGACCGGGCGATGCCGGTCCTGCAGTACCTCAGCAAGGAAACCGAGGAGACGGTGAACCTCACCGTTCTGGACGGGACCGAGATCGTCTTCATCTCGCGCTTTCTCAGCCGTCACGTGCTTCACACGGATGTGACCATCGGCACCCGTCTGCCCGCCTATTGCATGGCACCGGGGCGGGCGATGCTCTCACGGTTGCCGCCCGAAAAGGTGGCGGCGATTCTGGATGCCTCGGACATACGCGCTCACACCCGGAACACCGTGACGGACGTCGACAGGCTCAAGGAGATCATCGAAGAGACGCGTCTGAAGGGCTATGCCTGCGCGTTCGAAGAGGTCTACCACGCCGATGCTTCGATCGCGGCACCGATCCTCGGCGCCCAGGGGCAGGTGATCGGCTCGGTTTCGCTTGCGGTCTCGACCCTTCGTTACACGCCCGAACAGCTCGAAGCGTCCTTCGCCGCGATGATCCTCGCGGCCGGGAGGTCGATCTCCTTCTCCTGACGATCCGGGCCCCGGAGACACCAAGCAATCCTCCGACGAGCCAGCCGTTTTGAAGAATCCGCCCGATAAGCAGGGCCGGAAACGTTGAGGCTTGACGCAGGACCAGTTGTGGCCCCTCATATTGCCATAAATCATATTGCATGGTAATACTCATGGCGGACTCGCTCCTTCATCCCATCGACGCCGACGCGCCGCGTCCGCTGCGTTTTGAATTCGACGGTGCCGAGATCACCGCGCGGCTCGACGACACCGTGCTGGCTGCGGTGCTGGCTACGCAGCCGGAGTGCGGCGTCAACGAATTCGACGGGGGCGCCCGCGCCGGTTTCTGTCTGATGGGCAGCTGCCAGGAATGCACCATGTGGGACGATCAAGGCCGACGCCTGCGCGGCTGCATGACGGTCGCCCGCGATGGCCTGCGCCTGCGCTCGCGCCCATACGACGAGGCCGAATGACATGCAGGGGGAAACGAAGATCGTTATCGTCGGCGCCGGACCGGCAGGGCTCGCGGCAGCGCGGCGGCTCGTCGAGGCCGGTCTGAGGCCCATCGTTCTGGAGGAGAGCGCCCACCCCGGCGGGCAGGGCACCCGCCGCTTGTCGCCCCTGACCTCGCGCCACCGCGCCGCGCTCTTCGGAAAGTCGGCCGAGACCATCGCGCGCCGCGAAGAGGCCGAGGATGCGGTGCTGCAGCATTGCGATTTCCGAACCGGCACTTTGGCATGGGCCTGCCATGACAATCGGCTGGAGCTGCTTGGCCCGGACGGTTTCGACAGTATCGCCTATTCCCATCTCGTCATCGCGGTTGGCGCGACCGACCGGCTGATGCCCTTGCCCGGCTGGACCCTGCCGGGTGTCTTCACCCTCGGTGGGGCACAGGTGGCGCTGAAACGCCATGCCAGCTTCATCGGGCGAAAGGTGATCTTCGCCGGGTCGTCGCCGCTGCTGTACCTTGCGGCAGCGCAGTACCTGCGGCTTGGGCACCGCGATCTGACCGTGCTCGACACGACGCCCATCTCGGGGAAGGCCCGGGCTTTCCCGGCCATGCTCCGCCACGCGCCGCGCAATGCGCTGCGAGGACTTTCCCTGATCGCCGAGCTGTGGCGCGGCGGTGTCAGCATGCGTTCGGGCGTGCGGCTGGAAGCGATCGAGGGCGACACCCGCGTCAAGCTGCTGCGCTACACGACCGCCCGCGGCCGGGCCGGGACCGCCGAGGCGGACGCAGTGGCCCTGGGCCACGGATTGCGCGCAGAGACCCAACTCGCCGAGCTGGCCGGAGCAACCTTCGCGTTCGATCCGGACTTGCGGCAATGGTTCCCCTGCACCGACGCGGCGGGCCGCGCGGGCGAGCGGCTCTGGCTGGCGGGGGACAGCGCCCGTACCGGCGGCGCCGAAGCTGCCGATGCCGCCGGGAGCCTTGCAGCGCAGAGCCTTCTGGAAAGTCTCGGCCATCCGGTCCGGAGCGTCGTGATGAGGCGCGACAGGCGCCGCCTGGCCGCGCAGCAGGCATTCCAGCGCGCCATGACAGGCGCTTTCCGCTGGCCTGCCGAGCAAGCCACCGCACTTGCCGATGACGTTCTGGTCTGCCGGTGTGAACGGGTCACCGCCGGCGAGATCCGAGCCGCCCTGAACGAGCCCTCCTGCCCGACCGAGGTGAACCGGGTGAAATCCGTGACCCGCTGCGGGATGGGCCGCTGCCAGGGCCGGTTCTGCGGACAGGCCCTTGGCGAGATTGTTGCAGCCGCCACCAAAAGTCCGCCCGGACGGCTGCGCGCGCAGGCTCCGGTCCGCCCCATCCCGCTGGTCTTCGACCCCAAAGCGCGGGGGGAAGACGCATGAACCGGCGCCTGAAATGCGACGTAATCGTGATTGGCGGCGGTCTCTTCGGCGCCTTCACCGGGCTCTTCCTCGCGCGCGCGGGACTGAGTGTCGCGCTGCTCGAGAAGGGTCAGATCGGGGCGCAGGCCTCCGCCACAAATTTCGGGAACCTGCGGCTGCACGGACGATCCGCACGCCAGTACCCGCTGTCGATCCGCGCACAGGAGCTTTGGGAGGCTTATGGCACCCTCACTGGCGAGGGTTGCGAGATCGAGCGCACCGGGCATCTCTATTTCGCCCACGGCGAACGCGGCGAGATCCAGCTGCGCAAGGACGTAGAGACCGCAACGCGCTTCGGCGTCGAGTCGCAATTGCTTAAGAAAGATGCCCTTCACGCCCGGTTCGGCTTCCTGTCGCGCCACATCCGCCTTGCGGCGTTCAGTCCGCGCAGCGCTGTGGCCAATCCCCGTCTCAGCACGCCGCCCGTGACCCGGGCGCTGGCCCGGGCGGGCGGCACCGTGATCGAAGGCTGCGAGGTTGCGGGCTTTGACAGCACCGCCACGGGGTTCGCGGTCACCAGCACGGATGGCAGGTGTTTCGAAGCGCCAAGGCTCGTCAACGCCGCGGGGGCCTGGGCCGGCAAGCTCGCCCAGCAGGCCGGAGAACCCGTGCCGATGTTCAGCGCCGGCCCGCCGCAATTCGTCACCGAGCCCCTGCCGCACCGACTGCACCCGTCGGTGCATATGGTGGAGGGCGATGTCATCGTGCGTCAGATCCCGCGCGGCAACATCATCTTCTCGGGCTACCCGCGCACCCGTTCGCTGCCCTCGGGCGAGTTCACCTACGTGCCGCCAGCCAAGACACTGCGAGGGATGCGCACGCTCGTCGAATGCATCCCCATGCTGGCGCGGGCAGAGATCATCCGCGTCTGGTCCGGGGTCGAGGGTTATCTGCCCGACATGCTCCCGGTGATTGGCGCCAGCACCACCACTCCGGGCCTGTTCCATGCCTTCGGCGGCAGCGGCGGCGGGTTCCAGATTGCTCCGGCGGTCGGCGAATGCCTCGCCGCGCTGGTGCGGGGCGAGGCCTCAAAGGTCGACATCTCGGGCTACGGCATCGACCGCTTTACCGAGGGCTCCGAAGTCTCGGAAAAGATTCACTTGGAGTTCGACCAGTAGGCATTTGCGGACCCGCCTTCTTTGGGCGTGTGGCGTCCGATTCCGAGGCGGGGATGGGCGCGTAACCTCTTGCGCGATGGCGCTCGACAGCCGACAAGTTGATCTCTGGCATCTGCCCGCCCGCCCAATCAGCCCAGACAACCGGTGACGCGGGGCGGCTTCGCCAGTGCTGTCCGGCAAGCCCGCAGATCCGTCATGAATCCGGTCAGCGGCTGTGGCGCCCGGGGCGCGTCGGTGATCCCCTTGATGACGAACAGGTTAAAACCGACGGGAGGCGTGATCATCGCCAGTTCGAGGTTGATTATCAGAAGCACACCGTACCAGACGAGGTCGATGTCCAGCGCGTGCATCGTCGGCAACAGGATTGGCGTAGTGATCAGAATGATTGCGATGGAATCAAAGAACATGCCCATGACGAAGATCAGCGCCATGACCACGAGGATGAAGGCCAGCAGAGATAGGCCGAGCGCGGCAACAGCCTCCGTCACGCCGACCGGCAGGCGGATGATGGTGATGGCATGGCCGAGCATCGCCGCCCCCGCGATGATCATGGAGACCATCATCGAGGTCCGCATCGTGGCATAAGCGCAGTCCCAGATCATGCGTGGTGTGAGGGTGCGATAGGCCAGCGCCGCAACGAGTAGTGCGTAGAGGCACCCGGCGGCGGCGGCTTCGGAAGCGGTGAAGACACCCGCGTATATGCCGCCCATGATGATCGGCGGGGTCAGCACGGCCCAGATCGACTTGCGCAGCGCCAGCATCACGGCGCCCCATCCCGACCAGGATGTATGTTCGCGTGTGCCGCCGTTCCACATGCAGTAGATAGAGAACATGATCGCCAGCATCAGGCCGGGCAGGATACCGGCGAGGAACAGCGCGCCGATGGAAGCGTCCGAGACGATGGCATAGAGGATCATCGGGGCCGAAGGGGGAATGAGAATGCCCAGGGTTCCACCCGCGGCGATCACCCCCAGCGCCTCGCGTTCCGGATAGCCATAGCGCTTCATTTGCGGGATGGCGCTGGAGCCAATCGACAGGGCCGTGGCCACTGACGATCCGGAAATCGCGGCGAAGATCGTGCAGGACAGCACCGTCGCCACCCCGAGGCCGCCCCGGATGTGGCCGATCACCGTGTTTGCCATGACGTAGAGATCGTCGATGACCTTCGGTTTGATCATGATCTGCGCCATGAAGGCGAAGAGCGGGATGGTCATCAGCACAGGTTTGGACAGGTGCGCCATGACGGTGTCGGAGATCGGGCCGATATGGCCCTCGAAGATCAGCAGGATCGCCGTGGCCGTCAGCCCCAGCGCGGCAAAGATCGGCATTCCGGTCAGGAGCAGCAGGATCAGCCCGCCGAAGACTAAAAGGATGGTCATTGGCTCCGCCCAGCGAGGGTGTCGAGGATGCGCGTGAGCGCGACGAGGACCAGCATCGCCGCCGCAAGCATCAGCGGCGCCTGGGGGATCCAGCCCGGGATTTCGAGGTGTCCGGTGGTGTAGCTGCCGAACATGCGGAAGAATTCCACCGCTTCCCACGTGGACAGAAACAGGACGCCGGAGAGCACCAGAACGGCGAGGGCGGCAAACACCCGTTGTACCGCGCGGGAAGGGCCGCGCAGGCGGTCGGTCAGCAGGTCGATGGCGATGTGATCGCCCCGCCGGTAGGCTTCCGCCACCCCGCAGGAAATCATCGCCACCAACGCCCAGCCGGTCACCTCGTCGGACCACAGAAGCGGGCTGTCAGGACGTAGCGCATGAAAACCGCGACGACGCTCCACCATCCGCATCACGTCATCGCCGGACACATCACCCACGATCGAACAGCCAAAGGCCGTGGCGATCCCGGCGTTGATGATTGTGCCCTTGCCCGTCTCGTCACGCAGCCGCGCCACGTCGGCGATGGCCGACAGGCTCTGTTCCTGCGTAAGGCGCACGTTGGCCTCGTTGTGCGCGGCGCTTGCGGAAATCACCACGGTGATTTCCGGCACATCGCTTGCCAGCGCATCCACTGCGCCCCGCTTGTTCATCGCCAACGCAACGCCATGGCCCCCCTGCGCCGCCACGGCGCCGATGACCTCGCGCACATCGGCAAAGCGCGGCACCTTGTCGGCGGAAAGAAAACTCCCCGTCTCGAAATAGCGCACACCTGCGGCCGCGCCCCGCGTGACCCACTCCAGCTTCTGTGTCGTCGTGGGCCAGGTTTTCGGCATTTGCAGACCGTCGCGCAGGCCGACCTCGCGCAAGGCGATCCGATCCTCCGGGTAGGCCGCAAGGACGCGGGTCATGCCTGCACCTTCAACGCGCCAAGGATCTCTGCCGTGTGCTCGCCGACCGAGGGCACAGTGACGCTTTCGGACACGATGGGTCGCCCGTCTATCTCGACCGGCACCGCGGGAGCGCGGAAAGCCTTCTTGTCCCGGCATTCGGAGGTGAAGAGCCCGCCGGGCCTGTTCACATGCGGATCGTCATACATCTCGGCAGGACGGGAAACCGGGGCGAACAGCAGGTCGTTGGCCTCCATCACCTGCACCATCTCGTCGAAGGGCCGTGCAACGATCACCGCCGCAATCTGCGGCATGGTCCAGTCACGCGCTCTGATCTGGTCGGGGCGGGTCTTCAGACGGTCATCCGCGAGCAAGTGCTCCAGCCCGAGCCCGATGCACAGTTTCTCCCACTGCCCGTCCGTCGCCGCGCCCACGAATATCTGCCGCCCGTCCGCCGTTTCGAACAGGTCGTAGATCGGCCAGGAGAACACCCGCTCGGGCATCGGCGGGCTTTCCTCGCCTTCGATGTCGAACTGCACCATATGCTGTGCCACCAGCAGAAGGCAGTTCTCGAACAGGCCCGAGCGGATTGCCGCCCCCTGCCCGGTCTTGCCGCGCTGGATAAGCTCGCCCAGCACGCCATAGGCTGCAAACAGCCCGCCCATGATGTCATTGGCAGAAGACCCGATGCGCAACGGACGCCGCTTTGGCCCGGTCAGGTACGCCATACCGGTCATCATCTGCACCACCTCGTCCATGGCTGCGCGGTGTTCGTAGCGACCCTTCAGAAAGCCCTTGCAGGAGGCGACGACAAGCGCGGGATGGCTTTGCCGCAGCTGGTCCGGCGCGAGCCCCATCTTCGCCAGGGTCTCGTCTCGGAAATTCTCGACAAAGACGTCCGCGGTCTCCTGCAGCGCGCGCAGCGTTGCGAGGTCATCTGCATCCTTGACGTCCAGCACAACGGATCTCTTGCCGCGACCACGCCAGTCCCGGGCATCGACATTAGGCGCAGACAGACCGGATCGTCATGGGCAGGTTGGCGGACATGGCGTTCAAGGCCTGCCAGTTCTCGTCGCAGCGCTGCCCGCGCGCGAAGCATGGGTTCGGTTGCCGCTACCAGCATCGGATTACCTGCCGCCAGTTCGCGTATACGATGTTCGAATAGGCCACGGGATATAGTGCCAACCTTGAAGCCAAAGTTCCGCAGTAGCCCGCGCAGGGACATTTCAAGCGTGATGAACCCTTGCTGCACCGCCTTGCGAGCGGTGAGCACAGCGCGAACCTCTTGTGCGGAGACTGATTTGCAGTGAACCGGTCGGAACCAGCCGAGGTGCGGCAGGCGTGCGATCCCTTCGGCATCCCGGCGGTCCGTCTTGATCGGCATGGCCTTCAAGGCGCCTTTCACCTGCCGGGTTTCCATCAGCACGACAGGGAGTTCAGCCGCGGACAACCCGCGATGCAGCCATTGCGACAGGGGGCCAGCTCCGAGCCCGATAGCCGCAGCTTCCCCGTCCTGATCGCCGATCCAGAGCAACAGCGCCTCGGGCTCGCTGGACACCTCCGCCTCCCTCACGATCTTCCCATGCTCGCTGATCACGCAAATTGCGGTCTTCTCAAGCGACACATCCAGCCCAATTCACAGCTTCATCCCGCAGTCCTCCATGTGGATCCGATACGGGAATGGCGCCAGCTTGCCCTCGATCTTGCAACGATAACGGGCGGGTCACGGACGCAGGCCCCGTTACGGCATCTCATAGGAGGTAGATGGCAGCAGCGGCGAGAGCGATGGCGGCAATGGCGGATCGCGTGAACTGCCGGAATGGGCCTGCAGCGACAGCGCACCTGAGGTGACCTTTGGCCTGCCCTTGCCGCACCGCCGCAGGTCCGCTCCGAGCCCATTTTCCCTTTTCGACGCACTCGCCAACCTCGGCTTCGGCGATTGTGTTCGTGCCGCCGCGCACTTGCTGTGCATCGGGAACTATGCCAGAGATTGCGGCGTCGGTTTCCTTCGGGAATTGAAAGGGAATCCGTTCCGGCTTCGGCCGGCAAACGGAACTGCCCCCGCAACTGTAGGCGGTGAGTGCCTCTCGATGCGCCACTGGGTTCGTCCCGGGAAGGCGAGAGACGCTGTGACCCGTCAGTCAGGAGACCTGCCGACATGAACGAAACCACGACCGGACGGGGTGTGCCGAGGCGGGAAACATGACGTGGCCGCCGGGCCGCATTCCGTTTCGCGTCTTTCCCCTGATGGTCCTATCTGACGGGACGGATCGGATGAGACAGACCTTGATGACGGCTGCGCTGTTGGCCAGCGCTGCCACGGCGCTGAACGCGCAGCAAACGGACTACCCCCTGACACTGACGAACTGCGGGCTCGATGTGTCGTTCGACGCCGCACCGGACACCGTGGTGACGATAGGGCAGTCCGCGACAGAGATCCTCTATTCGCTCGGCCTCGCGCCGAAGGTCTCGGGCACCTCGGTCTGGTTCAACCCTGTCTTGCCGGAGTTCGCGGAGGTCAACGAGGCGATCGAGCGGCTGGCCGACAACGACCCCAGCTTCGAGAGCGTGGTCGCGAAGAAGCCCGGGCTGGTCGCCGTGCAATACGAATGGCACGTGGGCGAGAGCGGCAACGTCGGCACACGGGAGATGTTCCACGACATCGGCATCCCGACCTACATCCTGCCCGCCGATTGCGACACCAAGGACAATTCCACCGGCGGCGATGGCACACGCGTCGGCGCCTTTGAGACGGCCTCGATCTACAAGGGCATTCGGGAGCTGGCGGAGATATTCGACGTGCGCAGCGCGGGCGCAACCCTCGTCTCGGACCTTCAGGCGACCGAAGAGCGCGCCATTGCCCGCGCGGAAGGGCTAGACCTGCCCGAGGACCTGTCGGCCGTGTTCTGGTTCTCCTCCGCCGACGTCGAAATGGACCCCTATGTCGCCGGACGCCTCGGCGCGCCGGGTTACATGATGTCCAAGCTCGGGATCGAGAATGTCATCGAGTCCGATGAGGAATGGCCGACTGTGGGATGGGAGAGAATCGCCCGGGCCGACCCGGACGTGATTGTCATCGCCTACATGGACCGCCGTCGCTTTCCCGCCGACGACATCGAGAAGAAGCTGGAGTTCCTGCGCACCGATCCTGTCGCAAGCCAGATGACGGCCGTGCGCGAGGACCGGATCGTGCAGATGGATGCACACGCCATGAGCGCGACGATGCGGTCGATCTACGGGCTGGAAACGCTCTCCGAAGCCCTTTCGAAGATGTCCTTCGAATGACCATGGCGGCCACACCCGCGCGCATCACGGTGCGGCACGGGCTCTGGCTCGCGCCTCTTCTGCTCGGGGCCACCATCCTTGCAGGTACGGCAATCGGCGAGACCAGTCTGCCCTTTGCCGTGGTGTGCCGGACGCTGGCCAACCATCTGTGGGGC
Source organism: Sagittula sp. P11 (assembly GCF_002814095.1). Lineage (NCBI taxonomy): Bacteria > Pseudomonadati > Pseudomonadota > Alphaproteobacteria > Rhodobacterales > Roseobacteraceae > Sagittula > Sagittula sp. P11. The sequence goes on from NZ_CP021914.1 coordinate 313,558, forward strand.
GCGGGCTATCCCGTGGACGGGATCGAGGCGGGCATCATCTGGAGTTACCGCCTCCCGCGGGCCATCGTGGCCGCCTGCTGCGGGGCTGGCCTCGCCCTGACCGGCGTCGTTCTTCAGGCGCTGCTGCGCAATCCTCTGGCCGATCCCTACCTCATGGGCTTGTCGGCGGGCGCCTCGACGGGGGCGGTCCTCGTGTCGGTCGCGGGCATCGGAGGCGGGGCGATCTCGATGTCGCTCGGTGCGTTGTCCGGAGCGCTTGTCGCCTTCGGATGCGTCGTGGCCCTGGCCCACGCGGTGAACGGGAGCGCGGGTGGCGGGCGCGGGACCCAGGCGGCGGCCGCAATCATCCTCGCCGGGATCGCCGGCTCGCAGATGTTCAACGCTCTGACCGCCTTCACCATCGCCCGCTCCGCCAATGCCGAGCAGGCCCGCGGCATCATGTTTTGGCTCATGGGCAATCTGTCGGGCATCCGCTGGGATGACGTCGGGGCCTGCACGGCCGTCTCCCTCGGGGGTGTCGCGCTATGTCTTTGGCACCGGCGTGGGCTTGACGCCTTCACGTTCGGTGCGGACGGGGCCGCGTCCATCGGGATCAACGTGCCTGCCTTGCGCGGCAGTCTCATCACCGTCACCGCCATCATGGTGGGGGTACTCGTTTCCAAAGTGGGCGCGATCGGCTTCGTTGGCCTTGTCGTGCCGCATGCCATGCGCTTTCTCGTCGGCACGCGCCACGACAGGCTGGTCCCCGCCTCAGCGCTGGCGGGCGCGGTGTTCCTTGTCGCGGCAGATGTCATCAGCCGCATCATCGTTCCGGGGCAGGTCCTGCCCATCGGCGTCGTGACTGCGCTGGTCGGCGCTCCGGCCTTTGCGCTGATCCTCATACGGGGAGCGCGGCGATGAGGATAGAGGTGCAGCGCATGTCGACCCGCGTGCACCGCACGCCCCTGCTTGAGGACATCTCGGTTTGCGTCGAGCCCGGGGAACTCGTCGGTTTCATCGGCCCCAACGGCTCTGGAAAATCCACGCTCATGCGTTGCCTCGCGGGACTTCGGCGTCCCACAACGGGCCGCGTACTGGCGGAAAACGAGGAGCTCGGGCGGATGCCTGCCCGCTTGCGCGCCCGGCGCATCGCCTTCGTCGAACAGCAGGCCGAAACGACGGACCGCCTGACCGTTCGGGAAGCGGTGAACCTGGGGCGCACGCCCTATCTTTCGCCGCTGCGAGGCTGGGGGAGCGAAGATGAGGCTGCCGTCGATGATGCTTTGAGAGACGTGGAAATGACCGCCTTTGCCGAACGTCTCTGGCACACCCTTTCGGGGGGCGAGCGTCAGCGCGTTCATATCGCCCGCGCACTGGCGCAGACGCCGGACCTGCTGCTGCTGGACGAACCCACGAACCATCTCGATATCCGCCATCAACTCTCGCTCATGGCTCTTGTCCAGGCCCTGCCAATCACCCGGGTCATAGCGCTCCACGATCTCAACCAGGCCGCGGCCTGTGACCGGGTCGGGGTGCTCAGCCGGGGCCGACTGGTGGCAATGGGCCGTCCACACGAGGTGCTCAACGAGGCTCTGCTGGCCGATGTATTCGGCGTCGCGGCGGTGCGCCACGCGGCACCCGACGGATCGCCGCGCCTCCATTTCTCCCATGCCCTATAGCGGATAGGGCATCTTCATCGCCTCTGTCACCGGCCAGTCCCAGTCCGAGCGCGCTGCACATCCCGCCACCTGCCGGCGCAGCGCGGCCAAAACGCGGCCTCCATCGCCGAAGTGCTGCCCAACGGAGCCAAGCACTTCCTCGGTCAGATCAATGCGGAGATCGCTGTGACCTTCCACCTGCCCTTGCAGCACCGCCGCGAGGCCGCTGCAAGCCCACTTCTTACCGACGATGCATGTCGCTCAAATGATCGCTATTCAATCTCTGCGGCGAGCCGTTTGGCGAGGATGCCGAGCAGGATCACGGCAACGACAAGAAACGCGGCGCCGACGATCCAGGCCGCAGGTGTGGAGTAGGCCTCGGCAACCGCTCCCACCAAGACCAGACCCAGAGCTGCTCCGAGTTGCTGTATCAGTGACCTCAGAGAGAGCATCGTGGATCGCTGACGGTCTTCTACGCATCGATGCAGAATACTGCTGGCGGGCGTCTCGGATACGCCAAGGAGAACGGAATACAGGATGAAAACCGTCGCAAAGCCCGCGATGCTGCCCTGCAGGGCCAACGCGACCTGAACGCCCGCCATGCAGGCGAAAGCCGCGGCAAGGGTGATCGCGTGCCGCCGTCTGAAGATCCGACTGATGTACGGAGACAGAGACGCGCCGAATGCGATTGAAAAGAAATAGGTGGCGGTCAGGACACCGATGACCGTGTTTGCATAACCTTCCTCCAGCATCGGTTTTGCATGGGTCGGCCAGATCACTTCGACCGGGTTGGTCGCCATCAGGAAAAACGCCAGAGCCGCCAAAAGCACCGACAACGCCGGATGTCTGAGGGCAAGAAGACCTGCGTCCCCGATCACCTGCGGTACAGTTGCGAACCCCTGTTTCAGGGCTTGGGGGTTCAACGGGCGCGGATCCTCCACGATGACAAGCAAGGTGTAGGTGAACACCCCAAGCATCACCGCAAAGCTCGCCGCGTAAGAGACGTCGTAAACGCTGAAACCCAGACTCTCTGCCACCGGCCCAAAGAGATCGGGCAGCACGCCCCCCAAGACAGCTCCCACCGCCAGGCCCATGGCATTCGCCCACTGCGCTTTTGCGAGAGCGGGCTGAACGTCCACGTTCGGCGCAGCGGCTCGGAAGGTCTCAACGAACCATGCGTCGAGCGTGCCCGACCGCAGGGCTCGCCCGAAACCGATGAAGGCAAATGAGAGCGCGAGAACGTAGAAATCGCGCGTCGAGAGAAAGAGTGCCAGAGAGACCAGGCTGGCGACGACTGCGGCCAGGAAGACCGGCTTGCGTCCAATGTTGTCAGCCAGTCCGCCGAACGGAAGTTCCATCGCCATGGTTGTCAGTGAGTAGACCCCAAACAGCAGCGAGATCTGGAAGAGGTCCATGCCGCGATCGGTCAAGGCCAGTGCAACGACGGCAACCGTCAGACCCATCGCAAAACGATCGAGAAACTGGTGGACCTGAAACACCCGGATGTGCCGTTTCGCCGGACCGGTCAGCGCAGCAAAGGAGAAGTCTGTTTCTGTTGCCATGGCCGCACCTTCGGCTTCGAAGGCGACTTGCGCAATACCGTGCCAGAGCTCAGGTCCATCTCGCGAGTATCAAGCGGCGCTTCGAACACGCGCGGAGAACGCCCTGTCTGTTAGTACCGCGGACTTTCGCAAGCTGACCAATGTTGATCGAAGTCGCCGACGGCCAGCAATACGCTCCGCACGGCCGAGCGTTCAGGTCCCCATGTCCCCCGCCGCAGCATTTCGTGAACCTAAGCGGCGTGTGATGGCAAGGACGCGGTTTTGATAAAGCTTTTCACGCCGGGGGAGGGTCGCAGATCTTCGTGCAGCGTGACACTAGGTGCCGAGTGCGTCCCGGCACCTGCCCTTTGCGGCAGCTCTCAGGGCAGTCCCGCCTTGTGAATGGCGATCTCGACAGTGGTTAAAAGGGAGGCCGCTTCCGGGGCGAGCGCCACCGCCTGAGAGATTGTGGCGAAATCGTCCTGGAGCATCCGCGTTTCCGGGAAAGGTCTGTCGGCAAAAGTTGCGCGCAGCCCCGCGAGTGCCGGAGCGTCGCCATCTGCAAAGCGTTGTCTCGCGTCTGCGGCGCTTTCTGCGGCGATCAGGCAGCTTTCTGGAACGAGGCGCGCAAGATGCCCGTGGTAGGCTGCCCCCGCCACCGAAAGGATCGGCTGCCCCGTCGCAAGGTACTCCGCAAAGTTTGTTGCAGGGTTGCCTTCGTGCAGGAGCAGGGTTGCGCGGACCTGCAGGTATGGCGTGCTGAAACGCATCAAGTGCGCACGTTTCGGATCGGCAGCGAGGAAGGCCATATCCCAGCCGCTGCCGATGTCTTGCAAGATGCTGCGCGCGTCGGCGTTTCCCTTCAGGGTCACGTCGCCAAGCGCCTCGGCGATATGACGTGCCACTTTTGCGGCAGGGCCGGTAAAGACGCCGTCGTGCAGTTGCACCACGGCGCGGTTGTTCAGATTGAAGGCGATGCGCAGAGAGGTCATGCCCATTCCGCTCGCCGGGCGCAGGCGGCGCGCCGCAGCATGCCGCTGTCCACGTCGACGGCGACAAAGGCCGCGCCCGCGCCCCTGGCCTCCTGCAGAAAAGCCTGATCCAGCGAAAGGATGCCAGAAGGCACACCGAGCGCCTTGAGCCGGGCCATGGCGTCGAGGATGGCGGCCTTGACCTCCGGATGCGAGGGCTGGCCCACATGGCCAAAGCTGGCGGCGATGTCTGCCGGTCCGAGGAAGACGCCGTCGACACCGGGCGTGGTGGCGATCTCTTCGAGATTGTCCAGCGCCGTACGGGTTTCCACCTGCACCAGAAGGCACAGCTCTTCGTTGGCCCGTTGGGCATAGCCCTGTACCGCGCCGAACCGCGTCGCTCGGGTGATGCCGGACACGCCGCGAATGCCTTCGGGCGGATAGGTGATGGCAGCCACGGCCTGCCGCGCTTCCTCGGCATTCTGGACATAGGGGATCAGAAGGGTCTGCGCGCCCGCGTCCAGGAGCTTCTTGATCTCCACCGGGTTGTTCCAGCCAGGGCGTACCACGGGGCTGACGGGGTAAGCCGCCAGCGTCCGCAGCCATGCCAGCGCATCCGCCGGGCTGGCTGTCGAATGCTCGAGATCGAGCATCATCCAGTCGTACCCGCACCCGGCGAGGATCTCGGACACCGTGGGATCGGCCAAAGAAGACCAAAGGCCGATCTGCACCTCACCTGCCTTCAGCCGGGATTTGAAGCTGTTGGCCGGCATCATTCGAAGGACACTCCGATCGCGCCCAGAGGCCCGTAGTCGGCAAAGATCACATCGCCGGAGCGGATGTCCACGGGCCGGGTGAAGGACCCGCCCAGCACGATGTCGCCCTTCTTGAGACCGCTGCCGAGCGGCGCGAGCTTGTTCACCAGCCATGCCAGCCCCGCAGCCGGATGCCCCATGACCCCCGCCGACAGGCCGGTTTCCTCGATGTTGCCGTTCTGCGAGAGGGTCGCGCCGAGCCAGCGCAGATCGACGTCGAAGGGCCGCACGGGGCGTCCGCCCAGCACGCTCGCGCCATAAGCGGCATTGTCGGCGATGGTGTCGACGATCTGGCGCGGCACCTCCGTGCGGTAGTCGATGATCTCCAGCGCCGGGGTCACGTATTCCGTGGCACGCAGCACATCGTGCACCTGGCACCCCGCGCCTTCCAGGTCCGCACCCATGACAAAGGCCAGCTCGACCTCGAGCCGCGGCTTGATGAAGGTCCCCGCGCTGATCCGCGCCCCGTCCCGATAGAGCGCGTCGTCGTGGATCACACCGTAGTCCGGTTCCGTCATCTTCGACGCCTGCTGCATCGCGCGGGAGGTCAGGCCGATCTTGCGACCGACGATCTTCGCCCCGGCGGCAATCCGCGCTTCGGCCCAGCGGCGCTGCACATCGTAGGCGTCCTCCAGCGTCATGCCGGGCCATTGTGTCGAAGGCTGCACGCAGACTTCGCGGGTCTGCTCTGCCTTCAGGATCGCATCGGCAGCGGCCTGGCGTTCGGTGTCACTCAGCATGGGAACTCACTTGATCGGAGGAATGGGAAGCTTGGATTCGCCGGGCTCCAGCACCAGCGTATGATCGAGGCTGAACCACTGGCCCACGTCGCCGTCGACGGGGTGGCGTTCGTCATGGGCGGTCAGCTCGCCCACCAGCGCACGGGTCACGCCGAACTGCACATCCGTGTGCAGGTAGTCGGTGTCATCGACGTAAATCTGCGAGATCAACGTCTTCAGCCCCGGCTTATGCGCCAGCACATGCACATGCGCCGGACGGTACGGGTGACGGTTCTGCGCCTCCAGCAGCCGGCCCACCGTGGTGGTCGTAGGAATCGGGTAGCCCACGGGCCGAACCGAGCGAAACCGCACCAAGCCGTCCGCGCCGGTCAGGAACTTGCCGCGCAGGTTGTACTCTGCCTGGCTGTCGTCCTGGTTCTCGTAGAGCCCCACGGGCGAGGCGTGCCAGATGTCCACTTCCAGCCCTTCGATCGGCTGGCCCTCCTTGTCGACAAAGCGGAAACAACCGTCCAGACGCGGCCCCGGCGTCTCCGACCGGAGGATCGAGCCGCCGTTTTCGGTCATCGGATGGTTCAGCCGCCAGAACGGCCCCAGCAACGATTGCGTCGTTTCGGTGGTGCCATTGTCGCCGTTGTTGAGTAGGCAGACCAGCGAGGACACCCCGAGCGACCCCGCCATCAGAACGAACTCGTTGTGCTTGTCGTTCGACTGCTGCCCCATGGTGTTGAGGATCTTCGTCGCCTGCTGGAACTCGGCCTCGGTCAGCCGCACATCGCGGATGAAACCGTGCAGATGGGTGATCAGCGAGGTCATGATCTCGCGCAGGCGCGGATCGGTGGTCCGGGCCATGACGTCCTGCACGGCTGGCGTGACCTCAGATACGCCGGAAAGAATGGTCATCGGTCTACCTCCACAGTTTGGCCGGTTGCGGCGGACAGCTTTACCGCCTCGATCACCGCCAATGCGGCGAAACCGTCGCGGCCAGAGACGAGCGGTGCTTCTTCGCCCCGGATCACGCGGCCGAATTGCTCGGCCTGAAGGATCAACGGGTCAGAAAAGTCGAAGAGCAACTTCGAACCGGAGATGGGCTCCCACCACGAGCGCTTGCCCGGGTTCTGCCAGAGCGTCAGGTTCGGCAGCGAAAGCGAGCCTTCGGTGCCGCCGATCCAGTAACAATCCTCGGTCGTTGCTGGATAGGCAGGGTTCTCGCGGGCGGTCAGCTCCCAGCTCCACGGAGCAACCGCGCTGTCACAGACATTGACTGTTCCGAGAAGTCCGCTGGCAAAGCGCAGCAGGATCGCGGCAGTTTCCTCGACTTCGTTCCTGCGGATCACATTCGACTCCGCCGCATGGACCGAAGCGACCGGACCGCAGAAATGTTGCAGCAGGTCGATGTCATGGATGAGATTGAGGTAGACCGGCCCTGCCCCCTTGCGCCGCCGCCAGTCGACCTCGAAATACTCTTCAGGCTTCATGAACCAGGTAGTGCCATGGACGCTGGCGATCTGTCCCAGCACTCCGTCGTCCACCAGCGCCTTCGCCCGCGCGATCAGGGGGTTGTGGCGACGGTGATGGCCGGTGGCAATGGCGACTCCGGCGTTCTCAGCGGTCTCTACCACAACGCGGGCGGATGCGAGGTCGGTGGTCAGGGGCTTCTCGATAAGAACAGGCAAGCCCGCGGAGATGCAGGCCAGCGCACCGTCCGCATGCATGGTGTTGGGTGTAGAGAGAATGACACCCTCCGCGCTCTCCGAGGCAAAAAGCGACCCAAGATCGGGCAAACAGGGCACGCCGAGACTGGCGGCATAGGCCTGCGCATCAGGGGCCGGATCAACGATGCAGGCGAGCTCGACGTTTTCTGCCGCCCGCACCGCTGCGGCATGGCGTCGGCCGATCAAGCCCGCGCCGACAACGGCAATCTTGGTGTTCATCTCAGCGGGTTCCTGCAAGCTGGCAGATGCGGCGGATGCCGGCGACGTAGCCTTCCAGGCCAAGGCCCGCGATCACACCGTCGGCCCGGTGCGACACATAGGAATGATGGCGGAAGGCCTCGCGCTTGTGGACCTGGCTGATGTGGACCTCGATCACCGGCGGCTCATAGGTGTTGAGCGCGTCGAGAATGGCAATCGACGTATGAGTGAAGGCGCCGGGATTGATCACGATGCCGCAGGTCGTCTCGCGGGCTTGGTGAATCCAGTCGATGATGTCGCCTTCGTGGTTGGACTGTTCCAGCCGGGTGTTGAAGCCCTCGGCGCAGGCCTCTTGGCACAGGCGCGCCACGTCATCGAGCGTCTCGCGCCCGTAGATCTCGGGCTGGCGTTTGCCCAGCAGGTTCAGGTTCGGGCCGTTGAGGATCAGGATGTCAGGCATTTCACAGTTCTTTCAGAAGGGCCGTCGTGGCGGCGTGGATGGCACGGGCGCGGGTCAGCGGATCGCGTTCGTCTGAGGCATTGGGCAGCTCGACCGAGATCACCGCGTCGTGTGGCAGGGCGCGCAGGGACTCTGCCAGAGGCAGCGCACCCTCGCCGGGCAGAAGCCGCCCGCCACGGGCCTCGGCCAGCAGCGCGTCGGTGGTTTCGGGCGCGGGCAAGGGCGCGTCGCAGATCTGGACAGAGCGCAGCAGGCCGGGCGCGATCTGCCGCAGATCGTCGGTCGTGCCGCCGCAGCGCGCATGGTGCAACGTGTCCACGAGATAACCGGCGTTGGTGGCCCCGCTTGCCTTGATCAGGCCGAGACAGGCGCCGGGCCGGTTCACGCCGCGCCACTTCATGCACTCGATGTCCACGGACAGGCCGCGTTCCCCCGCCAGCGCGCAGACACGCGCAAACCGTTCCGCCAGTGCGGGGAAGACATCGGCGCAGGTGTTGACTCGCTGCCCACCCAGTTGCGCCGCCGCATCCAGCGCGGGGATCAGCGCCTCGGCGTCGAACCCCGCGTCGATCACTACGGTTTCGATGTCGTAAAGGCCGATCCCTTCGCCTTCCATGACGCGGGCCAGCTCGCGCAGGCCCGCCGCGTCGGGCAGCCAGTTCAATTGTCCGGTGGCAACAGGGTGGAACCGAAGGCCTACAAAGCCGAAGCCCGCCTGCCGCGCCAGCCGCACCAGATCGACCGGCGACTGGTCGAGAAAAGTGAAGTGCCCAAGGCCGATGCCGTTCAGTGCATTCATTGCGGGGTCTCCGGCAAGGAGGCCACAATCAGCCGGCGCAGGTTGTCGGTAGAGCGTGTGATATGTCCGGTGAGCAACGCGCAGGCCTCATCCGCGCGGCGCTCTACAGCGGCCTGTGCGATGGCGGTGTGCTCGTCGATCACCTCGCGCTGGATCGCCGTGGCCTTGAGGTAGATCAGCCGGTAACGGTCGTTCAGCGCGACAAGCTGGTGATACATCTTCATCAGCAGCGGCATGTCGCAGCGGGCGATCAGCGCCTCGTGAAAGGCGTTGTTGGCGGCTTCCCAAGCCGTAAGGCTCCCCGCATCCCCCGGCACGCGCAGCGTGCGGTTCAGCCGGTGCAGCGCGCCCATGACCTCGCCTTCCCATTCCAGCCCGCCATTGGCGATGGCGCGGCGAAGGGCATAGGGCTCCAGCTCGATCCTCAGCGCGGCGACCTCGTCCAGGTTCGCCACGGAGATCGGCGTGACCGTGTAGCCCTTCATGGCCTCTGCTTCGACCAGTCCTGTGGCGACCAGCCGGTTCATTGCCTCGCGCAGCGGCGACAGCCCGACGCCATGCTGATCGCGCAGACGGTCGAGATTCAGCTTTTCTCCGGGTGCAAGCCGACCGTGCAGGATGTCCTGACGCACCCGCGCCTCGATCCGGGCGGCAATGGTCTGCTTGGCGGCAGGATACGGTTGGTTTGCGGGATGGGCCATGGGCTGTCCTCCTGAGCGGAAGTCATATGAGGTCAGGATAACCCATGTAAACATCAAAAGTTCATCAATCTACGGATAATCGATTATTCTGGGAGGCGCAATTTAACGCGCCCCAAGCGCGCATCGTTTAACCGCGCCCCCCTCGCCCTGCTTCTGGCCGCGGAAATCCTGCCTGTCCTGCACCTCTCCGCCGTCAACACCTAAACGGAACGGCCCGCTACCGCGCGGACCGCGTCATTGGTCCCACGGTTGACGGCTTTGCCGCCTTCGAGCCGCATAGGAACGCGACCCTCTTCGCAGCTGGCTTGGAGCTGGGGGCCATCGTAGTTGGCGATCCGGGAACGTCCGTTAAGAGCTTGATAGATTTGGCCCCGGCAGGTTCCTCATGCGGACCGGCCGAGGCTTCGATGCCGCGCAGATAAAACGCCCGGCATCGTGAACCAGCCGGAAAAATCCGGCTTCCGGCAATCCTGAGTCGGCTCACCGGTCAGTATGTCACCGGCTCGCAGGGTCTTGTCTCATGTCGTGGCCAAGCGCATGCAGCGAAACTCCCATGCGTAGCCTGCAATTGGATTTCCCAACTGCGAGCCCGTCTGCCGTCAAGCCGCCGGGAGACGCTGACGCACCAGCGTCGTCCAGTACGAGCATCCCCAGCCGATCACGTCATCGTCGAAATCGTATTCCGGATGATGCAGTCCCGCCGAGGGACCGTTGCCAATGTTGATCATCGCACCGGGAACCTCGTTCAGCATGAAAGAGAAATCCTCGCCGCCCAACACCGGTGCCATTTCGAGATCGACGCGGTCCACGCCAGCCACTTCCTGCGCGGCCTGTGCGGCCAGGTCCGTTTCGCGCTCATGGTTCACGGTCACGGGGTAGTGGCGGATGTAGTCGACCTTCCCGGTCGCACCGAAACCCGACGCGATATTCTCCACCAGGCTCTTCAGCCGGGCCTCCACCTGATCGCGGACCTCCTCGCGCAAGGCACGCACCGTGCCGGTGATTTCGGCCGTCTGCGGGATCACGTTGAAGGCGTTTCCGGCCTGCATGGTGCACAGGGACACCACGGCGTTGTCCATCGGGTCGATTGTGCGCGAAGCGATGGTCTGCACCGACTGGATGATCGTTGCCGCGACCGGCAGAGGGTCGATGGTCTCGTTCGGCTTGGCAGCGTGACCGCCGCGCCCTTCGATGGTGATGCGGACCTCGTCGACCGAGCCCATGATCGGGCCGGGCGCAATCGTGAATTCGCCCACCGGCATTCCTGGCCGGTTGTGCATCCCGTAGACCTCGTTGCATGGCCAGCGGGTGAACAGACCGTCTTCGATCATTGCCCTGGCGCCTGCCCCGCCTTCCTCGGCCGGCTGGAAGATCACGATCACCGTGCCGTCGAAGGCGCGGCTTTGGGCCAGGTGCTTCGCCGCGCCCAAGAGCATCGTGGTATGGCCGTCATGGCCGCAGGCGTGCATCTTGCCAGGCACCTTCGAAGCCCATGGTTTGCCCGTGGCCTCGTTGATCGGAAGCGCATCCATGTCGGCGCGCAGCCCGATCATGCGCCCGCTCTTGTTGCTCTGGCCGTGGATCACCCCCACCACGCCCGTACGGCCGATGCCTTCGACCACCTCGTCGACACCGGCGGCGCGCAGGGCCTCGGCGACGGTGGCGGCGGTGCGAACGGTGTCGTAGAGCAATTCGGGGTTCTGGTGCAGGTCACGGCGAAAGGCGGTGAGAGTTTCCAGCTCCTTGCCGACCCAGTTCTCGATGGCCATGGTTCAGCTGTCCTCTTTCTTCATGCGGAAACGGAAATCGCAGTGGCTTGCGCCCTTCATGATGGTCTGGGTGCGGGTCAGCTCGATCTGCGGGTTGTAGCCGATGCAGAAATCGCCGTCCCGGTTGCAGGACAGCAGGTGGCCGATGTCGCCGAGACCCATTTCCTTGTACATCTCGGAATAGCGGCAGCGCGTGACGTTGAAGTCGAGCTTTTCCTCGGTGGCTTCCAGCGTGTCGATCCGCAGCGCGTCTTCGCGCGTCCAGTTCGGCTGGATCGCGGCGAAATCTGTCAGGTCCGGGGCGTGGCCCAGTTGCTCGGCCAGTTGCTTGCCCTGCTCGATGGCAGAGCGCGAGCATGTCTCTCCGATCACCGCCTCGGCCTCCTTACGGCCCGAGCGTTCGGTGATGACGTCCAGCACGTGCTTCAGGATCATCGCCTCGATCCGCCGACGCAGGAGGATCGGAATGTCGTGAACGCCCGTCGCCGAGGTGCTGTCCGGTGCGGTGGTTGTGTCGGTTGTGTCAGTCATTGCCTCTGGTCCTATGATTTCGGTTCGCTCAAATCCTTGCGCTTGAGCCAGGCAAGGTAGGCGGGCGCGATGTGACGCAACACGCCCTGTATCGGAAAGGGTTGCGGATCGGTCGCCGGGAGCGCCAGTTCGCGCGGATCGGTGCCGGTCACGGCGCGGGCCAGCTCTCGGCCCATGGCGGTGCCGAAGGCGACACCCCGCCCGTTGCAGGCGGCCCAGGCCCAGCCGTCCGGTCCGATCTGGTGCACGCGCGGGAAGCGGTCCCAGTTCATGCCGATGTAGCCCGACCAGACGTGGCTCATTGTCGGAGTACCCAGCTCGGGGAAGGCCTCGGCCAGGCTGCGCGCCGCCTTGCGCTGCACCCGGCCCGCCACGTCGTGCGGTCCGATCACCGCGCCGCCGGTGATGAGGCGGTTGCGCGCGTCGTAGCGGAAGAACCGCAGATCGCCACGCGTGTCGGACACGGCCTGCCGCCCCGGCAGAATCCGGCCGCGCAGGTTGTCTCCCAGCGGCTCGGTGGACATCTGCCAGCTCAGCACCGGAATGAGCGAGCGCGCGATACGCGGGGCAAGGCGCGGCTTCACCTCGCCGGTGTAAGCATTCGTGGCCAGGATCATCGCCCGCGCCTTGACCGTCGCGCGGTCGGTGCGCAGCACCCAGGCCGCGCCGTCGCGCTGGTAACTGTCGACCGGGCTGGTTTCGTGGATCGTCACGCCCAGACCTTCGGCGACACGGGCCATGCCGCGCGCAAGCGCCAGCGGATTGATGTGTCCGCCTGTGGGATTGAACATGCCGCCATACCAGAAATCGCTCCCCAGCATCCCGACGGAGTCTTCTGCCGACAGGAGCTGCGCGGGAAAGCCGTAGCGTTGCCAGGCCTCGACCCGCTTGCGTGACAGCGCCACACGACCCGGGCTGTGCGCCGGCTGGAACCACCCGGTCTGTTCTGCTTCGGCGTCGATCCCGAACTCTCGGACGAGACCGAACAGGGTATCGGCGGAATTGCCGATCAGATCGACCACGCGTCTCCCGGTATCGCCATATCGCGCGACCCAGGCGTCCGGTTCTGCCGCCGTCAGGACCGGGATCACCTGCCCGTTGTTGCGCCCCGAGGCCCCCCAACCCACGGCTTGCGCCTCTAGCACGGTGACGGAATGACCGCGCCGCGCCGCCTCGATGGCGGCCGACAGGCCGGTGAACCCGGCACCGATGATGGCGATGTCGGTGTCGATCGTGCCGGTCGCGGCAGGAGCGACGTCCCGAGGCGGTGCCGTCTGCGCCCAGAGAGAGGGCGGAAACTGCACCGTTGGCTGTCGATGCGAAGCGGCGTCGTCGCGCATCATGCCTGCTCCATCTCGACCGGGCGCGCAACCTCATGCGGCAACCAGAACCAGCGCAGCTCCTCTTGTTCCGCTGTCATCTGAAGCTGCTCCGGATCGGTGGGAACCTTTGACAGGAGGGCCTTGGCCTCTGCCATCGCGACCTCGAAATCGGGGGCCTCGCCGGTCGGGGCCGCATCGCCGTCCCACAGGTCCGAAAGCCGTGCGGGCGGCGTATCGGCAACGCCGGCACGGGCGCGCCAGACACCATCCTTCAGGTCCAGCCTGTACAGTGGCAGCAGCGCCAGCCCGTGCTGCGCCACGAATTCAACCGCCCGCGCGATGCGATCCACGTCCGCTTCTTCGAAGAACCAGTTCACCCCCAGCCGGGCCCAGCCGGGGCGGAAGGCGGAATAGCCAAGCTGCACTTCGCGTTCGTGGCGTTCCGTAGTCTCGCGGTCGATGCCCAGGAGATGGTGGCCATAAGGTCCCGCACAGGAACACCCGCCGCGCGCCTGAATGCCGAACAGATCGTTGAGCAAGGCGACGACGTAGTTGTGATGCAGCATCCGCCCGCCGACCCGCAGGTTGAAGGAGAAGATCCCCACCCGTGCAGCGCCGACAGGCCCCAGCAGTTCCAGCCCCGGGATGGCGCGCAAGGCGCGTTCCATCCGGTCTGTCATGGCCAGTTCGCGTTCCTCGACCTTGTCCTCACCGACCGTGCGCTTCAGCGCCAGAACCATGCCCGCGCGGATGTTCTCGATGATCGCGGGTGTCCCGCCTTCTTCGCGCCGTTCGGGGTTCGTGACGTATTCATGGTGGTTTTCAGTAACGTAGGACACGGTACCGCCGCCTGTCACTGTCGGCCGTCCGGTGTCGAGAAAGGTCCGGTCCGCGATCAGCAATCCCGAGGCGCCGGGCCCGCCCGCGTACTTGTGCGGGGACACAAAGGCCGCGTCAATCCGGTCCGCCGCGCCGGGGACGCTTTCGGCCAGCGAAATCTGCATGTAGGGACCGGCGGCGGCGAAGTCGGCCACGCACCAGCCGCCCTGCGCATGCATCAGCCGCGCGATGCCGCGCAGGTCGCTGACCACGCCGGTCACGTTCGAGGCCGCGGCGAAGGCTCCGATCTTCACGGGGGCGTCCGGGTAGGCCGCGAGCCGCGCTTCCAGCGTTTCGAGGCAAATGGCGCCGTCCGAGTTCAACGGGATACGCTCGATGCTGGCCCCGGATTCGCGCCACGGCAGATCGTTGGAATGGTGCTCGTAGGGGCCGACAAAGACGACTGACCGCTTGTCTAGTCCGCGCAGCAACAAGGCGCGCACCAGCTTGTCGGCCGCCGCCGTCGCGCCCGACCCGGTGAAGATCACCGCGTGACCATCATCGGCCCCCACCGCGCGGCGCACTGCGGCGCGGGCCATCTCGCGCAACTGGGTGGTGCGGCGCCCGGTAAAGGACGTTTCGGTGTGTGTGTTGCCGTAGAACGGCATCACATGGGTCCGGATCGCGTCCTCGATGAAGGTGAGCGAACGCCCGGACGCGACGTAGTCGGCGTAAATCAGACCACGCGGACCGAAGGGCCCGGGGATCGGAGTGCCTTCCCCGATCAGCGATTTTCGAATGTCTGTGATCTCGACAGTCATACCAGTTACCTCAGGCGGCGTTTGTTTCGATGCGGGGCGGCGTCCAGTCCCGCCCCGGAATGGAAGACAGAAGGTTGCGCGTATATTCGTGCTGCGGATCGGCGAAGACGGCGGCGGTCTCGCCCGCTTCGACGATTTCGCCGCGCTGCATGACGATGATCCGGTCGCAAAGCTGTGCCGCCACCCGCAGGTCGTGCGTGACGAACAGCAGCGACAGGTCCATCTGGTCGCGCAGATCGGCCAGCAGGCGCAGCACCTGCGCCTGAACGCTGACGTCCAGCGCCGAGACCGGCTCGTCCGCGACGATCACCTTAGGGCGCAGCGCGAGGGCGCGGGCAATGCCGATGCGCTGCCGCTGCCCGCCGGAAAACTCGTGCGGAAAGCGCGTGGCCGCGGCAGGCGACAGCTCCACCAGTTCCAGCAGGTCGCGCGCCTCGGCGCGGGCTTTGGCGGGATCGGCGCCGTGCACGATGGGACCCTGCGCGATCAGGTCGACCACACGCTTGCGCGGGTTGAGCGAGGCCATGGGGTCCTGGAAAACCATCTGCACATGCTTGCGCATCGCCCGCATCTCGCGCGGGGTGCAGGCCAGCAGATCCGTGCCGTCCAGTTCGACGGCGCCGGAGTCCGCCTCGAGCAGGCGGGTCACGATGCGCGAGACCGTCGTTTTGCCCGACCCGCTTTCCCCCACCACGCCAAGGGTTTCGCCCTTGCGCAACTCGAAGGTCAGGTCGTTGACAGCCGTCACCGAGCGGCGCTTGCCGCTGAAGAACCCGCCGCGCGCGGCAAAGGTCTTTTTCAGGTGCGTGCCCTTGAGCACCACCGGCGCACCTTCGAAGGATTTCGGCGGCGGCGGGATCAACGCCGGGACCGAGCCGATCAGGGCTTTGGTATAGGGGTGGCTCGGCGCATTCAGCACCTGACTTGCCGGGCCGGACTCGACCATCTCGCCCTGTTGAAGGACAACCACATGATCGGCGATCTGGGCCACCACACCGAAATCGTGGGTGATGAAAAGGACGCCGGCGCCCTCTTCGTCCTGCAATTCGCGGATCAGTTTCAGGATCTGCAACTGCGTGGTCACGTCCAGCGCGGTGGTCGGTTCGTCCGCGATGATGAGGCCCGGTGAAAGCGACAGCGCCATGGCGATCATCACGCGCTGGCGCTGGCCGCCGGACACCTGATGCGGATAGGCATTGTAGGCCGATTCCGGGTCGGGGATATGCACCCGCCCGAGCAGTTCAAGCACGCGCGCCCGCCGCGCCTTGCGCGACAGGTCCGTGTGCAGGCGCAGGACCTCGTCCATCTGCCAGCCCACGGTCTTCTGCGGATTGAGCGCCGTCATGGGCTCCTGGAAGATCATCGACACCAGATCTCCGCGGATCTTGCGCATCTCGGCCTCGGTCTTGGACAGCATGTCCTGCCCCTGGACCGAGATCGCACCGCCGGCGACATGGACGTGCGGTTCGGGCAGCAGACGCATGATCGCGCCCGCTGTGAGCGACTTGCCAGAGCCGCTTTCGCCGACCAGGCAGACCACCTCTCCCCGCTTCACCTCGAGGCTCAGCCCGTCGAGCGCATAGGGCCGGTCGGAGCCTTTGGGCAGGGCGATGCGCAGATCCTCGATCTTCAGGGCGGGTACGGAGTCCGTCATTTCTTCTGCCTCGGGTTCAGTGCGTCGTTGAGCCCCTCGCCCAGCAGAGAGAAGGACAAGACGGTCAGGATGATAGCGATGCCGGGGATGGCCGCGCAGTACCAGGCGCTGCGCAGAACCGCCCGCCCCTGCCCGATCATGTTGCCCCAGCTTGCGTAGTTGGGATCGCCGAGCGCGAGGAAGGCCAAGGCACTTTCCAGGAGGATCGACAGCGCCATGACCACAGAGGCGTAGACCACGATGGGCGGGATCGCGTTCGGCATGATCTCCTTGAAGATCATCGCCGTGTGCGAGACGCCCAGATTGCGCGCCGCATCGACGAACTCCCGGTCGCGCAGGGCCATGAACTCGGCCCGGACCATGCGTGCGGGAGCGGTCCAGCTCACGATGCCGATGGCCAGCGCGATCCATTCGATCTTTGAACCCAGGATCGCCACCAGCGTCAGCAGCAGCACGAAGCTGGGGACCGTCTGGAACGCCTCGGTGATCCGCATCAGAACGTCATCGACCCAGCCACCGAAGTAGCCCGACAGGGCGCCGATCAGGATGCCGATGGCAATGGAGATCAGCGTCGCCACGACGCCGACCAGAAGCGAGATGCGTGCGCCGTAGAACAGCATGGCCAGGATGTCGCGGCCAAGCTGGTCGGTGCCGAGGGGCACCGCCGCATCCACGAAGGGCGGGGTCAGCGGCGCACCGGCGCGGGCCAGAGGATCGTCGGGTTCGATCACCCCGGCCAGCAGCGCCATGGCGACGACGACAGCAAAGAGGATCAGACCCAGCAAGGCGGCGCGGTTGCGACGGAACCGGCGCCAGAGGACCACGGCGCGGGACGGCTCGGGGGGCGGGAGTTCGGTTGCGGCAAGGCTCATTTCAACTGGATCCTGCTATCGAGACGGGCATAGAGAAGGTCGGTGGCAAAGTTCACCACGACCACGATGATCGAACACAGGAAGATGATCCCCATCAGCGTGTTCATGTCGCGCTGGATCACCGACTGGTACGCGAGCTGCCCGAGGCCCGGCAGCGAGAAGATCGTCTCGACGACGACCGACCCACCGAGAACGGTCGAGAATTGCAGGCCCAGCAGTGTCACCACCGGAAGAAGCGCGTTGCGCATGATGTGGTGGACCATCAGCCGGGTCTCGCCCGCGCCCTTTGCCTTTGCGGTGCGAACGTAGTCCAGATCGGCCACTTCCAGGACCGAGGCGCGCATCAGCCGCAGGTAGAAGGACAGGTAGATGAGCGACAGTGCGAGGGTCGGCATGACGAGGTGGCGGGCGACGTCCACGACATGATCCCAGCCGGTGTAGAACCCGGTGATCGTCTTGATGCCGCCCACCGGCAGCCAGCCAAGCTTGACCGAGAAAAGCAGGATCATCATGAGCGACAGAAAGAAGCTGGGGGTCGCGTAGAAGATCAGTCCGAGCGTCGAGATCAGGTTGTCGGTCGCCGAATAGGCGCGTCGCGCGGCGATCGCACCCAGCGTGATACCCACGATGAAGGCGACACCCAAGGACGTGGCCATCAGCAGCAGCGTCACGCCAAGCCGGTCCATCAGGACAGTCGAGACGGGCTGTTCATAAACGAAGGACCATCCGAAATCGAAACTCGCGAGCTTGGCCATGTAGCGCCAGAGCTGCACCCAGACCGGCTGGTCCAGACCGTACTCGGCCCTCAGACGCTCGATGAAGGCGGCATCGGCCCCGCCCATGTCACCGACCAGCGCATCGACCGTATCTCCGGGGGCAAGCTTCAATAGCAGAAAGGTGCCGATCATGATCAGGATGATCACCGGCACGGCCTGTATCAGACGCCTCAGTGCGTAAGAAAGGATCGGAGGGATTGGCAAGGACATAGCAGAGCTTTCCTGAGCACCGCCGCGCTTCGCGCCGCGGTTCGGGTTCGATATGACCGGAGAAACAGAGGCAAAATGGGGCGGGCCACTGACGGCCCTGCCCCGGGTCTGGATGGTTACTCTTTGATCCAGAGGTCATACCAGCTGCTGGAATTCCAGCGCGGCGTGTTGTGGTGGTTCTGCAGCTTCTTGTTGGTGACCGAGATGAACGGATGCTCGATGGCAAAGATCACCGGCAGCTCTTCCATCGCACGGCGCTGGATCTCGTGATACAACTCGGCCCGCTTTTCCGGGTCCAGTTCCGATGCCGCGTCGTCGATCAGCGTATCGACAGTCTCATCCTTCCAGCCGAACTGGTTGGTCCAGGGGCTGCCCTCGGGCAGACCGGAACGCAGCCACACCATGGTCGAGACGGCCGGGTCGGACCGGAACTGGTGCCAGCCATTCGCCGTGTCGAAGTCGTGGTCACGGTAGACGCCGTTGAGGAAGCCGGGCGCGTCGTTGTTCAGCAGCTCGACGTCGATATCCAGCTCCTTCATCGCCTGGGCAAAGTACTCACCCCAGAGCTGCGTGTATTCCCCCCACGGCGCCGGACGATGGCGCAGCTTGAAGCGGAAGCCATCCTCTTTCACGGGATAACCGGCCTCGTCCAGCATCTGCTTGGCCTTCTCCACGTCGTAGGGATAGGTCGGCACGTCGTCGGTGTAATTCTCGCCGCCCGTCGACGGCACCGGCCCCCGGCCCGGCTTGGCAAAGCCGCGCATGATGTTCTCGATCGCAAAGTCGATGTCGAGGCCGTGATAGATCGCCCGGCGGACGTTCACGTCGGCCAGGATCGGGTTGCGGTGATTGAACTCGATGGTGGAGTGGGCGACGTTGTTTTCATAGCCCTTGGTGCCGACGTCGAAACGATCATCGTTCGACAGCCGCTCCACATCGGCCATCGAGATTCCGATGAAACCGGATTCGTGAATTTCCCCGGCTTCAAGCGCCGCACCCGCCGCAGACTTGTCACGGATGAACCGCCAGACGATCCGGTCGAGATAGGGATATTCCTCGCCACGCCAGTAGTCGTCGTTCCGCTCGGCCATGACATATTGCCCCCGCTCGTATTCTACGAACTTGAACGGGCCGGTGCCGACCGGCGCGGTGTTGAACTCGTTCTTGAGGATGTCAGTGCCCTCGAAAAGATGCTTGGGCACCGGATGACCCAGATCGGGCATCGCCGCGACGAACAGCTCCAGCGGCATGGGCTTGGAATAGTTGAACACCGCCGTATGCGGATCGGGACAGTCGACCGACTCGAGGTTGGCCTGAAGCGAGGAGGAATAGTTCAGCAATTCCTTCCACATGTTCATCGCGGTAAAGGCCACGTCATCGCATTGAAACGCCTCGCCGTCATGCCAGTTGACGCCTTCGCGCAGCTTCAACGTGATCTGCTTGCCATCCTCGGTCGAGGACCATTCCGTCGCCAGCACCGGCACATAGCCGTCATAGCTGCGGTCGATCAGCGGCTCGATGATTTTGCCGCTGATTTCGTACACCCCGGTCGAGGCGCGCAGCGCCGGGTTCAGCGTGCGCTGTTCGCTGGCCATATGAACGACCAGCGTGCCGCCGCGCTTCGGCTCTTCATCCTGCGCCAGCGCAACACCGGCGCCAAGGCCCAGCCAGGCGCAGCCAAAGGCCACTGTGCACTTCAGTCCTGAGAATTTCTTCATGCGTCCACTCCCCGAGGATCAAGTTGTCTTGCGGCCAAACGGCCGATACCGCATCCAGCTTGCGCAATATGTGCCATTACTGTCAAGATTTAACCACACATACCAGCTTAATTAGATAGCCATGCTTCAAAATCATACATTCATAGATTTCATTTGCTCAGATGCCTCTATTGGCTATCGTGAACGCAACGAATCGTTGGTCGGCCCAAGGGTTTGGAAACCCTGCACTGTTGCCCGGGTCGGCCGTCGAACATCCTTTTGGTGTAAGGAGTGCACATGATGACCCACCCCAGTCTCGGTATCGACCATTGCTTCAGCCTGGTCTCGAATCTGGACGCCGCCGCCGACACGTTCCGGGCGCTTGGCTTCACGCTGTCCCCGCGCGGCCTGCACTCCGAGGAAAAGGGATCGGCCAACTACACCATCATGTTTCCGGACGATTACTATGAGCTTCTGGGCTTGCTGCGTGAAACACCCGGCAATGTGCGGCTGCAGGAAAAGCTCCGCGAAAGCGGCGAGGGTCTGCACGCCATCGCCTGTCGCATCAAGGACGCACGTGATGCCAAGGCCGCCCTTGACGCAATGGGCATCGCCACGGTCGGCCTCAACGACTTCGAACGGCCGGTCGATCTGCCCGGCGGCAGCACGGGAGTAGCGGCGTTCTCAATCCTCCATTTCGCACCCGAAGAGGTGCCCCGCGGCACCGTCTTCATGTGCCAGCACCGGACCCCGGACACCGTTTGGCTGCCGAAACTCCTCGACCACGCCAACACCGCCTGCGGGCTCGCCGGCGTCGTCGCAAAGAGCGACACACCGCAAGAGGATGCCGAACGCTTTGCCCGGCTTTGGGCGAATGGTCGGGTGACGACCACTGACGATGGCGTCGTCGTGCTCACCGGCGAAAACTCTGCCCACCTGACACTACTTTCGCCGGATGTACTGGCCGAAAAATACCGGGGACTGGATCTCGATGCCCTGCCCGACGGAGCGTTCGACGTCCTGCAGGTGAAAGTGCGCGACAAGGACACGGCGCGTGAGGTGCTGGATGCTGCCGGGATCCCGTGGATCAAGACAGATCAAGGCACGGCAGTGGGCCCGGCCCATGCCGCAGGCACAATTGTCGAGTTCATCGCGCGATGACCCAGCCGAAGACGACACGCACCCCCGCGAAGCCGTCTGACCAGATCACGTTCGACGCACTCGACCGCAAGATCCTCGACATGATACAGGTCAACAGCGACGTGCCGATCAGTGTCATTGCCGAAGCCGTCGGTTTGACGCCGACCCCGTGCTGGCGGCGGATCAAGCGCATGGAGGAAGCGGGTCTGATCTCCAAGCGCGTGGCCATTGTCGATCACGCCATGGCCAAGGTGCCGATGACGGTCTTCATCGGCATCAGCACGCCGCGCCACGAAAAGGACTGGATAGACCGCTTCCGGACCCTGATCGACGAGATCCCCGAAATCATCGAGGCCTACCGCCTGACCGGCACAGTCGACTATA
This sequence comes from Sagittula sp. P11, assembly GCF_002814095.1. Classification (NCBI taxonomy): domain Bacteria; kingdom Pseudomonadati; phylum Pseudomonadota; class Alphaproteobacteria; order Rhodobacterales; family Roseobacteraceae; genus Sagittula; species Sagittula sp. P11. The sequence goes on from NZ_CP021914.1 coordinate 335,127, forward strand.
TTCTGAAGGTCGTGGTCCCCGACGTGACCGCCTATGACGCGGTCTACAAACGAATGGTCGACAAGCTGGATTTCACCATGGTCAATGGCATGATCTCCATGGAAGAAATGAAGTTCACGACGGCCGTCCCGACCAAGTACCTGTGAACGGTTCTTGTGGTCAGGAACCTTTTGTGCTGCCCGGTCGACCTTGCCCTGCTTATCCACGCTGACCTGCCACGGGATTTTTCCTCCACCGTCGATTAGAGTCCGGCCCAACCTGAGGACGGACAATGAAGCGAACGAGATTCACGGACGAGCAGATCATCGGCATCCTGGCCGAGCATGAGGCCGGCGCGAAGTGCGCCGATCTATGCCGCAAGCACGGCATGTCGGAAGGCACCTTCTACAACTGGAAGGCCAAGTTCGGTGGCATGACGGTATCAGAGGCCAAGCGGCTGAAGGCGCTTGAGGATGAGAACGCCAAGTTGAAGAAGCTTCTGGCCGAACAGATGCTGGATCTGGCGGCGATGAAGGATCTGGTTTCAAAAAAGTGGTAGGGCCCGCGGTGAAGCGCGAAGTCGTCGCCTATCTTCAGGCTGAGCATGGCCTGTCGGAACGGCGGGCCTGCCACATCGTCGGCGCGGATCGCACGATGATCCGCTATCGATCTCAGCGCGCGCCGGACACGGTTCTGCGCGGCCGGTTGCGGGACCTGGCCAACGAGCGTCGGCGGTTCGGCTACCGGCGCCTGTTCGTGCTGCTGCGCCGCGAGGGCGAGCCCTCGGGGATCAATCGGATCTATCGGCTCTACCGCGAAGAAGGGCTGACGGTGCGCAAGCGGAAGGCGCGGCGCAAGGCGGTCGGAACGCGGGCACCGATCCTGGTCGAGGCGCGACCGAACGCCCGTTGGTCATTGGATTTCGTCCATGACCAGTTCGCCAACGGCCAGCGCTTCCGCGTGCTCAACGTGGTCGACGACGTCACCCGGGAATGCCTGGCGGCGATCCCGGACACCTCGATCTCAGGGCGCCGTGTCGCGCGTGAACTGACGGCCCTGATCGAGCGCCGCGGCAAGCCCGGCATGATTGTCAGCGATAATGGGACGGAGCTGACCAGTAACGCGATCCTGCGGTGGTGTTCCGAGCACCGGGTCGAATGGCACTACATCGCGCCGGGCAAGCCGATGCAGAACGGTTTCGTCGAAAGCTTCAACGGCCGGATGCGCGACGAGCTGCTCAACGAGACCATGTTCCGCAATCTGGCCCATGCGCGGATCGTGATCGCAGCCTGGGCTACGGACTACAACACCGAGCGCCCCCATTCGGCCTTGGATTACCAGACCCCGGCTGCCTACGCGCGGACCCTGACCACCGCAATCGCCCGCCCCGCTGCGCGAGATGAAAGCTCCGCGCGCCGGGCGATTGCTCAACCTGCGCCAACCGGCGTAAACACTAACCGGGCTCCGGTCGTGGCTGGATGAAAGTTCAGTGGCAGGTCACTACCTCACCGCATCGGAGGAAATCTCTGTCACGTTACTTCAGTCAGACAAGGTTCGCCCACTGGCTGCTGACTCATGCCAATAGCGCGGACGTTCTTCCACGAGCCATGACCGCTATGCCAGAGCCATTGACGATCGAGAATGCAGGTCCTTCGGCGCTGTCGTTGGCAAAAGGTCAAGTGGAAGCATGGTGCCTGATTGGAGGTCACGAACAAGTCTCATGGCATACCGTCTGGGGCTCTGTATCCTGTCCTGGCGTTCCAGAACGTAACCAAGGAGCATGAACGCCAGACTTGGGCCCATGGAGTTGACGGTTTGCCAGACCTGTCCAAGACCGAGGTAGCTCGCGATCAAGTCCATCCTTTCCTTGCAGTCTGCATTGTTCCTGGCACTCCGCAACTCCAGGCAAAGTGTAGGGAATGCAGCGGTGACCTCTCTTTCGGAGAGAGGTTTGTCCTCAAAGGTTGGAGCTTCTTCACTAGGGTTCATATTTGTTTCTTTGTGCCCCTCATCCGAGGTGTCACTGCCCCGCGTTTTGTGTGTTCCGGTTTCGCCAATACATGACTTTTCCACCTTTAAAGCGTCGAGGAGTTCGGTCAGTTGCTCTTCGACAGGTTTGCGGCGGAGGATGCGCGCAGCGTGCTGGCAGAGATCGTGGACGTTGGCCCTGGCCTTGCTCAGGATGGATTTCAGGTGGGACAGGGCAAGGACGCAGCGGTCCCGGAGGAGCGTCAGTCGTTCTTTCTGGCGTGTGTAGGCTTCAGCGCGCTCAGCGAGCTCGGTGTGACGCTCAAGAAGCGGGAGGAGTGACAGACCGCTGGCAAGCACCACCCTGCCCTGCCGGTCTCGACGTGCCCACCGTTTGTTGTTTCCGGCGGCATGACGCGTCACCAGACCCAAACCAACAAGGCGGGTAATATGGCGTTCCACGGTCTGGACGCTCACATGCGCGCGTTCTGCCAGGGCTGCGTTCGAGGCGAAGCAGATGTGCGAATCCTCTGCGTGTGGCGAAATGAAGTCGTCTCGCATGAACGACAGCATTGCGCGTAACAGGTTCAGTGGAGTGGCTTTTAAGCCGAGCGGTTCGCGTGCCTGTTCCACTGCGCGTAAAAGTGTCCACTTGTCGGGTCTGTGTTTGGGTCGTTCGGGCAAAGCTCCGCCCTGCCCTGCCGCAGAGTGCGACGGGTTTGCGCCCCTGGGGGCAAAATCGTTGATTGGGGTCATGTCGCGCCAGCAGGCAAAGAAATACCGTCCGCACCGGTGCGGTTTTTTCTTGTTCACTGATTCGAGTGCTGCTAACCTTTAGGTGTCAAGCTAAGGGCGCTTAGTGCGCTACAGCCCTCGAAGCCTCCGGTTTCGGGGGTTTTTCTTTGCGGTGCATCCTCCTTTCTGCTCTTCCTCAGTTTCAGTCGGCGTCGTTTACAGTTGTAAACGCGCGGTATTGTTCCTTGATGATCTCGTCGATGTTGTCGTCGAGCCACTTTCCGAATGCGGCATTGACGCCGGCCTTGGAAATCGAAACCGAAACGGCGCCACGGCCGGACTTCACGGTCACACCATCGACCGGCATCGATTCTCGCAGCTGTGCCGGTCGGGCGCCGCGGCGGGCGATCTCTTTCAGCAAGCGGTCGAGCCGTTCATCTGAGGTCGATTGGGGATCGATCTTCTTCAGGATGGCCAGCGCGGTGGATGCTGTGACCTTCTTTGCGATGAATGCATCGGCCAAAGCCGTCCACTTCGGACGCCCGGATTTCGGCGCAGCGCCGATGATGTCACCAACGTCGTCCGGCACGTTGTCGGTGACCTTCGTGAGGTGCGACAACCCGGAAGCGGTCAGGCCCAGGACCTGCCGGGTCGTCTTTGTGTCATGCCCGGCGACCTGGATCACGGCAGCAAAGCGCGCCTTTTCGTAGAACGAAAGGTTGCGCCTGGCCGCATTCTCAAGCCCCTTTGCCAGCAATGCCGCCGCGTCGTCGAGATCCTGCACGTTGGCACGGACCTTCAGCCCAAGGTCACGACAGGCCTGAAGGCGTCGACGACCGTAGATCACCTCGTACCGGCCGTCGACTGGCGCACGGCGGACGAGGATCGGTACCTGCTGACCCCCGTCGCGTATGCTGTCTTTCAGGGCTTCGAAACCTTCGGCATCGTCGTCGGAGTTTACAACTGTAAACGCCTCCATGCGATCCTTCGGGCCCCAGTCGTCGATCTGGGCGGGGTCGATCTCACGAATGGCCGACAGTGACCCCTGAAGTGCCCCGAGCGCGGGTGCGCTGCTGCGGGCGGGCCGGTCTTTTGCGCCAGCCTGTGGGCTGGAGCGTGCGATGGTGCTTGCGATTCCGGACATGCTGCCGAGGGATTTCCGTGCCATCAGTTACGTCCCCATGCTTTCTGGATCATCGTTTCCACCTCGTGCCCCACGGCATCCATGGATTGCTTGGCGCGGTCATATGTGGCGCGAGTCATGTCGGAGCGGACGACCTCGTAAATCGACTGCTTGAGCATTGTCGCGTCGCTGATCGCCGTCGATTTCAACGCCGTCGACGACATCACCCGCTCTTGGAACAGTGCGCGCATGAAGGAGGTCAGTTGCTGAGACGGCACGTCGGTGGGTTCGTCGCGGGTTATTAGGAACCGGAAGTTGTCGTAATGAAGCTTCGCGCCGGCGTCCTCGATCACGCCCATGTAGGCTCCGACCAGTTCCATGAACTGAGCGGTAGAGGACACGTCGAGCATCGATGGAGTCAACGGAACGATCAGTGATGTCGCCGCTGCCATGCCCGAAATTGTGAGAAACCCGAGCTGTGGCGGGCTGTCCATGAGGACTATGTCGTAGTCGGCTTCCACCTGTTCCAGCGCGCTCCGAATTCGTGTGAAGAATGGCTGGTCCGGTGCCGAGTGCACCGCGGACTCCGTTTCGAATTCCGAGAGCAACAGGCGGGAAGGGGCCAGGGACAGGCCGGGGAAATAGGTTTCCTTGATGACATCCGCCAAAGGGACGGGATTGTCGTAACGGATGGCATCGTAGATCGTGAGACCGTCGAACTCGATCTCGGGGCTTATGCCGCACATGGATGTCAGCGAACCCTGGGGGTCCAGGTCGATGGCCAGCACCTTGTAGCCGTGAAGCGCGAGGTAGTGGGCCAGGTGAATCGTGGTGGTGCTCTTCGAAGAGCCGCCCTTGAAGTTCATCAGTTGCCAGACCTGCAGCTTGTCGCCATCGCGGCGGCCCGGCAGGTAACGACCCTTCTTGCGGGACATCCCTTCGAGAATGCGGCGGGCGTCCCACAGTTCCCGGACGTTATAGTAGCGACGTCCGCCGCGGACATCGGTGGGTTCGGGCAGCGTGCCTTCGGCGTGGGCCTTGCGCATGAACTGTCCGGACACACCCAGCAGGTCCGCGGCCTCAGGGGCGGAAAAGGAGCGCAAGGATTTGGTGTTGTCGGGTGCGAACGCCGAAAGGAGATGTTCGCGTATTGCGCTGGTCAGACGCTCTGATATGTCTGTTGCCAGCTCCGACGGGCGGTCTGCGTCGAGCGGTGTCACCGGAATCATGTAGTTGCCCCAATTTCCAGAATGTGGCCTTTTTCGCGCCACTTGGGGATAAAAGGTTCGATTCAGGGCTCTAAGTCAATATTTTTTTGACAAAACAGAGACTATTTCACCCGAACCTTCAATGACTTCCGGCACGTCCCTGAAGTTTACAGCTGTAAACTTGCCGCGGTACAGGGTGCGTTCGGTCGTACTAACCGGCGAAATCACGGGACGTGCGGTCGCATCTGGGCATCATTCTGATAGCAGTTAGTTGGCTAAAGGTGCGTCTGCCCGAGACCGTTTCGCACTCAATCAATTGCACCCCGATTGGGGCGGATATCTCGACCCTTGCCGATCTCGGTCCACGAGAGGACGCGCGTGAAGCTGGATCCAGAACGGGAAGAGCCGTGGTTAAACTGAGCGCTGCGCCAGTTTCGCGTGTTCGCCATCGGTGGGGTAGGGGGCTTTGCTCTGGTTGGCCACCTTTTCGGGCGTGATCCCAGCGAAGGTCTGGTCGTAGATGGTGCGGGCTTCGGCGAGCGTAAGTTTGCGCAGCCGGTCGCCCATTTCGGTCAGGCACACCTCGGTGACCCTGCCATCGGTCGGGCACACACGGGTTGCGGACCAGTTCGTCCTTGATCATCCGCTGGATCACCTTGGTCGTCGCATAAAGTATCTGCGCCGAGAACCCGGCGATTTCGGAGACCGAAAGATACTGATCCTTTTAAACGCTCGTCATGGCACGCAAGCGCGGGATATCTATGCCCATGCGCCGGATGCGGCGCTCCAGATTATCCGCGAAAGCGGAATTGACCTGGCTGACCCAGCAAAAAAAAGGCCAATCGGTTTTCAGGTGCTTCGGGTCGTCGATCGTCAAGAGCAAGGGTCCGGTTCAAAGGTGCCGCAGGAAGGATAGTGTCAGCGCGACTGATGGAACGTGAATATGCCCCGTTTGCCGTCAGTCGCAGCGCAATTTCGATGGAGCTTCTCCGGTCTAGCCGCGCCATGCCTGCCGGAACGCAGTCGGATCGGTGTATCCCAGAAGCTGAGCGACCAGTCCGACCTGAGGGCCGGGCTGCGCGAGGAGCCGGGTGGCACGGGCATGGCGCACCTGGTCGAGAAGGGCGCGCAGGCTTGTGCCTTCGGCGGCCAGCCGCCTTTGCAGGGTGCGCGGCCCGAGATGCAGCGCCGCAGCCACCCGGTCGAGCGTGATGGCGGAGATGCCCAGGTTGGCGTCGATCACTGCGCGGGCTGCGGATGTCGTGTCGAGGGCCGGGGTCGCTTCGCCGATGAGGTCGCGCACTTGGCGCTCGCGTGTCGCAAGCAGCCCTTGCTCCTCATGGCGGAAACGCGATGGGCGTCCGGACGGGCGATGATCAGGCGATTGATCGGTTTTAGATAGCGAACCAGCGCGCGGAACATCCGTTCGAGCGGTTGCGGATCCTCGGGGGCAGGGTGTTCTAGGTGGACTTCAAGAGGAGCAAACCTAGAGGAGAAGTTGTCCCTGATCATTTGCGTGAGCGACGAGAGGAAAAACTCCGCATCCTGACGGCGAGGCCAAGTGTTTCCGTTGGCAATCCGGTCGGCGAACCTGGCCAGCGTCTGTCCAAAGATGTCTTTATCGCTCCAGCGCGTCCAAACATCGTAGAGAGACTTGTGCAGACCATACTCCTTCGGTGCACCCCTTCGGCGCAACCCATTGATATTTATTAAGATAATTCCGTTCAGGATACGCCGGTCGTCGGCACGCGGCTTGCCGTGGGACTTCGGGACGTATGCTTCCAAACGCGCCGTCTGCGCATCCCTGAGCAAGAAAGACATCAGACATGTCACGGCTCAGTTTTCCGCGCGATGAATCAAGCCCTTCCGCTGAAATCAATGGGTCCTGAGCCTGACAACCGAAGTTGCAGACCCCAGTCTCACTGACCCCCATTGCAGCTGTACTGACCGCGGAAGCCGGCCGTGTAGTCCTCGCCCGCCGTCACGATCATGTCCGAGAGATCGTCACCCTTGCGAATTTCCGCGTTCAGCGGGTCCGCGGCAAAACGGGCAGTGGCTGTGTCGTCGGACTGCAGGTCGAGCTGCACAAGATCGCCGCTGATCTTCATCACGGCCGCATCGGCACCAACCGCCAGAACGGCAGGGCTGGAGGCCGTGTAGGTGAACCGGCAGCTTTCGCCTTCGGGCAGAACCTTGGCGATATCGTCTCCGGTCAGGAATTCCGGATCGACCTTGGCGACGACCTCGGTGGACAGGGCCTGCTGCGCGTCGACCACCTCCGGAGCGGCAACAGGCTCTTTCGGGGCGGCCTCGCCATTGGCGGAAATGTCGGAGATCAGGTAGCGCATTTCGGCGATTTCCTTGTCCTGCGCGTAGACGATGTCCTCGGCCAGCGTCTGCACCGCGGATCGGTCAGCTCGGCCCGCGACGAGGTCATGATGGCGATCGAGTGGTGCGGGATCATCGCACGCATGAAGGACCGGTCCTGCACCGTGACCTGGCTGCGTACGAGCCAGAGGCTGAGAACGAAGGCAATGATCGAACCGGTGAAGATCGCGATATTGGCCAGTCTGTTGGTGTACATGCCCAGCATGAAGGACAGCATGACAAAGGCCATCACCGCCCCCATCAGAACGGCCATGTAGGCCCGCGTTTCGGAAAAGAAGACATGCCCCATCAGGTAGGTGTTCAGGTACATCAGAACGAACATCACGACAGTCGATGTGCCGATCATCAGAAAGAAACGTGTGTAGTGCATGGGTGGCGCTCCGTCTGAGAAAGGTTCATCGGGAAAACGAACATCGGGTGTGGAAAGGTTCCGACGCGCGGCCCGATTTGGCCAGAAATCGTGTTTTTCCGGGAACAAACGGCGCTTTGCGCGCAGCCCTCACGCAGGTGTGACTCCCCTTCCGGCCCGGGCGGCAGGTGTTGTGGTTTGGCACAGGAAAGGAGCGCCCATGACTCAATTGACTCGCCGAACTCTGCTCGTCGCCGGAGCGGCCGCCTTGGTTGCGCCCCGACTGGCGCTGGCGCATCCGGTCAAGCTGCCGGAACGGTTCAACCCGACCGCCGTCCACACCGGGCGCATGGACTGGTTGCCCGGCGAGGTCCACGTCGTACCGGACGAGTTCTACCTGTACTTGATGGGGGAGGGCGGTGCGGCGATCCGCTACGGCGTAGGGGTCGGACGCAAGGGCTTGTACGAGGCCGGTGTGTTCACCGTGGCTCGCAAGGCGAAATGGCCGTGGTGGCGGCCGACCCAGTCGATGATCCGCCGCGATCCGGGCAAATACGCGCAGTACAAGGACGGCATGAAGGGCGGGCCGAACAACCCCCTCGGTGCCCGTGCGCTCTATCTCTACGACGACGCGGGGCGCGACACCTACCTGCGCATCCACGGCACCAACGCGCCCTCGACCATTGGCAGCGCCGTGTCGAACGGCTGCGCGCGGCTGACCAACGAACACGTCAAGGACCTGTACGAGCGGGTCGAGATCGGCGCCCCGCGTGTGCTGCACCCCAAGGTGACGACTGCGTGATCCGGCCCCGTACAGGATGAACCCCGTCGCCCCTGCCGGATTGCCCGGCCGAGGCGACCGGGGGGCGCTGCAAATCGCCTGAAGACATGTGCGGCCCTTGGTGAACGCCAGCCCGGCAACACCGGCGCTGTCGGAGCCGCGCAGCACCATCCTTGCCCACAAGCGGTCCAGACTTCCGTCGCCGGGCACCCGCATGCAGATGCGGACCTTCCACACTCAGGCGTCCGGACCAGAGTCCCGCCTGCGGCAAGTAAATGCGCTTTTACAATACGTGGAACGAGGCAGCCGCGCTGGCGCTTGTTTCAGGACAAAACAAGCCAGCAAACGGACGGCCCAAAGCGACTGGACCCTTTCGAACCCCCGCCATGACCCGCCGCGTCGCAGCGACGTGAAATATATTTCTTACCTCAGGATTTTATTGACAGGCAGGGGCCTCCTCCGCATCTTCGGGCCGGTGAAACGCCGGTGCTGACTGAGGAGTTTTCGGTCCCGGCCCAGGGAGGACATCCGATGAAGACCAGATATTTCGCGGCGGCAGCCGCCTCTATTGTCATGGCCAGCGCGACTGTAACGCTTGCGCAAGATGCCGATACGCCTTGGGAAACCAGCCCGTTCCGCTGCGAGCCGGGCGAGACCTACGTGATGAACGTGATGGTTTCGGGCGTGGAATACTGGTTCCCGGTCTACGAGATGTTCAAGCAGGCCGCGCATCAGTTCGGATGCGAGGCGGATTACACCGGCACGCCGGAGTATGACGTCAACAAGCAGATCGCCACCTTCGAGCAGGCGCTGGCGAAACAGCCCGCCGGAATCCTGCTGCACCCGATGAACCCCGATCCCTTTGTCGAGCCGATCAACCGCGCATCGAGCAGGGCACCGCCGTCGTGACCTTTGCCGCCGACAGCCCGAACTCCAATCGGGTGTCCTATGTGACCTCCGACAACGCCCGCGAAGGCCGCGTGGCCGCGCAGCAGATCGCCGAGGACATGGGTGGCAAGGGCCAGTACGCCGTGCTGGAGAACCCCGGCCAGGACAACCACGACCGCCGCGTCGCCGCCTTCATCGAAGAGATGGAGACCAACTGGCCGGATATGGAGCTGGTCGGCCGGGCGTCCACCGGGCAGGACCCGAACAAGGCTTATCAGGCGGTGCTGAGCCTCGCGCAGGCCAATCCCGATCTGGGTGCGGTCTTCATGCCGGAGGCTTCCTCGGCGATGGGCGCTGCGCAGGCGGCCAAGGAAGCGGGCGGCAGCATCCGCGTGATGTCGGTCGACGTGAACGCGTCGGTGCTCGACATGATCAAGGCGGGCGAGATGTTCGGTGCGATCAACCCCAACCAGGGCACGCAGGGCTATTACGGCTTCCTGCTCCTGTGGCTGGCCAAACACCCGGAGCTGATCGATCCGATGAACGACCACGCCGAGGCCGGGTTCAACCCGATGGGTATCCCGGTGCTCGACAACGGTTACTCTGTCGTGACGCAGGACAACGCCGAAAGCTTCTATTGGGACAAGTACCTCAAGAAGCGCGGCACCCGCGGCATCGAGGGGTAAGCCTCCTCGGTCCAGTCCGCGTCCTCCCCCTTTGACGGCGCGGCTCCTCCCGGCGGATCGGTTTCCACCGATCCGCCGAACACACCATCCCCGCCAATCCCGGAGGCTGCCATGCCGCCCCTTCTTCAACTGAGCAACATCGCGAAGAGCTTCGGTGCGGTGAAGGCGCTGCGCGATGTCTCCTTCGAGCTGCGCGCCGGAGAGATCCACGCCCGCTGGCGAGAACGGCGCGGGCAAGTCCACCACGATGAAGATCGTCGACGGGATACAGCAGCCGGACGCGGGCGAGATCCGTGTCGACGGCAAGCTGCGCCGCATCCGCTCACCGCTGGAGGCGCAGGCGCTCGGCATCGGCTTCGTGCACCAGGAAATCGCGCTCTGCCCGACGTGAGCGTGGCCGAGAACATCTTCATGAGCGCCACCGCCACGCGGCGGTCTGATGAACTTCGCCGCGCTGGAGCGCAAGGCAAAGACCGTTCTGGAGGAACTCTGCGACGTCGATCCCGCCGCGAAGGTGGGCGATCTGAGCATCTCGAACCAGCAGCTTGTCGAGATCGCCAAGGCGCTGACGCTGGATGCACGCATCCTGATCCTCGACGAGCCGACCTCCGCGCTGACCGAGGCGGAGACAGAGAAGCTGTTCCGCATCGTGCACCGACTGCGAGAGCGGGGCTTGGGCATCATCCACATCTCGCACCGCATGGCTGAGATCTTCGATCACTGCGACCGTGTCACGGTGTTCCGCGACGGTGAATACGTCACCTGCCTGAACATCCCGAGACGACCCGCAGAGGTCGTGAACAACATGGTCGGGCGCGAGATTTCCCACCTTTACCCCGCCAAGGCGACGCAGCCCGCGGGCCGGCCGCTGCTCGAGGTCGAGGGCGTGACCTGCGGCGTGTTGAACAACGTTTCTCTGAGCCTGCGCGAGGGCGAGATCCTGGGCATTGGCGGGCTGATCGGCGCGGGCCGGTCCGAACTGGCCAAGGCGATATGCGGGCTGCGCCGCAGCTCCAAGACCGTCCGTCTGATGGGCGAGCCGGTGGAGATTCCTGATTTCTCCGCCGCGCTGGAGCGCGGTCTGGTCTACGTTTCCGAGGATCGCAAGGGCGAGGGGCTGTTCCTCGACCTGCCGATCTCGATGAACGTCTCGTCGCTGCGCCTGAGCCAGGTGACGAAGGCGGGCCTTGTTGACCGCGCCGCGGAAACCGCACAGGCCGAGACGCTGGGTCGCCGCCTGCGGCTCAAGGCCGGCAAGCCCGAGGACCCGCCGAGCACCCTGTCAGGTGGCAACCAGCAGAAGGTCGCGCTGGCGCGGATGCTGTCGGTGAACCCGAAAGTGGTTTTCCTGGACGAGCCGACGCGCGGCGTCGACGTCGGCGCCAAATCCGAGATCCACGCCATCCTGCGCGAGCTTTGCGAGCAGGGCGTCGGCGTCGTGGTGATCTCGTCCGAACTGCCCGAGCTGATCGGGCTCAGCGACCGCATTGTCGTCCTGCACGAGGGCGAGATCACAGGTGAACTGGGCCCCGACGAGATGACCGAAGAGGCTATCATCCACCTTGCCTCGGGCCTGCACATTCAAGGAGACGCAGCATGAGCGAGACCAGCCTTTCCGGCGGCATGACCCACACCCGCCCCCCCGGCGCCCTGCGCAGGTTCGCGGGCATGCGCGAGATGGGGCTGCTGTGCATCATTCTTGCGCTTTGTATCGTGATGAGCTTCGCCAGCCCCTATTTCCTGACCTGGTCGAACTTCCGGACCATCTTCCTCAGCTTTTCCATCGAAGGGATCGTGGTCATCGGCATGACGGTGCTGCTGATCGTCGGCGGGCTCGACCTGTCGGTTGGATCGGTGGTCTGCCTTGCGATGGTGGTCGCGGGCAAGCTGTTCCTGATGGGGCTGGACCCCTGGCTTGCCTCTGCGGCGGGGGTCGCGGCGGCGGCGGGGTCGGCGCGGCCATGGGCCTCTTCGTGGTGCGTGTCGGGCTGTCGCATTCATCGCGTCATTGGCTGCGATGGTGATCGTGCGGGGCCTGTGCCTTCTGATCACCAAGGGCACGCCGCTGTCGCTGTTCAGCCTGCCGCCCGAGTTCAAGTTCGTGGGGCAGGGCAGTCTTGGTGGCCTGCCGGTGGTGGTTCTGATCTTCATCGTGCTGGCGGTGGTCTTCGACTTCCTGCTGCGCCGTTCCGCGAAGTTCCGGACGATCTTCTATACCGGGTCGAACGAGAAGGCCGCCGAGTATTCCGGTATCCGTACCAAGCGCGTGATCTTCTGGGTGACGGTGCTGTGTTCCACCCTGACGGGCCTCGCGGGCGTGATCTTCATGGCGCGCTTCGGCTCGGCCACGCCGCAGTTCGGCGTCGGCATGGAGCTGAACGTGATCGCCGCGGCGGTGATCGGGGGCGCCTCGCTCAAGGGCGGGCAGGGCTCGATCTTCGGCGCGGTGCTTGGGGTGGCGCTTTTGTCGCTGGTGACCTCTTCTCTGAT